>CAMOVW010000018.1 GCA_946627725.1 uncultured Clostridia bacterium
ACGCGTAGTGCTTGTCTTTTTTCGCCGCCCGCGACGCGATAAACGTAAAAACGAGCCACAGCGCCAGCGCGGCGACGCCGAACGCCAGCCTGCCGGCCATGGGTTTGGTCTGTTCTTCTCCAACCAGGGCAGGCTCTTCGATCAAAGGGCCAAGCTCTTTAAGCAATCTGAAAGGCACGATGCACAGGACCAGTATCAAAAACTCCGCGAGCAGAGGCAGAAAATACTCAAAAAGAAGCTCCCTCCGCGTGCTGCGGATATGCGTGCTGTAATTCTCAAAAGCTTTCATTTTCACATAGTCTCCTGTTTTCAAAACGGCATATTTATTTTTCATAGCGCGGCGCGCCGTCCGGATCATTCGTCTGTAAAGAGAATGCTTATATCATCCAGATCGGCACGATCAGGTTATCGCGGTCGAAGGCGCTGAAGCGGTCGGCCATGCAGAGGACGGCGCCGGTGCCGCGCTGCAGGGGGGCTTTGTCGATCACGCCGAAGACGCGGGTGAGGCGTTTATCGGGCGTTGCGGTCTTTTTGATCTCCAACGGGCAAAGCTTTCCGTCACCTTCAAGAATCACGTCGATTTCCTTGGCGTCGCGATCGCGGTAAAAGTAGAGATACGGCTCGCGTCCGGCGTTCCGGTAGCTTTTCATGATCTCAGATACCGTGTAATTTTCCAGCAACGCGCCGCTCATGGCGCCGCTTTCGGCAACCTCCGGCGAGGACCAGCGCGTCAGGTAACAGACGAGGCCGGTATCGTAAAAATAGACCTTCGGCGTTTTGATCGTGCGCTTGAGCACGTTGTTGGAATAGGGATGCAGCAGGAAGATGATCCCCAGCGTTTCCAGAATGTTGACCCATGCTTTGGCGGTCTGGATATCAATATCCGCGTCCTCGGCAAGGGCGTTATAATTCAGAAGCTGCGAGGCGCGGGCGGCGACCGCCGTGACAAACCGGGTGAATTTCAGCGCGTCCACGCTTCCGGAGAGATCCCGCACGTCCCGCTCCACATAGGTGGAAAGGCAGGAGGAATAGAACACGTTGCGGTCGGGATACTGTCCGCTGACAATTCCCGGCATGGAGCCCAGCCACAGACGCTCGAAAAGCTCCGGCGCGGTAACGGCGGGGAGCTGCTCTTTTTCCGCTAAAAGACGGTCAAAATCCGTATCAAAGGGCACGCACGGCGCCCCCATGATCTCCCGCTGTGACAGGGGGGACATATGCAGCAGCGCCACGCGCCCGGCCAAGGATTCCTGCACGCCGCGCATCAGACGGAAAATCTGCGAGCCGGTCATCCAGAAATCACCGGGACCCGGATGCTCATCAATGTGGATTTTGATATAGGTGAACAGCTCCGGCGCGTACTGGACTTCGTCGATCAGCACCGGGGGCTTATGCAGCTGCAAAAACATTTTGGGATCGTTTTTGGCCATGTCCCGCTCGTTCAGATCGTCCAGCGTGACGTAGCCGCGCCCGGCGTTTTCCTTCTCAGCCAGCCGCCGCAGCATCGTCGTTTTTCCGGATTGCCGGGGACCTGTCAGCAGAATCGCCGCGTAGGATTTGCTGATCTCAAGGATTCTGTTTTCCAAATGTCGGCTGATATACTCCATATGCACCACCTGTGGTCACAATTTTCGATAATAACATATACAGTATACTCCAAACCGGCAGGACAGTCAACAAAATATCGGCAGTTTTTTGATTGATTCAAAAATCTGCCGAAAAATTCAGTCAATCGTTGTCGGAAGCGTTAGCTTCGTCGTCTTCCCGGTCCATTTCGTCGAGGATCTGATAGCCGAGCGCTGCTTCGACAGCGTCGGTCTGGCCGTCGCCGTTAAAATCAAACATGCCGCCGAAGAAATCGTCGTTGTTCCAAATCACGTTCTATCCTCCGTATAGAGTGTTGCCCCGTATGTGTCGGGATAAAGATTGGCATACGAAACGCAAGTGTTAATCATTTCGTACAGAATTCCCCATTCTTCGGGCAGATTACACCAACAGGAATACTCTTCGAATAAACCGTCGAAAACAATCCTGTAATTGTGCCCATCAAATCCGTCTGGAAACCATTTCGGTTCCGGAAGCCCATTTTTACATAATTCATTCAACAGTTCCACTGTGTTTTCATCCACGGGATGTGAACGGATCGGGCTAATTTTACGCAGCGCCTCGTAAAACGCTTGATTGCAAGTCGGATCGTGAATGATTGCCGTCCGTTCGGCCTTGTCTAACTGAAAAGTTCTGACTGTAGTAAAAAACTGCTCTAAAGTCACATCAATTGACCAACAGACGGTCCATACGTGATTGTTTTCAAAGAATTCAAAAACCACATCCGGATTAAACAGAAATGCTTGAGTTATATACAAAGAGATTTTCTTCTGCCCGTATTGGCATGGGCTTTGATAGGTATCTTTCAAAAACTGCATAGGATTCATAATCGTACCTTATTTCTCGTTTCTTTTGGCGTACTGTTTGGTCTTTTCATGCCAGAATGATGCAATCTAAGTTTGATCAATCTTTCTTAAATCCCGTATTCATCCAGCGTCAGCAGAAACAACTGATTCAGTTCTGCCCAGGAGCGATCCCTTTCATCCAGCAAAGAAGCAATTTGTGCGCGAATCTCTTGTATTGAGCAATCAAGATAGTCGTTTATTTCGGTTACGCGCGGAATAATCTTTAACTCCGGCGCGTTCATTTTGATATCCAGCAATCTTTCCACAGCCGGCTGCAGCGATTCCGGCAGTTCAGCGTCTTTTAATTCCGAGAAAAGCATGGGCGGCGGCGTCCCCTTATCCAGAATCCATTGGCAAGCGAGAACAGGACGGAGAACGTAAAAGTATTTTTTCGCCTTAACCGTTTCCTCCCGCAGATACGCTCTGTAGTTGGATTCCGCCATGCTGATATAATGGTAAAGGCTGTGCTTTGAGGAAAAATAGTTCAGCATCAATTCTTTGAAGCGTTTGCTGAATTCCGTATCCAGATACACAATAGGTGAGGAAAACCACTCGAAGAGCGTCGGATTGGATTTGTACAGCAGCGTCAGCGTTTTGTCCAGATCCCAGCCGTTGATATCCAAAAGGTCGTTGATCGGCAGTTCGATCACTTCCCGGTTTTTATTCAGCTTCAGGTATTCGTTTTTCGGGCGTACGTAAATAAAACGGACGTCGTAGTCGCTGTCCGGCGAGGCAAAGCCCCACGCCCTGCTGCCGGATTCTACCGCAAGCAGAATTTTTATTTGCTCCGTTCTTTCAATTTCATGGAGCTTCTGAATAATCAGATCTTTCATTTGTTTTCCCTCCCTAATCCTCAAATATCGCATCGAAGGCAGCCATTTCGTCTACCCAAGACCGGCCGGACTTGGTGCCCTTCATTTTTGCCCCGCAGCGCGGGCAGGCTGCGGCGGGCTTCCCGGTGAGGAAGCCGCAGGTGGAGCACTGATATTCGCCCTTTCGGAACAGATGCGTTTGCCGGATCCAATGCGCTGTGTTTGTCATGTTTTTGTCCCCCTTCAATCCGGATTCCCTATTCTCAAAGGCTGAGGGAACCCGTTTCTTTCCCGGCTAAGACGTAAGAGAAAAGCGCGTTTTTGCTCAGCCATGCGAGATAGCCGGATTGTTCATATTCTTCCAGATAATTTTCCGCGATGCGGTCGAGGGATTCCCGGAGCTGGAGCATGGCGGCTACCTCATGTTTGCAGGGATAGCTACAGAAACAGGAACAGGTGAGATTCTTTATCATTCTGTCCCGATATTCAAATTCCACCTCATACGTGTCGGTTCCCTCCACAATCACATAACCCTTGGTTCCGTCGATGCAGAGATAACGCACCCGGTTTTCCATATAATAGTCGTGCCCGCGTTCAACGATTTTGCTTTCGGCGTGCATTTCCTCCAAATTGTCAAGAGAGAATGCGGTATCGTCGAACCCCGCCGCAATCTCTTCCTCTTCCGGCAGCGGCGCACGGAACCATGTGATCACCTGCTCCGCCGGAAGCGCATACCGGTCAAAGGTAACAACGTGCGAGCCGACGTGGAAAAACGTGCCGTGGACGTCCGTATCGATTTTGGCGATCACGCGCTGATAGGCCGAAAGCTTGATCTTGAAATTATAGTTGACAGAGGTCACGCGCCCGCGAAAACCCTCCAGCTTGCCGTCCACGTATACCCAATCTCCCACTTTCAAATCGAAACGGTCGTTGTAGTAGGCCAGATTCATATTCCTGTCCGCAAAGTAGATCTGCACGACGGATTTGCGCGGCGCGGCTTCCGCCGGCGGGACGGCAGCCTGCTGTTCGGGGAGCGTTGTATTTGTATTTTCCGAAGCAAAACCGATCTTGAACGACATGATATGTATCCCCTTTTTATCCCTTTTTTTTGTATTCAGCATCCTTACAATAGCACAAAAGCGGTTTTGCGTCAACAGATTGCCGTACTAAGAAACGGTCTCTGCATGTTCAGACAAAGAAAAGTGATAAAACCAGACCGGTTTTTATGCAATCCGGGCTGCGTCAGAGCACGGAATCGGCTCCGTATTCTTTGTTTATGCGGCGCAGATTCTGACCTGCGGAGAAAGAAAAAACGTTGACCTTGCAGAGGAAACAGAGGTAAAAAGAACGCGCCCGGAGGTTGACCGCGAAGCAGCTGCGCCGGGAGCGGTTTTTTGAATGATAAAACACCTGTTTATCCGTATTACGCCAATCATCTGGATAAAATGCTGCCAATCGTCGGAGTGAACCCCAGCCAATCGTCGGAGTAAATTGTGGCCAATCGTCGGAAATGGATTGTATTCTGCTTAGTCCGATGTAGTTTTAGATGTAAAAGAAAATAGGTTGATTTTTACCTAATTTGTGTTATACTGTTTACAGGAAGGTGAGTGTTTATGACAATTGATACCAACGCCATTGTTACCGCGACAGAGGCGAATCAGAACTTTTCCCGCGTTGCGAAGCAGGCGGAAGAAAAAGGGCACGTAGTGGTGTTCAAGAACAACCGGCCGAAGCTGCTGGTGATCGACCTGGATACGGAACCGCAGATCGACATGACGGAAGACGAAAAGCTGGAATTTGTGGCGGGAAGAATTCTCCGGGAACACAAAGCCGCGTTTGAGGAGCTTGCGAAATGATCAAATTCTCGAAGGAAAAGATTTTGCTTTTGCACAAACTGATGGCGGAGGCAACCGGCGGCAGCATCGGACTTCGGGATGAAGCATTACTGGAATCCGCGCTGGAGAGTGCATTTGCGGGATTCGGCGATCGGGAGTTTTACCCAACCAAAGAAGAAAAGGGCGCCCGGCTCGGGTATGCCCTTATCAGCAATCACGCGTTCGTGGACGGAAATAAACGGATCGGCATATACGTTATGCTTTCTTTTCTTGAAATGAACGGAATCAAAATCAAATGTACGGATGAAGAAATCATTCACATCGGGCTTTCTGTTGCAGACGGAAGCATGGGGTATGAAGATTTGCTGCAATGGGTGCTTTCTCATAAGATCTGAAGAACGCGTGGGGCATATCCTATTTCCGTTATTCTTTGTTTATGCGGCGCAGATTCTGACCTGCGGAGAAAGAAAAAAGCGTTGACTTCTTGTCGTACCGGAGTTACCATACAAACGAACCAAAGGTAATATCTTTCAGCGTTTTCTGTGGTCGCTGCGCGATTATCTGCATCCTCTGATTGTGCGGTTCGGAACCTTATTCGGGGCTTTCTCTAAGCAAAACGCTTGTTGACGAATTAAAAAATATTGCGGAGGATTTCTCACTTGTGTGGTCCGATGCGTTCAACGGAGATACGCTGGACGCGTCCAGATGGACCGGCTTCCGCTGCGGCGGGGATACGTCGGTGGTCCGGCAGGGCGGCTGGTGGCATACGGATTTTGCAACGGTGAAAGACGGCAATCTGAACATTGCCACAAAATATTACGCCGACGGATACAAGGGCTGCAAGGCGGGCTGGTACAGCTGCGGCGTGTGCACAACAGGCCTGTTCCAGCAGACCTACGGTTATTTTGAAGTCCGCTGCATTCTGCCCAAGGGCGTAGGTATGTGGTCGGCATTCTGGATGCTGCCGCAGGATTTCAGCCATACCGTAGGAAACGGCGGCACGGACGGCGCGGAGCTGGACGTTTTCGAGTCCCCCAATTACCACTATAAGCTCAGCGATAACGTAAACGTTGTAACGACGAATATCCATATCGACGGCTACGGCAGCGAGGAACAATCCGAAAACGTGGCGACCCCGTTTATTGAGGCGAACGACCCGTATGAAACGTTTAACACCTACGGCGTAGAGTGGAACGAAAACGAGTATATCTTTTATATCAACGGCGTTGAAACCGGCCGCTCTTCTTTCGGCGGAACGTCCCGTGTGCCGGAATACCTTCTGCTGACGGCGGAGGTGGGCGGCGCCAACGGCGTTGCCGGGGCAAGCTGGGCGGGCGACGCGCTGCAGGCCGATGCGCAGCCCTCTGATTTTGTGATCGATTACGTAAGAGCATATCAGTATCGGACGCTGCTCGGCTGACGCCGGATACATTTCACATTGCGCAGACATCACGCAAAACCGCCCCGGTTCAAAAAACCGGGACGGTCGTTTTTTATCTTACAGCACGCGGTAATACGGACAGATATTTTCATAATGCCCGTCCTTCATGCGGAACCCGCCGGGGATCGTACCCAGCTGCCGGAAACCGAGCCGTTCGTACAGATGCCGCGCGTGGACGTTGGATTCCACCACGGCGTTGAACTGCAGAATGCGGAACCCCAGCTCCTTTCCCTTTTGAAGGCAATCCAGCACCAGCTTTTCGCCGATATGCTTTCCTCTGTGCGCGGAATCGACCGCGTAGCTTGCGTTGCAGATATGGCCGCACCGGCCCACGTTATTGGGATGCAGAATATACAGCCCCACAACCGCACCGTCGACCTCCGCTACGCCGCACCGGCTCTGTTCCGCGAAAAACGCTTCGCCGGATTCCGCATTCAGAAATTCCTCCTGCGGGAAGGCGACGCCGTCCTCCACCACCTCATTCCAGATATGGATCATCGCGGCAAGGTCGCCGCCGTTATATGCTCTGATGATCATTTCCGTTCCTCCTTCCGTCAAGTTCCATTATATAAAAACCGACCTCAAAAAACAAGAGAAAAAGCAGCCCGGCGCATCGTTTTTGCCTGTTCAAAAATACGCGCCGACTTTATTGCGCCTGCGCTTTTTTCATGCGCTGCCGGCTGATGAAACCGTAAAGGCAAAGGAACAAAAAGGGCTGGTTATTTCACACGGGAAATGATACAATAGAATCAATCAAAAAACCGTTCGCAGAAGAAAGGGGATATCGTTATGGCAAAAATCGTTATGACAAAGCCCAGCGGCAGCGGGATCGCACTGGGGGGCATCGGCGCGGGCAGCGTGGAGCTGTTTCCCGACGGCGAATTTCACTATTGGCAGATCGCCAACCCGCCCCGGATGACCGAGGTCTGCTGGGAAAACAAGGCTGACGACGGCGAGGGCAGCGCCGGCGCGCTGTCGTTCTGGGTCCGTGCGGAAAAGGACGGCGGGCGGCCCGTTGTGCGCAAGCTGGGCATGAAGACCGATCCGGACGACTTTACGTATCGGATGTTTCCATGGAACAAACCGGTGGAGCGGATCACCTTCAACGGGCGGTTCCCCCTGTGCGAGCTGCAGTATGAGGACGCTTCTCTCCCCTGCCGGGTGACGGGGCGGGCGGCGGCGCCTTTTGTGCCGCACCAAACGGATATCGCCGCCACGCCCGGTTTTTATATGGATTTTGAAATCGAAAACACAGCCGACGAACCGCTTTCGGTCAGCCTGCTGGGTACGCTCATCCCCACCTTCTGCAACGACGGCGGCTGCCGGAATACCCTTGCGGCAACCGGCGACGGCGTAAGCGTGACCCTGCGCCCGGCGGAGCAGACCGACGCGCCGAACTGCGGCGAAACCTGTTTCTCGGTCGGCGGCGACGGCGAAAAGAGCTTTATCGCGGGGGAATACCGGCGTTTTCTGCGGGAATATATTTTCGACGACGACAATTTCGGCGTCAGTCAGGAATCCGTACTGTTCGGCTTCCGCGAAACGGGGCGGCTGCCGAACAGTGAAGCAGGTTTTCCGCCGCCCGGCATCCCGGAAGACGCCGGGGCGCTTTCCGACGCCGAGATCGAAGCGCTGTTCAACGCATATACAAAATATCCATTCGCTTCTTCCGTGCTGCGGCGCATCCGCCACGTGCGGCCCGCATTTCCGGAAACCGCAGCGGAGCAGAGAGCGTTTCTTACGGCGATGAAGGGCCAGAACCGCCTGCGCATCGGCCGCCCGGAGGAATTCGGCGCCGCGGCGCTGGCAAGCACGCTGCGCCTTGCGCCCGGCGAGAAAAAGACGGTGCGTTTTATACTTACCTGGTATTTTACGAACCATTTCGCAAAAGACGGACGAAAACTGGGCCATTACTACGAAAACCTGTTCGCCGGAGCGGCGGAGGCGAACGCGTTTCTGCGGGAACACCCGGATATTTTTGACAAAGCCGCAGCGTTTTCGGCGCTGCTTTACGATACCACCCTGCCCGAGGTTTACCCGGACTGCTGGAGCGGGCACCTGAGCACGCTGTTAAAATGCGCCTGGTATCTCAAAGACGGCAAGTTCGGCCTGTGGGAGGGGCAGGGCTTCTGCGGCTTCCATACCACGGATATCACCTATCACGCCTCCTTCGGGCTGCTGGCGCTGTTTCCGGAATTGCAGCTCGGTCAGATGCGCATGGGCGCCGCCTTCCAGCGGGAGGACGGCCGCGTGCACCACTTTTTTACGCCGGATCTGGACCACGTTGGCAACGGTTATGAGCGGGTGGACATGAACAACCAGTTTGTGCTGATGACGCTGCGGGATTACCTGTATACCGGCGACGCCGGATACCTGAAGGACATGTGGCCACACGTGGTGAGCGCAATGGATTCCATCGGCAGACTCGATGCGGACGGCGACGGTCTGCCCGACCGGGAGACCACGCGCAACACTTACGACGCATGGAATTTTTCCGGCACGCCGGTGTATATCTCGGTTTTATGGCTCGCCGCGCTGAAGGCCGCCGCCCTGATCGCCGATGAGATCGGCGACGCCGCCCGCGCCGAACGCTGGCGCGGCATACTGAAAAAGGGCCTCGCTTCCCTTGAAACGCGCCTGTGGAACGGAACCTACTACGACCTTTGGCGCTGCGGGGATGAAAAGGACGAGACCCTGATGACCGACCAGCTGGACGGCGAATGGTTCCTGCGCGCGGCCGGGATCGGCGGCAACCTGCCGGACGAGCGGATCAGGGACGTTCTGCGCGTGATACTCGAAAACAACTTTGACCCGGACAGCGGGCTGATCAACGCTGTCTGCCCCGAAGGGCGGCGCACCACGCTGTTTTCTCACAAAAACTGCCAGACCGAGGCCGTATGGACGGGCATCGGCTACGTTACGGCGGCGCTTTGCCTCACCGTGGGGCTGCAGGACGCCGCGCAAGAGCTTGTTGCGGCCGTCCATAAGAACCAAGCCCGTTTCGGCGCGCTGTGGGACCACTGGGAGTGCGGCCATCACTACACGCGCCCCATGTCAAGCTGGACCACACTGAACGCTGCGCTGGGCCTTCGGGTGGACGCCGCGCGGCGGATCATAACGCTTAACCCCATATCGGAAAACGTCACCCTGCCGCTGTGCATCCCCGGCGCGTTGGGCACGGTACAGGCAACAAAAGGCGCGGTACGCATCCGCCTCACCGAAGGCAGCTTAACGGGCTGGAACATACAGACCGGGGACCAGACCTGAACCGGCGCGGCGGAAAAACGCCCATCCGGCGTCTGCGGGAAGAAGCTTTCGTATACCGCGCTTTCCCTCAGCAGAACGCCGGTGTGGCGGGAGGGCTTCTGCAAAGAGGTCAACTACCTTGTGCCCCGCGCCACGGAGGTGTTCTAAAGGGAGCTGCTCTGCCAGCCCACGCCGGAGCTTACGGCAGGCGGCTGCTCTCGCAGGGCGATTACGGCGTAAACGCGCCCGCCCCGGCGGCGCGCCTTGCCGGGGAATTTGTCTCCGTCGCCCTGCGCTTGCCCCCACCGCCGAGGGCGTGTGGAATCAGAAAAAGGCGATGGATTTTACCGCGTTTGAGCAGAACCGGGCCTCGCTTGCGCCATTGAGTGAAGCGATATGCCGTACGCAGGTATGATCTGCGACAATCAGGAATAAATGCAGCAGTTTTTTTGATAAACAAAATACATATTGACATATTTTGCGACATATGTTAGACTATTTTCGACAAAAACGATCATTCATTTTTTGCAGGGTATTTTGCTCTGCGCCATTCCATTTACAATCAGCATGAAGAATATGAAAAAAAACGAAAAATACTCCATTTCAAAAAAACAACAGGAAATGTTCATTGAGGCGTTAACTGCCGAACTGGCTCCGCTCAGAGCAAAAATCGGGATCTCTCAAACAGAAATCGCGTCTATGATCGGCATTTCAAGACAAACCTACTCTTCCATTGAGGCCGGCAGCAGAAAAATGTCGTGGAACACATATTTATCTCTGGTGTTTTTCTTTGACTATCACGCTGCTACGCATCAGATGATAAGAAGAATCGGTGCGTTTCCGGAGGAGCTGATCAAAACCATAAACGACGGAAAAACACCTGCGGCAAATACGGCCATTGTCGGCATTCCGGACGTGGTTCTGGAGCAGCTTGACGACGCCGCGTTTCAGGCAATCCGCACCGTAGTAATGCTGGAATACGCACGCTGTGCGAAGCTGTCAGGCGAAACCGTTGTAAAAACATTCGACGGCATTCAATTCAACACGCCCGAGCGTAATCATAAGGCAGACGAGGCGCTAAAAGCCCTGAGGGAAAGCAAAACGGATGAAGATGAATCTTGAAGCAAAGAAAAAGGCGCTGTCGTTTGTAAAAACAGAAAAAATATCATGCGTCAATTACGCGTCTTTATCCGCGGCCGCGCAGAATCTCGGATACACGATCATTGATTATACGCGCGGGATCAATAACGAAAATGTTGCGACTTTAATATCTGAATTCCGGCTGGAGGAGCTTGTAAAACAAACGAACGGTTTTATATTCTCTTCCGGCGATTACCGTTTGATTTTTATCAACAAGGATCTTTCAGGCAGAGAAAGGCTGATCGTGCTTGCGCATGAGATCGGCCATATTGTATGTAAGCATATACATTCCGGGCAGGGAACGGGATTCAACGTACAGGATGAGTACGAAGCGAATGAGTTCACGCATTACCTTTTGAACCCTCCGTTTTCAGAAAGAATGAAGACGTGGGCCGCAAAACACAAAAAAGCGTTGATCTCCTTTTTCATTGCCCTTGTTCTGGCAGCCGGAAGCATTTCGGCGGCATTTACAATAAAAAAACAGAACAGCTACTACGGAGAATATTATATTACGTCTACGGGAGCGAAATATCATAAAAAAGACTGCGTTTTTGTAAAAAACAAAGATAACGCAAGGCGGTTGACAAAAGAAGAATTTGATTCCGGCGCTTACGCGCCCTGCGAAATGTGTTTGCCCGACGGACGACAGTGAAGATACAAAAAGGAGGAGATAAAATGAATCCGCATATCGGAAAGCGATGCCCGTACTGCAATTCCGTTTTTAAGGAGGACGACCATATCGTCGTTTGCAGCATCTGCGATATGCCGCACCACTTTGAATGCTGGCAGGATAATCAGGGGTGTTCAACATTCGGATGCACCGGCTTGATCAAGGAAATGATCGGCACGCCCCAACAGCCGCAGGCGTTTGCGCAGGGGCAGGGGAACGGCTACGCGCCGCCCCGGCAGCCGGCCGTACCGCAAAAAGCCATAAAAAGATTTGAGGAGATTAAAAAGTCCGAAGAAAAGCTCCTCTATCCGGAAGCCCGCGTGATCTTATCGGGATATACGATGATCCGGGATAATAACAGCAACGGAGATGTGTTTGTTCGTTTCCGGTTCGGGCAGTATACGGATAAGATATTAATGGCTCTGCTGGCGGACGTCCGCTGTACGGACCCGTGGGGCAACGAAACGGAGCGCATTGAGGACGTTCAGTTTTTGGATCTCCACGCGAACCGCACAACGGAATTCGGGCAGACCGTTCCGGTAAAGCTTACAAATCCGAACGCGCGGGACGTTCAGATAACGATCAAAAGTCTGATTTATTCCGACAACACCAAACTCAGTGTTTCCGATACCGGGGAACCGATCCTTCCATCCCAATCACTGGAAGAAAAGCTGGGCAGCAAAGATCTTGTTTCACAGTTTAAGCGTGAAACTTCAAACATGGCGGCAAGCGTGCCCGTTGAGCAAAAAACGATGCGGCGGTGCTGCTGCGGCGCGTGTTTTGACGCTTCCGTTTCCATTTGCCCCGTTTGCAATACCGACTTCAACGCTTCCGCGGCTTTATTGAAGGACGGCCTATTGCAGGAGAAGCTCAACGCATTTCAGGCTGCCGAAGCCGAAAAGGCGCGGATCAAAAAGGAGCGGGAAGAAGAAACCCAACGGCGTCTTGAAGAAGCGCAGCGGTTATCGGATGAACGGGCAAGAAAAGAGCTGGAAGAAAAAGAGAAAGCCGAAGCAGAAGAAAAGGCCAGAAAAAACCGCCTCATCAAACGCGCCGTCGCCATTTCGGCGTCCGCGCTTGCGGTTGTGGGGTTAACACTGGCGTCTGTTTTGTATTTTATCCCCCAGCTGCGCTATGAGATCGCAGTCGGCAATCTGGAAAAAGGCAATTATGATAAAGCGATCGCCGCATTTACGTCGCTGGGCGACGTAAATGATTCCGCCGAGCTTGTAAAGGAAGCAAAATACAAAAAGGCGCTGTCTCTTATGGTGGACAAAAAGTATGCTGAAGCAAAAAGCCTGTTTGAAGAGATCAAAGGATACGAAGACAGCGATGCCAAAGCAACCAAATGCGACGTTGAAAATACATATTTGCTTGCGCTGAAAGACTTTGAAGACAAAAAATATGAGGAAGCGGCAAAAAAATTCGATTCGATCAATAATAATAAATATGAATCGAAAGAATACTCAAAAAAATCCCACTACCTTTTTGCCAAAGAATTATTCGACAAGAAAAACTACAAAGACGCCGAAGTCCATTTTTCAAGCGCCGGTTCCTATGAAGACGCGGCCGAAAAGCTGAAGGAATGCCGGTACCTTTACGGTTTGGAATGCTTTGAGAAAAAGAACTACAGAGAAGCATACAATTACCTTACAAAAGTAAAAACCTACAAGGACGTACCGGAAAAATACGATGAAGTTTGTTATCAGTACGGATTGACGCAGATCTCTGCGAAATCCTGGGATACCGCGATTTCTGTTTTCAACGGTCTAGGGGACTATTCTGACAGCAAAGAAAAACTGAACGAGGCAAAATACGGGTATGTACAGGCACATAAAAACAGTACAAATGTAACGACATACAAGTATCTGAAGGATTTGCGGGCTGCGGGGTATAAAGACAGTAAAAGTATATATAACAGTCTTTATGCATGGAAAGCAACAATCATCATTAATGACAGCGAAACAAATGAAACCCAAAGCAAATCTTCTATCAGCAAATATAAAACAGTATACTGCCATGTCTCTCTTTCTGGAGGTCCACCCTTAGAAGGGATTGAATTAAGCTATTCCTATTCCTGGCCATCCAGCTCCAGAAAAAGCGGAAGTTGGGACTTTATTTGGTATGATGGATCTTCCGGAGGGTATTTTTATACATGGTATCTTGAACCGGCATATGGTGCAACAGGAACATTTCATGCATATGTCTACAACAAAGGTACCAAAGAGCTGATCGGCGAAGCAAAAGTTACAATTACAAACTAGTATTCATTTGCGGAATTATAATAATTTATATAAAGCATATGGAGGTTTTTTATGGAGAACTACATTGGCAAAATCTGTCCGTTTTGCAAAACGGCAATCAGAGAGGGCGACGCAGTAAAGATTTGCCCTGCCTGCGGCATCGTGCACCACGCCGCCTGTTGGGAAAGAAACAATGGCTGTACCACCTTCGGCTGCCCGGAACAGCATCAACCGGCACAGCCCACGCCCCCCGCCGCGGTATGCGCAAACTGCGGCACGCCGCTTGGCAGCGGACAGACGTTCTGCCCCAAATGCGGCATGCCGAACGCCGCAGCGCAAACTACCGTCTGCCCCAAATGCGGCGCACCGCTGCAGGAGCATCAGGCGTTCTGCCCCGCTTGCGGCGCGCCAAGAGAAGCGCAGAAGCCTGTTTGCGGCAAATGCGGCACTCCTCTGGAGGCAGGGCAAGCCTTCTGCCCCAGATGCGGCCAGAAAGCAGATCTGGCGATCTCATCTGAAGTGAACACCGCCATCAACCAATTTAACAGCAACGTTGTAAAAGAAAACCAAAAGAAGAAAAAGAAGCCGATAAAAATCATCATAGGAGCAATATCGGCGGTGATCGTTGTTGTTTTGGCGATTTTGATCCTTCCCAAGGTGTTTAAGTCCGTTGACGATTACATGGCCGTTGGTAATTTTGAAAAGGCATACAGCGCGGCAAAGGACGACAGAAAAGATGACGTTGTTATCGAAAACACAATCGCCTACTGCAGCGCCATGTGCGTTGACGATCTGAAAGATTCAAAATCCTTTGATCTGAGAAACGCCTGGTACAGCGACACGGGATATGTTGTTATGACGGTTGCGGCTAATAACAGCTATGGCAATACGGTGATCAATTACTGGTTATATTACTACAGTACGGAAAAACAGAAGTGGGGACTTTGGGACACATATACGGATTTTGACGAAGAAGAATACTCAAAATATGATTCCACAGAAGAAAAGACAGACAAACTCATCCATAACATAGGGCTTAAAAACATCTCAAGCACTATGTCCGACGGCATCAGCCTGTCTAAAAAGGGCGTAGAGCGCATCAACAAGTTGTTTGCGCAGGATCGGTTAGACGACGTTTCGCTGATTGAAGCCGCATACCTGAAAAAGGAGGAATAAACAATGGCAGACGCAGCGCAAGAGAAAAAGATCAAAATCGGATCCGCCACGATTTCCATCAAGGGTCTGATCATTATCATCTGCATATTGTTATTGATCATAGGGTTCGTTATTTCCGGCGCTTCCGGCGGTTCTTCTTCCGGCGGCGCTTCCTCAACAAACACGTGCAGTGTTTGCGGCAGAGTGTTTGAAGCCGGCGATTCCGCAGGCAATTATAAAAGCATCGCCCGTACGCACATGTGTGTGAATTGCTACAATAATTACCAATGGGCGCAAGACGCTTTGGGAAAATAATAAAACAAAACTCAGGAGGTTTTTAAAATGGAGAACTACATCGGTAAAATTTGTCCGTATTGCAAAACGGAGATCAAAGAGGGCGAAGCTGTAAAAGTATGCCCTGCCTGCGGCATTGCGCATCATGAGAGCTGCTGGGAAGAAAACCACGGCTGCACAACATTCGGATGTTCGCAACAGAATTCCGTTCAGCCGAAAGCCGCAAAGGCGTTCTGCGTAAAATGCGGCGCGGAATTACCTGCCGGATCGGCATTCTGCGTACAGTGCGGCACGCCTGTGTCCCCTGCCCCTATGCCCGGCGCCCCTGGGCCCGGTAGGCCCGTATCCGGTCCTGCCATGAATCCGGCGCCGCAGCAAAATACGTATGCGCCGCCCGTGAATCCCGCCGCACCTGTGAATCCCGCCGCGCCCGCATATCCCGGGCCGGGCTATATACCGGCTGCGGATCCGGCGAAGCCGAAAATCAACGCCGATTATATTGCAGATACCATCGCAAAAAAGAGCAATTCCATAATCGCCTTTATCGGCGGCTTATTCAGCGGCGTGGTTTCGATCATTCTGGGCATTGTTTGTTTTTGCCTTGATACAGGCAGTTATCTTTCTTACCAATCCTACGGCGGCGATGCGTACACCGGCATTCAGCACGCCTCCGCGGGAACGGGAAACAACGTGCAGGATCTTGCAGGTATCGTAAAATTCGGTTTCGGCGCGCTGCTTGTTGTTCTGGGGCTTGCCCTTTGCTGCTTCTTTATTTCAAAAATCATTGAAGCAAAATCAAAAAACAAAGCATAAAAAGGAGATACGATTATGGGAAAAGTAAATGTAGTTATTGTTGACGCAACAGGCAACAAAGAACAAAGAGTTGGCTTGCCGGATGATATCAAATGCGGCATCATCATGGTGAAGCTGGTAGAAAAAATCAAGCTTCCCTCTGTTGGCCCGGACGGAAACCCCATCAGCTACAAATTTATACATAAGGTTACCGGCCGCCAGCTTCTGGAAGCCCAAACGCTGGGAGAAGCCGGCATTAAGGACGGCGACGTTCTGCGCCTTCAGCCGGAGATCACAGCGGGTTGATTAAAATGGAAAACGATATTCAGTTTGATAAAGCCGATTTTGAAGAGGATCGCTACGCCCGGCTCCGGCTGATCCCATGGTGGGATCAGGACCGGTTAAGAAACGCTACCGTTATGGTGGTAGGCGCGGGAGCCATAGGAAACGAGCTGATCAAGAATCTGGCGCTGCTCGGCATAGGAAAAATCCTGATTTTTGATATGGATCGGATCGAGAACACAAACTTAACACGATCTGTACTGTATCGAAGAAAAGACGTGGGCAGATATAAAGCGGAAGTCGCCGCGGAACGGGCAATGGAAATCAACCCGGACGTAAAAGCGAAAGCGTTCGATCTGAACATTATCGACGACGTTGGCTTAGGCGTATTTCGGCGGATGGACGTTGTTTTGGGCGGGCTCGACAACCGCGAGGCAAGGCTTTCCATCAATCAATCCTGTTATCATGTGAACAAACCGTGGATTGACGGCGCGATCGAAGCGCTGAACGGTTTTGCGCGGGTTTTTATCCCCGGCCACGGCGCTTGCTATGAGTGCACGATGACGGAAACCGACTGGATGCTGATCAACAAGCGTAAATCCTGCGCATTGCTGACCCATGAGCAGATGAACGAGGGAAAGATCCCCACAACGCCAACCTCCTCTTCGATCATTGCCGGTATTCAGGTGCAGGAAATGCTGAAGCTGCTGCACGCCGACCGAAATCTGCCCACCCTTGCCGGAAAGGGATACGTATTCAACGGATTGACCCATGATTCCTACGTTGTGGAATATCAGGAAAAACCGGATTGTATGAGTCACGATATCTATGAGGACATTGTTGAAACACACTGGTCTTCTTCAGAAATCACCCTCGGCGAGGTGCTTGCCGCAATA
Source organism: uncultured Clostridia bacterium (assembly GCA_946627725.1). Classification (GTDB taxonomy): domain Bacteria; phylum Bacillota; class Clostridia; order Oscillospirales; family Acutalibacteraceae; genus RUG806. The sequence goes on from CAMOVW010000018.1 coordinate 17,257, forward strand.
CGCGGCGACCTCGGAGAAAAGGCGGTTATCGATTTAGACAGAGATATCGCAACACGCGCGACCTGTTCCTGCGGGAAGCACAAAGAACTGATGATTCCGGTGCACAAGCTGAAAGGGCAGATGCTGACGTGCGACTGCGGCAAACAGATGTCTTTCCAAAGCATTCATACCATTTCCGGCGACGCGGATTTTCTCAACAAAACGCCTGCGCAGATCGGGCTGCCGCCGCTGCACATTATCGGCGGAAGAGCAGGAACAAAAATGCGCTACTATGAATTTACAGAAGACAGAGACAGGTTTTTTGAAGAATTGGAGATAAAGATATGACGGCAAGACAACGAAGACTTGCTTCCGACTTTGAACAGGTACGGAAGGATTTTGCGAATCACAAAAACATCATTGTTACGCCCATCGGAGACGATGAAATACCGGAAAAATACCATATAACATATTTTGTAAACGGTATTTATCTTTTGCCGGACGGAAGGATTGAAACTTTGGGCAGGCATGAGGTTGATATTACACTTCATGCCGAATACCCGAGATACAAACCGATTTGTACGATTTCAACCCCAATCTGGCATCCGAACTTCAGAGACGGACAGATTTGTATCGGAGATATCTGGGGCGCGGGAGAATCACTGACGGATATCATTATCAATATCGGCGATATGATCCAGTATAAATCGTGGAATTCGTCAAGTCCGCTTTCCGCCGACGCGGCAAAATGGGCAATCGAAAACAAGCACCTGTTTCCTGTAGGCAATATCAACCTTTACGTGGCGGATTATGCTTCCGCAAAGGATTCTGTAACCATTGACCTGCTTGATGAGGATCAATCTTCAGACGCCGCAGCACCTGAGGAAGCAACCTGTGCGGCAGATCCTTCGTTCGCAAACGCAAACGTTACGCCGCCCGAAGCCCCCGCGCCGGCCGCATATAATCCGCCGCCCACGGAAAATGATTTTGATATCACGCCGGAAGAGCTTGCCGGAATTGAGTTTGTGCCGACGGCACAGCGCATGCAGACGATCGATAAAAACGGATTGGTCAAGAGCAACAAAGTCAATTTTAAAACCGTTCTCGTAAAAGGCATTTTATGGGCTATCATCGGGGCGATCCTCGGATTCGGCATTACAGAGCTCACCGACGGGATCACCGGAAATAAAAACATAGCCGCCGTTCTCGGATACTCTCATCTTTCCGATTATTATTCGCATTCCGAAAAATCCGATAAGGCCTTCAACAAAGCTTATTCCGAATATGAACGCTATTGCGCGCAGAACGGACTGGATAAAAACGGCAACGATACGTTTGAAAAATGGTACACGGGGACGGATATTTCAGATGGGGCAAAAGATTGCCTGAAACAGTATCTTACCTTCAAAGATAACGCGGAGGACGCCCTGTATGACGCTTATCAATACGATTTCGGATCGGACGAAGACGATCTGATTGCGGCGCAGAAACGAATCAGCAGGATCGGTATCGCGCTCTGGTCTGCCGGACTCGCCCTGTTTATCGGACTGTTCCTCGGTCTTGGCGAAGGCATTTTCTACGGTTCCAAAGAGAACGCGGTAAAATATGCGGCAATCGGCGCAGGCGTCTCTCTTGTAATCGGTTTCATCAGCGGTTATCTTGCCCAACTGATGTACGCCGCCGTGATCGATACCGACTCTTCCCTGTTTATCAAATCGCTGCTCAGAGGCGTAGGATGGGCGATTATGGGTATCGGCATCGGTCTTGCTGTGGGCTTGATCAAGCCGGAAAAGAAGCGGATCCTTTTCTGCACCCTCGGCGGTTTTGCCGGCGCGTTTATCGGCGGTTTTCTGTTCAACTATGTTTGCGAGATCATTCCCGAGGATATGGTTGCAAGAGGCGTGGCGATCCTGATTATGGGTCTTCTGATCGGCGTGGGCGTCGGTTTGTTGGAGCAGTTCGCAAAAGCGGCCTGGCTCAAGGTGATCCGCGGCGAGTTTGAAGGAAAAGAATACCTTGTATTCGCCGGCACCACAAGCATCGGCAACAACGGCAAGAATACCATCGTTCTCTTTAAGGATAAGCTTGTAGGGCCGCACCACTGCGATATTAAGCTTGAAGGCAGCAAATACGTATTGACGGACTGCGGTACACCTATGGGCACCATTGTAAACGGAATCAGGGTAACCAGACACGTTCTGAAACAAGGCGACGCGATTGCTTTGGGTAATTCCGTTCTTGTATTTAATACGAAATAAAAATCAATATCGCCCTGTTACGGCATCGTAGCAGGGCGATAAGAGAAAATACTTGGAGGGAAAAGGATGAAAAGATTGTTTGCTTACTCTGTTCTGCTGTTGCTTCTTGTTGTCTTTTCAACCGGCGCCCTGGCTGTTGGTTTTGACGTAGATCAGATCTATGATTCCGTTTTTGTTATAGAATCCGGCAACGCGTTGGGAAGCGGATTCGCGATTGATAAACAATTGATCGTAACAAATGCGCATGTAATAGATTCCCAAAGGGATATTATCGTTCGCTCATATAACAATGAACTGGCTTCAGCGAGGCTTGCAGGATACGACGCGCAGAAAGATATTGCGGTTCTCTACGTAAAAGATGCCGCGTATTTACCCATAAAAACCGGCGATATTTCCTCTGTAAAAGTAGGGGACGACGTTTACGCGATCGGCGCGCCGAAGAGTCTTTCTTATACGCTTACCAAGGGTATCATTTCAAATAAAAACCGGGAATACTGCGGCATGCCGTATTTACAGATCGACGCGGCGGTAAACGAGGGAAACAGCGGCGGCCCGCTGTTGAATTCAAACGGAGAGGTTATCGGCGTAAACACTTTGAAAATGCTTGATTCGGAAGGAATTGCGCTTTCGATCCCCATCAATATCATTATGGAGTTTATCGATGACTTATCAATGCCGGCAGATGAACCGGATGAAACCACCTCCGTTGCGGCATCAGATCCGGCGAACGCCGCGCCAACGGAACAAAACGATTCTTCCGCCCATACGGTGAACAATCATACCATCGGCAAAGCAGCCTTTTTTTCCGTTTGCGCAATAGCGGCGCTTTCCGTTATTCTGAATATCGTTTTATTGATATCCATCCGCCGAAACAAAACGAAGGATATCGTTCCGACGCTGGATCAAAGCGATCGCACGGATTTTGAAATAGACATATTGGAGTGAAAACAAATGGCAAAAAAGAAGAAAAAAAATACGAAATCGAATCAAAGCGACGAATTTCTCAAAGCGCTGCCGCAAAATATTATTTTTATCGGTGAAAAAGGCGACGAGGATAAGAGCATTTACATTTCGCAGGCAACCTACAAAGAGATCCATAAATTCAGCGAGAACAAAACCGAAATCGAATGCGGCGGTATGCTCGTAGGGCGTGTTATAGAAGAATTCGGAAAAAAGAATATCATCATTCACGGTTTTGTTGAGGCCAAGTACAGCGAAGGAACGCCCACAACCTTAAAGTTTACCCATGAAACCTGGGAATATGTTCATGCGGAAATCGCAAAAAAATACGAAGGAATGAAAATCGTAGGCTGGATACATACGCATCCGAACTTCGGTATATTCCTTTCAGAATATGATAAATTCATTCAAACCAATTTTTTCAGCGACGAAAATCAAATCGCTTTTGTTGTTGACCCGATTCAGAAAACTGAGGGATTCTATTTCTGGATCAACGAAAAGATCGAACGCTGCAGCGGCTACTATATTTTTGACAGAACCGGCACAAAGATCGATGCGGCAGATCTGCTGTTAAAAGAAAATGGCGCGTCAGAGGAAACGGGTCATAAAGTACCGTTTGTATATCCGCTGGCGATCGGCCTTCTTTTCGCCTGTATTGCGGTTCTTACATGTTTTTGTTTGAGCCTGAACAGCAAGATCGTAACGCTGCAAAAACAGCAAACGGCGTTAACGGATTACGCAGACACGGCGCTTGCAACCATGCAGCAGCAGCTGCAGGCCGTTTTCTATCAAATGCAGGCGCAGAACAGAAACGCGGCAGTCGGTACGCAGACGGAAGAATCATCCGAAACAGATCCTGTTGAAGAAGAATCCACCGAACCGGTGCAATCCACCGAACCGGTGCAAACCACCGGCCCGGCTGCGTCAGAGCCCAACGGATCAGTTGAAACAACCTCAAGCAATGCTCCCGCCAACGAATGATCGCAGCTATGGAAATCATATGCCCGTATTGCAAAACAAAACTGACCGCCGGAGACGACGTGGTTGTTTGCAGCGATTGCGGAATGCCGCACCACAAAGAGTGCTGGATCGAAAATCAGGGGTGCACCACGTTCGGATGCATGGGCTCTATATCTTATTCGAAGGGAAAGGGCTTTGCCGGGGCGCAACAGAATACGATCGATTTTGAGATAACGTTTGACGGCGATATTATTTTAGGCAACGTCTATTGCTGGAGATGCGGCACGCTGAACGACGCGGCAAATGTTTATTGCTCTTTTTGCGGAAGTAAACTCATAAAGAAATGAAGGTATGAAATATGGATACTGATTTTGAAATCGATATACTGGAAGAAGAAGCTGCGGAAGAAAACCCGACGCAGCTACCGGTAAATTTCATTAAAGTGGGCGAAATTGAAAACGATGATGTAAAAGTATACATCAAACAGAACGTGTATTCCGCCTTGGAAAAGTATTCCCGCGTAGATACACAGCATGAGCGAGGCACGATTCTGATTGGTTCTTACAGCCTCGAACAGGAAAAAATGCACATTGTTATTTCTGATTACATCGAGGCCAGATACACAGACGCATCCGCCTCTACGTTAACCTTTACGCATGAAACCTGGGATTATGTACACAAAGAACATCAATCGAAATTCCCCGACAAAAAAATCATCGGTTGGCAGCACACGCACCCGAATTACGGCATTTTTTTGTCTAATTACGATGTGTTCATTCACGAGAATTTTTTTAATCTGCCATTTCAGATCGCATATGTGATCGATCCGATTCAGAATATCCGCGGTTTTTTTCAATGGAAAAACGGACGGATCGAGAAATTGAAGGGTTTCTTCATTTTTGACGATATCGGCAAAAAAATCGACATTGAAGCAGACAATAAAAACAAGAACAAGGTTTCCGCGCCGAAAGGCAATAACCGATTTATTCAGGTTGCGCTTTGCCTGTTGGCTGTAACGGTTCTTGTTTTAACCGGGGCGATGATCGCGCAAAACCAAAAATTTCTCAAGCGTTTTTCAGCACAGGAGGAAGAAATCCGCAAGCTCAACGAAACCTCTGCCTCAGCGCAGGAAGAAACCGATACAACCCCCGAACAGGAGGCTGCGGAAACAAACAGCGAAACACAACCGGAGATCTCCACGGTATCGTTTATCCGGTATACCGTTGAAGAAGGGGATACCCTGTATTCCATCTGCAAAAAGAATGAAATTGACTACAGAAATAATTATTCCCTGATCGTGTCAATGAACGGACTGAAAAACCCAAACAGTATCTATGCCGGTCAGAATCTGATGCTGCCGATGAATTGATCATGTACGGGGCAATGCACAGCACTACGACCGTATCCTCCACCGCCGACAGCGTGATTTTTACCGCAGGATGCGCCGCCCCTTACGGCAGGCTGTGCTGCCGATACCGTATCGGCAAAACGAAATAACTGAGAAAAACACATTTGAAAAACACGAAAACAAAACTCTTTATAGATACCGACGACCCCCGGGAGCTCAGCAGCATGATCTTTGGGCATAATTTGGAACACACCCGCGCCGCGGTGACCGGGGGCCTTTCGGCGCAGCTGCTGAAGAACCGGAAATTTGCCGGGAAGCCCGCCCCAACGGCATTACGGCAGATTGGGAAGCGCTGGGCGACCGGGCGTTTTACAAGACCGAGGGCGAGAGCTATACCCGCCATATCGGCGGCGGCAATATGCCCCGGCGCAACGAGCTGCAGCGCCAAAGCGTACAGAATATTTACAGCGGCGAATGCGGCATAAGCCAAAAGGGGCTGTATCTCACCGGCGGCGAAGCCTTTGAACTGCGCCTGACCGTAAAAAGCGCCGCGCCCGTACGCCTGACCGCCGCCCTTACAAACGAAACCGGTGATAGAATATACGCTGAACAGATTTTTGAGCTTGCGCCCGGGGATTGGCAGGCCTTTTGCGCTTTGCTCACCCCGCCGGAAAAACGACCCCTGCGCCACAATACGGTTCACATTTGCCGAACGGACCGAGGTGATCTTCGGCGCAGTATCTCTGTTGCCAGAGAACCATTTTCATGGTATGCGGCAGGACGTGGTGGAATGCCTGAAACAGATCTCCCCCACAGTGCTGCGCTGGCCCGGCGGCAACTTTGCCGGGGAATACCGTTGGGAAGACAGCCTGCTGCCCCCGGATATGCAATGCCCGCGATACGGTTTGGGAACAGACCTTCAGCCGACGGTAAGGAATAACCGTTATTAACCTGCGAAACAAAGCAGCAATCATAACCACCACTGAAGTGGTGGTTTGCACAGGCCATAGAAGGGCCAATTACAGGCTTACCCCCTAAAGGGGCATTGAAAAGTCCGGAACCGCATTACATTCTCAGGCCGCCGCTAAAGCGGCCATTTTTTGTATGCGAAAACCACTCGCTGGGCGAGTGGTTCAAAAGAGCTTAAGCGATGAGATAGACAAAAAAACTCCTTTTGCGATAAAATAGAAGTGCGGTCTGCCAACTGCACAAAGAAAGCAAAAGGAGGACATTCAGAATGGGACTGAATGACATACATAGTTTATCACATACGAAATGGAATTGTAAATACCATATTGTGTTTGCACCAAAATATCGAAGAAAGGTATTTTTTAAGGAGAAACGAGCAGAGATAGGGAAAATACTAAGGCAATTGTGTGAATGGAAAGGAGTGAATATCATAGAAGCAGAAGTCTGCCCGGATCACATACATATGCTGTTGGAGATACCAACGAAGATATCCGTATCAAGTTTTATGGGGTATCTGAAAGGAAAAAGCAGCACGATGTTGTATGAACAATTCAGTGAGTTAAAATACAAGTATCGAAACCGAGAATTCTGGTGTAAAGGATACTATGTGGATACAGTAGGGAAGAACACTGCAAGAATAGCAGAATACATACAGAACCAGTTAAAAGAAGATCAACTGGGTGAACAATTAACGATGGCAGGAGTTGGCCCTTTTAAGGGCGGCAAGTAACAGTCTCCACGCAGGTGGCAGATCGTATTACGCGTTGGACGCGTGGCGAGGAACAGAGGGCTATGCCCGCATGTGAAAAACCACCCGCTCGGCGGGTGGATGCTTATT
>CAMOVW010000019.1 GCA_946627725.1 uncultured Clostridia bacterium
TTGAGGGCTCCGTTGTGAACGTGTACAGCGGCAACGTATACGTGAACGCTTCCCCGGCGGCGGCCAGCCCGGCGGAAATCAGCCCGGCGGAAATCAGCCCGGCGGCAACCTGCCCGGCGGAACGACCGTCGGCGACGTGGACGGCGACGGCAGCGTATCGGCCTCCGACGCAAGACTGGCGCTGCGGATCTCCGTGGGGTTGGAAAACTACGGCAGCGCGGATCCCGTTTATCGGGCGGCGGACGTTGACCGCGACGGCACGGTAACCGCAGCGGACGCCCGTATCATCCTGCGCCTCGCCGTAGGCCTCGCGGCAGATTAAAAACCGAATCACGACCCCAAAGCCCGTGAAAACGGGCTGTTTTTTTTGTGAAATGATCGGAAGCGTTGAGTGTACAGCATTCAGCGCTGCCACCCCTTCCTGTGATTTGCCCGCCGCTCAAAGCTCAACGCTCTGCTCATTTTTCTTCAATTTTGTATAAATTCTTATTGTCATCCTCCGTAAATGTGGTATAATTAACGTATAAATCATACGAAATGGGAGGGAACCGGTAAATTGCAATATGTAAAATATGTGTTTCTGGGGCTGTTTGCGCTGGTGAGCGTGATCCATCTGATCGACAGCTGGCGCGATAACGCGAAACGGCGCGCTTATACAAAGCCGTTTCTGCTGATTCTGTTGGCGCTGTTTTACTGCTTCGCGGCGGAAAAAATCTCATGGGTGCTGCTTGCGGCGCTGCTGTTCAGCTGGCTGGGGGACGTGCTGCTGATCCCAAAGGGGACGCCGTGGTTCATTGCGGGCGGTATCAGCTTTCTGGTGAGCCACATACTGTTTATTTTCGCCTATCTGCCCGCCATTCAGCGGCAGAGCGTTATCCTGTGGATCCTGATCCCGGCGGCGCTGGTGTATATCGGCGTTTCCGTAACGGTAACGCTGAAGCTGAAGGGCAATATCCCCGGGCCGATGCTCGCGCCCATGATACTGTATCTTGCGGCCAACAGCACCATGAATCTGGCTGCCATGGCGCAGCTGATGTCGGTAAAAAGCGCCGGCGCGCTTGTCGCCTATATCGGCGCGGTATTCTTCTTTATTTCCGACTGCACCCTGTATCTGGTGCGGTACCATAAGAACAAGGACCTGATTTTCAAAAAACACTTTACGGTGATGCTCACCTATCTGTTGGGCGAGTGCCTGATCACGGTGGGCCTGCTTCTGCTCTGAACCGGAATGATTGAAAGGAGAAAAGATCATGCGTTATATCTTTGTAGTGAATCCCCATGCAGGTGAGGCGGATCTCACCGAAAAGATCCGCGCGTCCGCGGCCGGGCTGCCGGCGGCGGAGGATTGCGACGTTTACGTTACCAAAGCCCCGGGCGACGCCACCAAATTTGTAAACGACTGGTGTGCCATGCACCCGGACGAGGACGTGCGCTTTATCGCCTGCGGCGGCGACGGTACGGTAAACGAGGTGTTTTCCGGCGCGGCGGGCAAAGAACACGTGAGCGTAACCTGTTACCCCTGTGGCAGCGGCAACGATTTTGTAAAGGCCTTCGGCGGGGCGGAGCGTTTTCTGGAAATCCCCGCGCTGCTGCGCGCGCCGGAACAGCCGCTGGACCTGCTGAAGGTGGGCGACCGCTATGCCGATAACGTGGTGAATTTCGGCTTTGATACCACCGTGGCCATCACCATCAACGAAGAGCGCGCCAGAACCGGCCACGGCAACAAAAGCGCCTACGGCAAGGGCGTGGCGAAAGCGCTGCTCACCTCGATGAAAAACAGCTTTACCGTGAAAGCGGACGGCAAGATCCTGAACCCCTCAGGCAGAGCGCTGCTGTGCACCGTGGCCAACGGCAGATACGTGGGCGGCTCCTTCTGCTGCGCGCCGCGGGCCCAAACGGACGACGGCCTGATCGAGGTGTGCCTGATCAAGCCCATTTCAAGGCTCCGCTTCCTCAAGATTCTGAAGCCGTATACCGACGGCAAGCATCTGGACGATCCTGATATGCAGGATATCGTGTGCTATATGCGGGCAAAAAAGGTAGAGGTGGACGCGCCCGCCGGCTTTGCCTATTCGCTGGACGGCGAGATCATTTATGAAAATCACTTTACGATAGAGATCGCGCCCGCCGCGCTGCGGTTTGCCGTACCGGAGAAGAAGGAATGACGCCCTTGGGCGAGGCAGCCGCCGCGCTGATCCCCGCGGCGGAGAACTATATAAAAGAACTGTTTGCCGGGGATTTCGGCGGGCACGACGCGGACCATACCCTTCGCGTTTACCGCACCGCCGTGTTTCTGGCCGAAAAGGAGGGGGCGGATCCCGCCGTTGCGGGGCTCGCCGCCCTTTTGCACGATGCGGACGACCGGAAGCTGTTCCCCGATACCTGCGCGCGGAAAGCCAACGCCGTTTCTTTTTTACGTGCCGGCGGCGCGCCGGATGAACTGATCCGCCGCGTGGTTACGATTATTTCGGAAGTCTCTTTCGCCGGAACGGACAGCGTTGTTCCCTCTTCGCCCGAGGGGATGTGCGTGCAGGATGCGGACCGGCTCGACGCCATCGGCGCCGTGGGGATCGCCCGCGCTTTCGCCTACGGCGGCAGCCGGGGCCGCAAAATGTACGACCCCGCCGAGCCGCCGGAAACAGGCCTTACGGCGGAAGCTTACCGCGCCCGGCAGGGCTGCACGGTAAACCATTTTTACGAAAAGCTGTTTTTGCTGAAGGATATGATGAACACGGATACGGGCAAAGCCCTCGCCGTGGACCGGGATCGCTTTATGCGCGCGTTCCTCGAACGGTTTCTTGCCGAATGGGAAGGACCCTGAAAATCTCAAAAACGCTGTTTCGTTCCCGAAAACGGCCATTCCGTGCCAAAATAGTTTTCCTTTTATTGACAAAGAAAATTGTTAGTGATAAAATGAATTAATTACAGATTCAGGGGAGAATCACATGAAAACAATCCGTAACAGGGGAAAAAGAATCCTTGCCGCAGTGCTTGCCGCGGCGCTTACGGCGTCCTCTGCATCGCTGTTCGGCGCATGTGGAAGAAAAGCGACGCTGGTTCCAAAAAAAATCACCGACGTTCAGGCGCCGGAAACGGGATTGCAGGATATTTTGCAGCGTATCGATTCCACCGGGCTGACCGGGATCGGCATATCGGACGGCGGCATTTACTACAGAGCCGAAAACGGCCTTTACGGTATTATGACCTTTGACGGCAGTGTGGATTCCGGTTCGATCTATGCGGAGGTTGTAACGGCGGACGGCTATTTCAGGGTGACGAAAGAAACCGGAGATACAAACGGTACGCCGGAAACTTTGAATCGCTACGGCCTTGTGAACGCCCGCGGCGTTGAACTTGTGCCGCAGAAGTATGCCGCGGTAAAAGTGCTGGGCAGCAGATTTGCCACCGCCATTCGTGTGACCGGGATCGCCGAAAACGAAGACGACGCGGTTCTGTTCTCCACCGACAATATGATTTCGTATTCATATCAGGCCGGCAGCGTAATGTACGCCGGTGAATGGGAGGTATACGATCTTACAAACGGCCGGCCCGTGCAGGATGCCCACGGCACCAAAAACACCGCCACGCAGTATGCCGCCAACGATCTGCTGGTGTTTACGGACGATGAGGGCGCGCGCGTGCGCATGAACTCAAAAAGCCGCACGCTGTCCGATTTTGCCCATCTGCTGGGCAACGGCGCTTATACCATGAGCGGCGAGGAAGAGGATACCGTTTACACCGCCACGGGCAAAAAGCTGTTTTCTTACGATCCCTCTATGTACGTTATTTACGGCATAGACAACACCGAAAAGTTTTACGCCGCCCGCGCGGGGGACGGCGGCCTCAGATACGTGCTGCTGGATGAAAACGGCGAAGAGATCTCTTACGCTTACAGGGATGCGCCGCAGGCGGTGATCGACGATACCTATGTGTTTGCCAACGGCCATCTGTACGATTACGACGGTAATCAGCTGTTGGACGGCACCTATGACGAGATCTGGCCCGATAACGATCTGCACAGAGGCGCGCTTCTGCGCAAGGATAACGTGTATACCTTTGTGGAACTGATGAAAAAAGAGGATATCCCCGAACCGCCCAAGACGGAAGAAAACGAGGAGGGTGAGGACGAGGATTACGATTCCTACGGCGAGGATGAGGATACGGAGGAGGAAACCGTTCAGCTTGCGCACGAGATCGTGACCGTGACCCATAACGGCGAATACCTTGTGTATCCCGACGGGTTCTACGTAACGCAGGATTCCTCCAAGGGGCCGCTGCTGTACCGTTTCGATACCGGGGAATATAAGTTCCTCGATTACTCCGTCCGCGCCAACTGGATCGCCATGGTAAGCGGCGATCCCGGCGTTTACGATCTTATGGATCTGTATACCGGCGAAAAGCTTTTGAGCGGGTATGATTATTACACCGTAGCCCATAACGGCGACCGCACGCTTATCGTGCTTGCCGAGGGAGAAGGCTATGCGGATGTGTTCCGTATAGAGGTATAAAAACAACAAAAAACACGTCGGAAACGGGAGCGATCCCGTTTCTTTTTGTTTAAAACGGTTGAAACGCCCTGTCGTTTCCTGTAAAATAAAAGAAAACAGCGAGGAGGAAGGGCAAAATGGAGCAATATTCTTTTACGCGCATGCTGGACCGCACCAGAGAAACTCTGTTTGAAACGTTTGTGATCTATACCCGTCCGCAGGCGCAGCGGGTGCTGCGCAAGATGGACGCGCACATCCGCGCGGATGATCCCGAGGGGCTGATGGATCTGAACAGGGCTGTGCTGCGTATGCTTCGCACGGTGCCTGCGTTTGAGGAAAAATACGGCGAAGGACAGCCCGAAAACGCCGAAGCCCCCGCGGAAAAGGTGATCCGCCACAGCGTTTTCGACGATCCGGCGGCGCTTGCCGCAGCCATGGAGGAATACCGCCGCTATGCCGCGATGCTGCCCACCGCGGAAGAGGCGGACCGGCGGTTCCTGCGCGCGATGTACGATATCTATAAAGAATACCGGTCCTCTTCGGATTATATGACCCGCCTTGTGCAAAAGCGCCTTGCGCATCTGGGCGCGCCGTTTTCTCTCAACGCCCCCACCCGGGTGCTGATCCTACGCCAGTTTATTCGGGAATTCGGCTACTGCGAGGGGGATGCGGATCTGGCGGATCCCGTTCTGAAGGCGGAAATCTCCGTCCGCTGGGGCGGCGATTATACCGCGGCGGACGATTCTGTGTTTCAGCTTTTGCAGCGGGACCCCGCCGGGCTGAAAGAAAAGCAGACGCTGCGCGCCATGCTGCTGCACCGGGCTTGCTTTCTGCGTATCGACGCCTCTGTTGCCGCGCTGGTGCGCGCGGTGTTCGGCGAAGCCCGCCCCGAGCTGCTTTCCCCGCAGGCGTATGACGGTACGGCGCAAACTTTGGCGCAGTGTTTTGCGCCGGGGGCGGATCTGAAGAGCCTTACGCCGGCGGATCTCAGCGCGGAACACACCCCCGCCCTGTGCGCCGCGCTGAAGGGCGTGTATACCGCCTCCAAAAAGCAGGCCGAGCCCGCGCTGCTGGGGTACGATACACGCCTGTTTGTGCTCACGGACCGTTTCGGCAAGGCCGTTATCGTGGATGAAGCGGCGTTTTCCGCGCTCTGCGCCGCCCTGCCCCGGGCGCTTCTGTATCCTGACGCGGGCGTGGGGCTGCCCAAACCCCTTGCGGAGGTCGTCGATCTGAAAAAGCTGGGCAATCCCCGGTATCTGGAGGATATGAAGCGCTGCGACCCCGCAAAGGAAGCGGCGATCGCGCTGCTGGAAGCGCGGCTGCCGCTTTGCGAGGACGAAACGGAAAAAACCTATACGGAGCTGCTGCTGGAACGGATCCAGAAGCGGTTCAACGACGCCTGCAAGGCGAAAACCCTGCCCCGGGAATGGCAGAGCGCGCCGGAGTGCCCCATGCTGCAGGCGGCGGACGATCTTGCAAACGCCCGCTTCTTTTCGCGTCGCAACCTGCGCGAAAAGCTGTATATCTTTGCCATCGCCTTCGGCATGAAATATAACGCCGCTGACGTTGCCGATCCCTTTTACGCGGATATCCGTACCAATCTGTTTTACGATTATTTTGCCGATAACGTGGTAAACGGCGGCAGCGACGGCAATATCCTGAGCGGTACGGGCGTGAATTATAAAAACTACGCTGAAATAATATATTTATACTGCATACGCAAATACGGCGATATCGCCGCCCCGCGGGAGGTGCTCGCCCGGGCAAAGGAGATGATCGCCCGCTGCGAGCGCGAAGGAAAAACCGGAGAAAAGGACCCCCACGCCGACCGGTATACGGAGGTGTATAAAGAGGGCTTTCTGAACGCCCCGGAGGATGACGACGCCTTTGTGCGGTTCGTTTGCGAAAACTATGTGTGCAGCCCGGCCCAGGGGGCGATCAACGCCGCCAAAGAAGCCCGCACCGCCGCAAAGCTCTGCGGCGCGCTCTACGCGCAGCTGAAAAAGCTGATCGAAAAGATCCCCCGGCGCGCTGGGCTGTTCGACAGTGTGGATACCCCGGGGGAGCTGGCCGCGTTTGAGGAATCGGCGGAATACCGGGTGCTGTTCGATTATTACCGCAAGCGGGAATACTATGTGGGCGGCCGCTGCAAAAACTGCCCCCACCGGCAGTATGTGCAGGGCGGCGAAGTGCGGCGGAAGAGCAGCCGGATATTTGACGGCTGCGAGCTTTACGGCAGCAGCTTTCAAACGGCGGACGGCGCAGGCAAAACCATGCCGGACGGCTGCAGCGCCTATTTCCGGCAGTACAGCAAAGACCGGATCCTTACCGCCGCGGACCGTGACAAGTACCGCGCGCTGGTAATGGAGAGCGTGCGCAGGGAACCGGAAAAATACATCGCCTCTTTCTGGAACATCTCGTCGTTTCAATGGCAATCCGCCGGCGATAAGGCGTTTGAGGCCGTGCTGGAGGCGGTGCAGTACCGGCTGCGCCGGGTGGCAAGCGACCTTGCCCGCCCGAACGCCCCGCAAAGCGCGGGCCGCACGGAGCTGATCGCCCTGTATTATTACTATATCGTGCTTTATAACCTTGAGCGGACGAACCGGGATCTGCCGCCCTTCAGGGATCTGCGCTCCTTCTACGAGCATTTCTGCCGGCAGGCGGGCTGTAAGCTGGGCGGCAGGGTTTACCGCGGGGTAAACGAGTTGCTGGAGGCCGCCGGATATCAGGAGATCCATTCAAAGAACCTGTTTGACATGTTTGTGATCTTTATCGCTTTCAAGGATAATTATATGCGTCTTTACCGGCCCGAGCTGGAGGACGCCGAGGCGCTGATGCGCAAAGAGCGGGAGGGGAGTGACGCCGTATAGACGCGTACCGTTATTCCGTTCCCGGGGAGATGCATACGCGGCGCGGGCAGGAAAACCAGGACCGCATTCTGTTTTCCGAAACCGGAAGGTGCCTGTTTGCCGGGCTGGCGGATGGGGTGTCCGCCTGCGCCTGCGGCGGGCAGGGGGCTCAGATCGCCTGCGAGGCCGCCGCAAAACTGCTTTTTGAAGAAACAAGATACTTTTTTAACAGCGCGGAAGAGAAGATCGCGCAGCTTACGCTGGATTATATCCGCACCCGGCTTGAAGCCGCCGCCGCGGCGGCGGGGCGGCCCGCCGCGCAATACGCCTCTACCCTGAGCTTTGCCTGCGTGGAAAAACGCGCGGGCGCGCTGCTGTTGTTTCAGCTGGGGGATTCCGCAGTGTTTTTGCTGCGGAACGGCGTTCTGACGCCCGCCTTTCCCGCCGGCCGTACGGAGGAGCGCGGCGGGGTGTATACCACCTGTACGGCGCAGGCGCACCGCTTTGCGAACGTGCGTCTGCTGCCCGCTGCCGCTGCGGGGCGGGTACTGCTGTGCTCCGACGGGGCCTGGCGGCGGATGTATTTACGGGACCGGATCGATCCCGCGGCGGCTGCGGCGGCGCAGGCTTCCCCGGCTTTGCTGGAGGCTTTTCTGGCGCGAACGCCCTGCGCCGACGACGCAAGCTTTCTGTGCTTCGATCCTTTGCCTGAAACGGGAGGCGGCCATGGAGAACAATAAACCTGTATATGAAGATCAGCGGGATCTGCTCACCTACGGCATACGGCTGTTTCCGGTGGGCGAGACCGGGCTGCACGAATTTCTGATCGACGGCGCCGAGGGGCTTGCCGGGCGGGGCGGTTCCTGCGTTTGCTACCACGCGGTGCGGCTTACCTCCGTCGACGGGCTGCCGCAGCGGGGCACGCTGAAGGAGTTTTACCCGGCAGACAGCGCCGACGACGCGGCAAGGTCTTATCACCTTGCCCGCAGAGGGGCTGATTTGGGGGATATGGCGCGGCAGCTGTATACGAAAGCTTCGGGCGCGCGGCAGTTCTTTGCCGCCCGAAACGCCTTTTTTGCCGCGTACCGCAAGCTGGCCGCGCTTTCGGTGGAAAACCGCGATCTGAACCGCTATCTGCCTGCGGTGCAGCTCTATCGGGGCGTGGCTTCGCCGGAAGATCCCGAGAACTATACCTACTACGTATGGGCGCCGGGGGATACGCATCAGGTGAGCTTTGCCGCCTATCTGCGTCGCGCCCGAAAAGAGATCCTTGCCGGGGAAAACTGCCGCCTGCATCTGGATCTCACCCTGCGGGCGGTGCGCTCTTTGTGCCGCGCGGTGCGGCTTCTGCACCTGCGGGGACTGCTGCATCTGGATATCAAGCCGGAAAATTTCGGCGTGGATATGGATGAAAACGGTATGATCCAGCCGGAAAACATATCGCTGTTTGACGTGAACTCCTTTTTTTCGGCGGATGACCCCCTTGCAGCCGCGGCCGGTACGCCCGGGTTCCGCGCGCCGGAGCTTGCTTCCGGCAATACGGAGGATATCGGCCTGAACTGCGATATTTATTCTTTGGGGGCCACGCTGTTTTACGCCGTTTCGCCGGAGGCCGACGGCGGCGCGGTTTACCGCGACGAACTCTACCCGCGTATTGACGGTATCGTGGCCCATTCCATGCTGATCGCGCAGTGCGACGAAAACGCCGGGGCCGGGATCGCCGACGGCCTTTCGCGGGTGCTGAAAAAATGCCTGCGGCGGGAGGACGGCCGCCCCGGCGCGTATAACTACGCCAGCGTGAAATATCTGCTGGAGGATCTGGACCGGCTTTGCGAAAAAACCGCGTTTGAACATGTAAAATACAGCTCTGTGGGCGCTGATCGGGTGGTGCGCACGGATGTGATCGAAAAAGAGGATTACTTTAACGGGCAGATCGAAACCGGCGCTGCGGGGGCCATCCGGTGGCTGCTTTACAATACGCCGCTGTATGATCGCGCCGAAAACGGCGTTGCGGACGTGCTGGTGCTGGGCGGCGGTATTTACGCCCAGAAGTTTATCGATCAGGCCTTTGAGCTGGCGCAGGTGAGCGATTTCCGGCTCAGGATCTGCGTGGTTTCCGGCAATATCGCCGCCGATAAAAAACGCTTTCTGGAGGGCAGACCCGCCTTTTGCGGCTTTTTTACCGTGGACGGCGTTCTGCCGCCCTCGGAATCTTACGGCGAGATCGTCTTCTTCGGCACCGGTACGCCCGCGGGGCAAACCGCGCCTTTCAGCAGCGCGCCGCGCCGCGGCAGCAATGCGCGGCTGCTGAGCGCGCTGCCCGCAGACAGGCGCTTCGGCTGCGCCTTTATCGCTTTGGGGGATGAGAACCTGAACTGCGCTGTAGCTGCGGATCTGCAGGCGTCGCCGGGGCGTTTTCTGCCCGGCGCAAAGCTGCACTACGTGTGTTACCGGCAGCAGACCGCGCCGCCTGCTCCCGCCGCCGGGCCGGAGCTTTGCCCGGTCAACGTAAACGAAACGCTGCTGCGGCGTCCGGAATACCGGCAGCTGCGCCGTATGGCGTTTAACGCCCATCTGCTGTGGAGCGGCTCGCTTACCGCCCTTGCCGCGGCGCGGGCGCAATTCGGCAGCGCCTATTATTTCAACAGTTCGCTGGGCATCGCGCTTGCCGTAAAGTATAAGCTGCACAGCATCGGCGTGGAAATGCCCCGGGGCGACGATTTTTCGCTTGCCGCCCGGCAGACCGCGGCGGCGCTGGATCCCGCTCTGCCGCAGGGGCGCAAACGCAGAGACCTGCTTACGTACTATGAGCACCGGCGCTGGGTTGTAAACCGTATTGCCGCCGGGTGGCAGGGCTTAACGGATTATTCCGGCCTTGTGAGCGATACCAAAGACAAGAGAAATATGCGCCATCCCTGTATTGTGCCCTGTACCGACCGCCGTGCGCTGCGCGGCGGCAGCTGGGATCCGGCGCTGCATCCCCGCCGGTGGGATGAAACCGGCGATATCCGCGCGCTGGATCCGCTGGACGCCGTAAGCGTGCGGCTGCACCGGCATTTTCTGGAATTATCGAAGGGGATCACCGGCGAGGCCGTGGCGGCGGATCTGCATTCTATGGGCAGAATGGCGGCGGGCTATCCCGCGCTGCAGGCTGCGGTGCGGGCGTTTGCCGGGGCGCTGCGGGAGCTGCTGCAGGCGCGGGGCGCAAAACGGACGGCGGTGTTCCGTTCGTATCAATATGCGCTGCGCGGCCTGAAGGAGGCGCTGCGCAAGGAACCCGGCGCGGGCAGAGAGCTTCACGCCCGCTTTGCGATGCTTGAAAAAACGCTGTTTCCGCTGGCGGAGGCCAACCGCTATACCGATCTGAAGGCCAACGACGCCGTTTTGATCGATCATCTGCCTTTTATACTTACCTATCACACGGCGATCCGCCTGTGCATCCCGCTGGAGATCGCCCCCGCCGGGGAGCCGATCCGCAACGCAGCCGCCGCGCTGACGCTGAACCCTGCCCGCGTGACCTATCTTGCGCCTGCGGATGAGGAGGCAGGCGCGGCCGTATCCAAAGCCCTTGCCTATGCCGCAGGGATCATGGACGCCCACAGCCTGCAGACAAAGATCACCGTTGTGCTTCTGGAATGCGCCGAAAACGGCGAGATTCCTGCCGCGCGGAAGACGGCGCTGCGGGATATATCGAAGCGGATCACGGACGTGGACGTCGTTTATTATGAAGAAGAAGCGGGGGCGGAAAGCGCCGTTGCGCGGTATCTGCGCGCCAATGCCGCGTCCCGCCGCCGGATCACCGCTTTTCAGCGCGGCGATATGCCGTGGGGCAGGTTGCCCGCAGGGGAGACGCCTGTGGCGCAGTATACCTTTTCGTCCGGAC
The DNA here is from genome assembly GCA_946627725.1 of uncultured Clostridia bacterium. Taxonomy (GTDB): domain Bacteria; phylum Bacillota; class Clostridia; order Oscillospirales; family Acutalibacteraceae; genus RUG806. The sequence goes on from CAMOVW010000019.1 coordinate 11,223, forward strand.
GCGGCGTGTTTGAAGGGGACGCCGTCTGCCGCGATTTCAATTACGTTCCCGTTTCGATCCGGCCCTGCCTTACGGTGGAAGATCTGCTGCGCGCCGGGGGCGCCGAATGCCGTTTCCGCCCGCCGGAGCTGCTGCGGGATTGCGATTTCTTCTGGAATTTATACAAGTCAAAAGAGTCCGCCCCCGGTATGCGGAACCGGGAGCGTGTGTGGCAGGCGCTTTGCGCCGCGCTGGGGGATCACGCCGCCCGCAACGACGCGCTTGCAAACGTCCCTTTGGATACGGCCCGCAGAGAAGAAGCGGTTTTTCTGGCGCCGGGCTTTGTGCGCGGCGCTGCCGAAAAGATTTTTGCCGCCCTTGCCGCGCCTGCGGCGGGCCTTATAAAAAGCTGGTCTGTTGCGGACGACAGCGCCGGAGCCGTTCGGCTGCGTTTTACCGCATCCCCGGCCTGCAGGGCGGCGCTGGAGAGGCTGTTTTCGGATCCCTATTCTCTTGCCGCGGCCGAACAATTGCGGGTGCGCCCCGTTGCGGATGGGTTTGCCGTGCTGCTGGACGATCTGCGTGTGAGGGACCTGCCGGCGTCCGCGTTGGACGCGCCCGACCCCGCCCTTGCCGGACGGGGCGAGGCGGTTCTGCGGCGCGTGGCGGCCGCCGGGTACCTGCTGAACTATAAAAACGAAAACGGCCGGGTCAGCTTCTGCTACGCCTCGCCCCGGATCAAGGCGCTGCTCACAGAGGCGGAGCGGGTGCTGGAGCTGTACGTTTACGGCAGCGTGCTGGCAACCGGGTATTTTGACGAGGTTCGCTCCGGCGTGGAGGTATACCGCCCCGGACAGAGGGAGCCCGCCGTGATGGAGCTGGTGCTGATCAAGGGCTTTCGCAGTATGACCGTGGAGGTGAGCGCCCGCCCCGATCAGCAATCGGCGTTTTACCGGAAACTGCGGGCGGTGGGCATGCTGCCGGGCGAAAACAACCGCTGCGTTCTGGTAACGGATTTACCCGAATCGCCGGACGCTGCGCCGGCCGGGACGGCGGACCCTGCCGCGGTGAACGTGGAAACCGTAAACGACCCGGTGCGGCTGCGTCGCATCGGCGAACAGCTGGCGCGTATGTTTGAATGCTGAATACAGGGGGGGGCTTTGCGGAAAAAGCCCTCTCCCCCCTTTATTTTATAAAAATGGAGCTATGTATAATTTTTATAAAATAAAACAAATAATTGTCGTTTTATGTTGAATTGCAGATTGCTTCATGATATAATAAACTGAAAAAATGCTGAAAGCAGTTGTCCTTCCGAAAGGGCTGAAGCCGGGCCTTTCGGTATGAATTGAGGAGGGTCGATCTATGAAAACCATAACAACCCGTTGCAGACGTGCGGCAGCGTTCTTCTTCGCCGTGCTTATGGCGGCGCTGTGTATACCGCTTGGCGCCGCTGCGAAGGAAACCGGGGAGGATTTCAAGAAAGTGGAAACGCATTACGATATCGCCGTAGTGTTTGATAATTCCCTTTCCATGTTCTATGATAACCCCAACGGCGGTTATGAGTATATTCCCCGGTGGAGCCGCGCCAAGTTTGCGATGGAGATTTTTGCCTCCATGCTCGATCTGAGCGGCGGCGATTCGCTTACGATCTTCCCGATGTGGAAGGTGGTTTACACCGGAGAAAAGCCCGCTTTTCCCGAGGAGGATAAAAACGACAACAGCAAGGACAAATATTATGCCGGTGAAAACGACAGCGTTGAGATCAAGAGCCCGGAGGATATCGATAATATCACAAAAATGTATACGCTCTTTGCCGGCGGTACGCCCTTCGATCCCGTTGAAAGCGCGCTGAAATATCTGAAGGGCCTGCCGGGCGAAGCGAACCGCACAAAATGGCTGATCGTTCTCACCGACGGCGATTTCGAAGAATATCACGGCGCCGATCTGGTGCCCAACGAGGGCGCGGACACGTTCAATGTTTCAACGGAGATCGCGAAGATCGGCGCGGAGGGTATCAACGTTCAGTTTCTTTCCATCGATCCGAAAACCGAGGAACAAAAAGCCGGAGATAAAAAAGATAAAGCCGTAAAAAAAGTTACCGTCACCGGCTCTGACGGCGAAAACGGCAGTCAGCGGTTTTTTATCGACGAAGCAAGAGGCGCCGGTATTCAGGATAAGCTGATCGAGATCTGCAACCGTATCTTCCAGCGCGATAAGCTGCCTTCGGGCGATATAAGCGGCACCTCGCTGCAGCTGGGAATCTCGATGCGCAGGGTGATCGTGTTCGTGCAGGGCGAGGGCGTTCAGATCGAAGGCCTGCAGGACGCGGGCGGAAACAGGATGAACGTGGTGTCGGATTCCAAGCAGCGCAAATTCAGCGATTTCACCTTCGGCGGCAACCCGCATAAAAATGTCGGAAGCGAATACGTTAAAACCGATACCTCTCTTTACGGGCAGGTGGTCACCTTTTCCGATTGCCCGGCCGGGAACTATACGCTTTCCGTGAACGGATCTGTGAATTCCGATACCCTGCAGGTATTTTACGAGCCGAACGTGCGCGTAAAAACGGAGCTTTACCGCGAGGGGAGCGACGTTCCCTTCAAGGACGGCGACAAGATCTATAAGGGCGATTACATCGTGAAATGCTCTATCGTAGACGGCGTGGACGGAAACGACGTTTCCGATTCTCCGCTGCTGGGCGACGGGCAGGCGTACAAGATCACGGTGACCAATAACGGTAATACCGTTGACGTGGAAAACGAAAAGCCGATCTCACTGGTGCCGGATGAAGGAGATGCAAAAACCACGATCGACGTTGAATTCTCTTATCTGAAAGGGAAGTACACGATCAGAAATACCGACAGCCCCTGGTCCACAGCGGGAGGCGGTTTCTCGATCACAGACGATCCGCCACCGCCCCCTCCGCCCAAAATGACCCTCGAATTCAAGGACGTGGAATCTTACTATAAAATTCCGGATCATGAAAAGTGGCGTCCCGTGCGCGTAAACGTGCGGCTGGTTTCCGACGGCAAGGAATCTCTTCTTACGCCGGAACAGATGAACGAGCTGAAAGTGACGCTTTCGAGCAAAGAGAAAAAAGAACCGAACGCGTCGATGAGCCAGTGGAAAATATTGCCGGAGGAATCCGCGATCGAGATATATCTTTATAAAGACGCAAACGGCGGGTACCTCGGCAACCCCGATACGGGAAACGAAAGAATCACCGTGAAGTGCGAACTTACCATCATCCCGAAGGCGGATGCCGAAGAGGGCTCTTACGGTACGGAGTTTATCAAGTATGACCCGCAGCAGATCGAGGCTGATGAAGCGGCCACGTTTGAATTTACAACGATGGATAAATGGATCCAATGGATCATCCGCATTGCCTCGTTTTTGGCGGTGATCGCGCTGATTCTGTGGTTTATGAGCCGCAAGGTGCTGCCGAAGGACGTGAAGGCGACGCAGCAGGTGTTCAAAACCAGCGAAGCCATGATGGAAGGGCAGGGAAAAGCTTCCCTTGAAAGAAAAGCAAAGAAGATCAAAATCTCTTCTCCCCCGGCGGATGAAGCGATGAACTGCCGTATCAGTTTTGAGGTTGTTCCGGAGAGCAGACGTTGGACGCGGTCAAAAGATCGTTCTTACCGTATCGTGCGTATTTTCGGCGCAGCGTCCACCGTTGAAAAGATCGAGATCAACGCTCTGGGGTACGTAAAGAGCGAAAAGGGCGGCTTTGTGAGCGAAGATAATCCCGATATGCCCCTGAAGATCAATCCCCGCAGCACTTACAACGTAACAATTTTTGCTGAGGAAGCTCAGTTGGAATGTAAAATCATAAATAAATAAACGGAGGTTAATACAATGGCAAAAGAAAAACTGAATCCCAACAAGGTTCCGGCAACCCTTTTTGTCGGCGTGGGCGGCATCGGTTCCGATATCGTTAAAAGAGTTGCAAAGCGCTGTCATCCCGGCGAACTGAAAAATCTTCGCTTCGTGGCGATGGATACAAACGTGAACGATCTGAATTCCGTTAAGGAAGCGCAGGCGCATGTGGTGGGCATCCAGACGTCCTCCACCCAGAGCGTGCTGGATTACCTGAAAAACGACGACGACGCACGTCTCAACTGGTTTCCCTGCAATACCACGCTGTATCCCAAAACCGTATCCGAAGGCGCCGGTCAGGTGCGCGCCATCTCCCGTCTTGCGCTGAACTCCATCATCAAGAACGGCCGCATCAATAAGCTGTACAAAACGATTGACGACCTGTTTCTGAAGGACGGCGAAGAGACCAAGCAGGCGCTGCGCGTTGTTATTGTTTCCTCCGCTGCCGGCGGCACCGGTTCCGGTATCGCCATGACGGTAGGCATGCTGATCCGCGATTATCTGCATAAGCACTATCGTGAGAAGGCCGCCATCGTGCGCGGGTTCTACCTTTTGCCCGGCGTGATGGATACCGTTATCCCCACCGAAAGCGAGCGCATCTCTCTGCGCAGAAACGGCTATGCCACCATCAAAGAAGTAAACGCCTTTATGATCAACGCTTCCGGTTTTACCGGCGTGCGCAGAGATCTTGAAAGATATAAGGATCTGCACATCGACGTGCCGAATACCTCCGGCGGTACCGAGCGCCTTGATAACCTTCCTTTCGATTTCTGCTTCCTGCTCGACCGCATCGACCAGAGCCAGGAGAGCATGGAAACGCTGAACCAGTATAAAGAATTTGCAGCACAGTCGCTGTATGAGCAGAACATAGGCCCCATGCAGAGAAACGCCTTCTCTATGGAAGACAATATCATCAAGGAATTTGCCAACGGCGATAACCTGGGCCGTAACCGCTTCGGCGGCATCGGCGCGTCCGTGCTCCGGTACCCCTATGAGGACGTTGCGGATTACATCGCCTATACCCGCGCCATGTCCCGCATCGGCGCCGGCGAGGAATCGCAGAGCTGGCTGAAATACGATATCCGCTTCAAGAACGAATTTGCCGAATTCAAGAAAAAACGCGCCATCACCGCCGGCAAACAGCCCGAGCTTTCCGAGGTTTACGTTACCGCGTTGGAAAACGATGAGCAGCGCTTCGGCGTGGATATCAAGGGCTACCTTACCGTAGGAAACAAATCCGCCGCGAAAACGGTAAACGACCGGATCCGCACCTTTATGCTGAACTACGAGAACGAGCTGATCGGCACTTTCAAGAATCTGCCCGGCGTGGGCATTCTGGACAGCAACGCCAATATGCTTAAGAGCCAGTCTTCCGAAAAAGTGCCCGGCGAAGAAGAGCTGAACCTGCTCAGAAGCTACGAGCGCGCCGTGAAATCGGATGCGGAGGCTACGGCCGCCTCCAGAGCAAAGGCGATTCTTTACACCGCCCCCAATATCATGAGCGACGTAAAGGGCTTCCATTTGGAATCTCTTCTGAAAACGCCGGACGGCGCCATGCATCCCAACGCGGTGAGATACGTACTGTATACACTGAAATCCAAGCTCAGCAGCGCCTTAGCCGAAGCCGAGAACGAAGTGAATACCAGAACTCCCGCCCTTGCCAACTACGCTTCCGACGCCAGCAACGATATGTTTGATATCGGTAAAACCAAGGATAAGGAAGAGAACATTGATTCCGCCATCAATACCGACGCCAAGGGCAAAAAGGTGGACGAGGCGAAGGCAGAGCTGCTTGCCGGTTATGCGGGCACGCTGCTCAAATACCGCGACGCCGTGATCAAAAAAGCAGGTTACGATATCGCTCTGCAGTACGTTCAGCGTCTGAATGCCGAGCTGGAGGCTTTCTATGCCAGCTTTACCGGTAAGGTTACGAATCTGGGCAAGGCAAAAACCGATATCGTTGACCGCCTGAAATTCCACAAGGGCGATACTACGGTATATATCTGCGGAGAAAAGAAATATCTGGATCGCCTTGCCGAAGTGTGCCCCGAGAGCAGCGAAGGGCTTCTGCTGCCCGACGAGCTGAACGCCGATATCTTTGAGGCCGTAAAGGTGAACGCCGAGGTCGCCCGTCTGCAGGCGGTGGATCCCTACGGCGACAACGAGAAGAAAGATATTTTTGAAGCCGTTCTGATCGGCTATTTCCGTGATTCCGTGCGCCGTGAAAACGACGACTTCATCAACCTGAACATCATAAAGGCCATCCATGCCGAGTGCCAGTTCAAGAAGTATTTTGAGGCCAGAGAAAAGGCCGAAGAGGGCGAAGAGACCGAAAAGAGCGTTGCCTCCGACGTGGATAAGGACGAATATCTCAGAGGCCGCCTGATGTTCGGCAACCGTCTGGCTTCCGCCGGCGTGGGCTTTTCCACCTTTGCGGAGCCCCGTGTGGTAAAATGCTCCACCTTCAATAAAGAACTGCTCGATATGCGCAGCATCGACGTGATGACCCTGCTTGAGGGCATGGAGCTGTCGCCCCAGGCCAGCGATACCGTTTCCAGATACGACCTGCGCTTTTTCAACGCGCTTTACAATATCACGCCCGATCAGCTTTCCCGCTTCCGCGCGCCGGAAACCGACGATGAAAAGCTGGGCGTAACCGAAAGCGCCGGTATTTATTTCAACGCCTATCATGATTACATCAAGAAGATCGGCCCCGATTCCACCAAATCCGCCTCTATTTCTCTGCACATCGATAAGCGTTGGGACAGCCTCACCGAACTGCCCGAGATCGATATGCACGCCCATTATCAGGAGATGGTGAAGATCCATTCCGCTTTGATCTACGGCGTGATCTATTCCATGATCAAAACCCATCCTTCTTCCCGCTACGATGCGCAGAAGCGTATCTTTGCGCTGGAGGATAACGAAGGCGAGCTTACCACGCTTGTGGTTTCCAACAATACCGAGTGCGATGAGTTCTACGAGGTGCTTGACGCCCTCTACAGAGACCGCGCCTCCGTTGCCAAGATCTTTGATATGTCCAAAGAGCGCTATCAGTTCGACGTGGATTGCAACAGACGCTATCTTGAAACCGCCTTCTATGAGGACGCCACCACGTTTGTGATCGGCGACGGCCACAAGGGCCAGAATTCCCTCTTCGAGATTCCGCTTACCTATTATAATACGCTGCCCAGAGCCAAGCTGGACGATAACGAGCTTGCGATCATGATCGATTCCGTGATCTCTGTTCTTGAGGATGAAGTATCCAGATACGAGCAGGAGAAAGACCGCGACGCGATCCTTACCGAACGCCTGATGGCGCAGTTCAAGCTGTTTGTGGAAAACTTCAATACGGAGGAATACAACCTGCAAAAGAATTCCTCTCTGCAGGATAACCGTGTGGTTAAAATGGTTCTCAGAAAGGTTTGCAACAAGATCAAGGATCTGAAAACCTTCAACTTTGAGGATAAGATCAGAACGCTTCGCTCCATGGTGTAAGAATCCTGTGGTTTCACCGCAATTAATTCTGACCTGAAGGAGGTGAAGCAGTGTATACCGTTATCATCGCAGAAAGACCATTTATAGATTTATATGAGGAGCTCAGCGTATTCATAAAACCGCTGATGTCGGAGGATATCGTGTTTTGTGAATGGGACCGGAACGGCAAAAATGTGGATGAAATGCTGCCGGAACTGAGAAAGCTGACGGAATTCCACAAAGAATGGCGCGCTCTGATCGTGAATCAGGATGGTTTGAATAAGATTAATCCCTTTGATTACACAGAATACAAAGACGCGTTTTCGGGGCCGCCGCCGCATGGCAGTATGGAAAAGCTCCTCTCGCGCCGTTCGCAGCGGTTCAACAGCTACGAACGCGCAACGGCAAATCCCCTTACGAGGCTTACCACTGCTTTGACCGGCATTCCCACGTTCAATTACCTGATCGAAGATGATTCCGCCCTCGAAAAGCTTCTTTCGGGGGAGGAAGACCTTCGGCTGCATATGCTTCATATGCAGATGGAACATCTGAATTCTGCCGAAACGGCAAAAAGGCTTGAATTATACGGAAGAGAAGCGCTTTTGTCGTTTGTGCCCGCAGAAGAGGCAGCCGATCTGATCGCTGCCGTGAAAGAAAAAGACGTTGACGCGATTCTGGAAAAAGTTGCGCTTGATCAGCTGCCGGCGTTTATCAGAGTGATCGGAAATGCCGATCCGCTGTATTCCGACGTGGATTATAACGAGAGCCTGGTGGAAAACACAGTAAAAAATAAGATTCTGTGCGCCATGGCAAAAGATTACGTCCTGAAGGATACGCTTCCCGAAGAGGTGCTTTGCTTCTCGCCTCGTACCTGCAATTACGAAAACTATTTGCAGAAGATCGGCGGATATGTAACAGACGAAGCGCTGTATTCCCATTTTGCGGAGTATAATCTGTTCCACGAAAAGATCCGTTTTCTGGTTTACGATCTTGCGCCTGCCGACAGCACCCTGTACGCTACCGATCAACTGAAAATGGTGTGCAGCGTTCTGGTGCTTGCGGCGAATGCGCTGCCCGGCGGCAGCATGGTGCCCACCCGGGTGTATTCTCTGCAGCTGAATCTGGATGAGGACGCCGTCCGGCAGACTTTTTCAGATTATCTCAGCCGCCTGAAGGCTACGTCGGATATGATCCTTGAGACCCGGCGCGATCTGGACCGCAGCGCCGCCGAGCCGCTGGATAACCGTACGTCAAGAGATCTTTTTGAGCGTGAAGAGCATATCCCGGTGGAAGTAACGGAGTATAAACGCTCTGATTTCTACGCAAAGGACGATAAGCTTGGTTTGTCTAACGATTGCCCCATGGAAGAAACCGCCTATTGGGGTTCGCAGTACCGTACGGTTGAAAAGAAGTTTAACCGTTTTCTGCGGGAGCCCCGCCGCGCGCTGAAATCCGCGGTGACCGGCAGATTCCGTGAAATGAACTGGGTTGACGATGAACGTGTTTTCCGCCTTTCCGAAAACCAGCGAGAGGACGTTGAGATCAAAATGCTGGAAGAAGAGTGGGAGATGGTTCGTACCAATACCCCCGGCCTGATGGACGACGAGCTTTACAAAAAACAGCTGGCCGACGCGGACGGGGAGATCCGGCAGGAGATCGGCAGGCGTATGACCAAAACAAAAACGCTGATTTTCGGCGGCGTGGCGCTGCTGGCATATGCCGCGGGATTTATTCCGCTGTTCTTCGGCAACCTGAACAACACAAAATCGTTTTTATCCTGTCTGTTTCTCACGCTTGGCGCTCTCGCGGTGTTTTCCGCCGCGGGGATCGGGTTCCTTTATGTAATGAAAAAGCGGCTGAAGGATAAATTTCAGCATTTCAATACCGTTGTTTCCGGTATCTTTTCGCAGATCGAGGCGAATCTTACAAAGTTTGCCTCTTATCTGGGCCACGCCTGCAACTTTATGCGCGGCGCTTCGGTGCTTTACACCGAAGAATCCGACACCGAGAAAAAACGCAGGATCCTTGCGCATCATCTGAACAATGTAAAAGAGGCGTCCGACCGGGCCACGGAGCTGTTTTCCAAGTTTATGGACTGCGGCAATATCGTTTCGAAGGACGCGGATCCCTATCTGAACGACTATACCGTAATGGGTGCATACGAGTATCCGGTACCCTTTAACCCCTCCGGGCGCAATATCGAGTTTTTACAGCCCGGCCATGTGGTTACCGTGCCCACGGATTTCGTAGCGTCAATAACAATAAGCAGGGTGGAGTTGTATGATTGAACATATTGTAACAATATTAAAGTTGATCGTTGCCGCCTTGCCTTTTGTGGTATTGTGTTTGGGCAGTAAAAAGATCAACCTTGAAAAAATCGTGCGCAGCAAGCAGTTTCCGATGCCGGCTGTGGCGCTGGTCTACAATATTGCGATCATGTGTCTGCTGCACCGCATCAACGAATGGCTGCTGAAGCTGCTGGCCGATATCCCCGTATGGATCGCCAACGCTGCCGAAGTGAGCTGGATCCCCGATATTTTTGATAAGCTCTTTCTGCGGTTTTCAGAAATCGTGAAACGGCTGCTGGACGCGCTGAACCTGGATCTGTGGGTCTTCTTTATCGCCAACGTGCTGATCATCCTTGTGTATCTGGTGCTGAAGAGGATCATCATTTCGGTGCTGGATAAAACCGTAAAATACAGCTCCGGCGTTTATCAGGCCGTGAGCGGGTTGGTTTATGAATACGATGAAGATCACGACGTGATGTGCGTAAAAGAGGAATATTCGCAAACCAGAGGGTTTATGCGGGTGTTTTACTACGCGTCGGTTGCGCTTTCGGTGATTTTGTTTATCGCCAGCAGGTATCTGTATCAGAGCCAGTCCATCAAGGCGATCTTCTATCCCGTGTTCGGCGTGATTCTTTTGGGGGAGATATGGTTCTTCCTTGACGGCCTTACGAACCGCGAATACCTCGGCAGCATTCTGGGCGAGGACGACCGCGCGCAGCGCACAGTGAACTACACGCTGATCAAAAAGTTTCTGCGCTCGCTGTTCGGCGATAAGCTGAACGCGGAAGATACCCGTTTCAACACAGATCTTGCTTACGCCGTGACCAACGAAGATATCTTTAAGCCGCTGCAGGATGCGGAAAACCGTGCCGATAATTCCTTCGGCGCGTATTTCGAGGCGTTGAGCAGAAACGGTTTTTCGCTGGATCACAACTATTTTTTCTCTTCGCTGGAGCTTCTGCACGGCAAGAGCATCCTTTTCAACAATCCGTTTTATAACGATCTGATCCCTTACGCGTTTTATCCCATGAACCGCAGCCTGATGAACCACGGCAAGGTGCTGGTGGTGCTGGGGCGCCATGCCATCGAAAAAGACGTGGAGGCGTGGCTGCACGACGGAATCGAAGCTGTTACCAACATCCCTTATCTGTGGAGGATCTCCACTTTGAGCGAAACGGAACAGGAAACCGATATCGGTATTCTTACCCGTTCCGATTTGCTGAACATCAAGGTGCACGACGCCAACGAGGAATTTTTGAACAATGTGGATTTCGTTGTGGTGATCGAGCCCTCGAAACTGATCTCCACGGCCCAGATCGGGCTGAATATGCTGGTGAAAAAATGCCAGGCGTATCGCCCGCGGAATATCGTTTACTGCCTGTGCGATAAAAACTGCGACGGCCTTGTGGATGCAATGAGCCATATTCTGCTCACCTCCATCACCGAGGTTTCCGCCACGGGAAAGCACAAGGGTATCAATTCCTATATGGGCTGGGATGTGGACGACGATTATCTGCAGCACAGAATGCTGCCCTCCATTTCACGGTATCTGGGTATCGGTACGGAGCTGTCTTTTGCGGCTCTGAAAAATCAGGTATCCGCAGCCGCATGGTACGGCGGCGAAGCCTTCCCGGTTACGGATATGCGCTGGATCGACCGCCAGTATTATTTTGATCTGATGCGGTATGCCCGGCTGCCCGCGAATCAGGATGAAATGGATAAGCGTTTTGTAACGTCCCCCAATTTCTGGGGCGCAAAAGCGCAGAAATACAATTATATCACGGTGGAAGACGAAGCCTGCAATATGTTTGAGGCCATACGCGATTTTTCCACCAGAGCTACCGAGCAGGGCTTTGTGAACGTGATCACGTCGGATTATCTGCTGAAGGACTATATGGCGGATAACGCCGATATCTTTGAGACCGATCCCAAGGCGATCCCGTTTATCGTACCGGATTTTGTCCGGTCCCGCCGCAATATGATCCTGAAGCTGATCCTGATGATGAGCATCCGCCCCACGGCCCAATCCCTGATCGAAAAAGAATTTTCGCTTGAAAACATCCGGGTATACGATCTGCGCGAGCAGCTGTGGTATGAGATCTACCGCTGCTATGCGGACAGCATCGCTCTGGCGCAGATCCCCGAAAACTACAGGGACGCCGTTGCCTATACCGCGGCGCAGAAACTGACCGCCGGCGGCGGAAAAACGGCTTCGGTGGGCATAGAGATTTTGGTTGCCACAGATCGTTTCAACATCCGCACCGGAAAAATGGAAACGGTGTATTCCATCCGGAACCGGCGCTTTATCGACGATTTCGTTTCCGATCTCAGGAGCGCCAGTTACGTTGCCGAAGATGAGAAGGGCGCTTTCCACTATTTCGGCGCAGAACTCAGAGGCCACGTGTTCCAGAAATATCTGCCCGGCCAGTTCTTTACCTTTGACGGTAAATATTATTGTATGGACGGCCTCACTGCCGACGGCGATATTCTTGTGCGCCGTTCCGCGGATCATATCAACGGCCGTAAGTATTACCGGCAGAACCGCCATTACACGCTCTCGAACCGCAGTGTGGATACAGGCATCGGCGCCGCGCGTGAGGTTGCCGGCCTGAAGATCGTGCATGAGTTCGCGGATATCTCCGTACACACCTCAGGTTATCTTGAAATGTCGAAATACGGCGATTTCCGTACCGCGCGCCCGGTGAAGTTCGATATCGAGGGTATGGATGGGATCAACAGATACGTATCCCATAAATCCCTTCTCCGTATCGAGCTGCCGAACAGCGACGGCGCGCTGAACAGCAACGTGCGCTATACCATTACGGTGATGATGAACGAAGTGTTCCGCACGCTGTTCGCCGAAAATCAGGGCTTTATCGCTGCGCTGACCGACGACAGCTTCCTGCCCGAGGATGCGATCCGCCCGCTCACCTATACAATGGAAACCGATAACGACGCCGACGCGGCCGACCGCTGTATCTTTATTGTGGAAGACAGCCGTCTGGATCTGGGTCTGCTGGATGCGGCGGAGCGGAATCTCGACCGTATTCTGGATATCATTTCCGATTATATCTGCTGGCACAACGAGAAGATGGATGAGGTTCTCGATCCGCCGCCTCCGCCGGAGCCCGTACCCGTTGACCTGCCGCCGGAGCCCGTGCCCGAAAAGAAGGGCTTCTTCCGTAAGCTGATCGATAAGATCACAGGAAAAGACAAGAAGAACGGCGCGCCGGAGGATCAGAACGGAGAACCCGGCAAGAAGAAGGGGCTGTTCGGCAGCCTGATCGATAAGCTGACCGGCAAAGATAAGAAAGATAAAAAGAAGAAGGGCGCGCCCGAGGACGAACCGATTCCGGAGCCCGTTCCCACGCCCATTCCCGAACCTGTTCCCGAACCCATTCCCGAACCTGTTCCCGAAAATCCGGAAGAGATCCCGGCGGATAACACCGATGAGCTTCCGGCAGACGGCACGGACGACCTTGACGACTTCGGAGCGCCTGCGGAACTGCCTGTTGACGATACCGACGAGCTTCCGGCAGACGGCACGGACGACCTTGACGGCCTCGGAGCGCCTGCGGAACTGCCTGTTGACGATACCGACGAGCTTCCGGCAGACGGCACGGACGACCTTGACGGCCTCGGAGCGCCTGCGGAACTGCCTGTTGACGATACCGACGAGCTTCCGGCAGACGG
>CAMOVW010000020.1 GCA_946627725.1 uncultured Clostridia bacterium
AGGGTTGCCGTTATCTTTCATGAAGGCTTCGCATATCTTAACTTAATGACATTGGGGCGGTTTTCCGTATCACGGTATTGTGTTGGGAAGCAACGGTTTTTGTTCCGGTGAGCAGCCCGGCCTTGCCTTGCTGCCTGCCCGGCGGTTCCATGGTATCAACCGCCGTTTTTATCTCAGCCGACGGGGCGATAGCTTGTAATGCGGACTTTGGAACCAACGTCGATGATGTGAAACAGAGAGCCGTCCGCAAGCGGACAGATCGCGATGCCCTCCCCTTCGGCGTCGAGCCTGCCGGTGCAGCGGACAAATACCGGTTCCGCGTGCCCGGTCTGCAGGTCGACGGCATACATCGTTTTGTCACGTAAGCCGGAATTGGTTACGATATAGAGGATCCCGTCGTAAAATTCTCCGCCCTGTACCTTGAAAAGCGTTGTATCGAGCTTCAGCGCGCCGAGATAAGAGTAATCCCGCAGATCCAGCATACGGATCTCGTCAACGTCGTTTGACTGAGAGTAATACAGCACGTCGTCCTTGATCGCGCACCACGGGATGCGGCCGTTTCCGCGTCCCTCCTCGGGCAGGGTATGGAAATCCAACGCCTCCAGCGTGGCGGGATCGTACGCGATCACGCCGGGGTGGCGGAAGCCGAAATCCTCAAGCGCGATATAGAGCTTTCCTTCATACAGGCAGCCGTCGCCGAGATGCGAATAGCCCTTCAGAAGCAGCTCCTTCGGCAGGCACATCTCGCGTCGCTCAACGATCTCTCCGGACGAGATATCGATTTTTGTGATCGCGTTGTAGTCCAAAAACTTGTAAGCGCCGATGCCGTAAAAGTACGTTCCGTCCGTTGCAAGACCCTGGCAGAAGCTCACGCCGTCGGCATAGGTAAACTCCAGCGTACGGGCGATCTCCATGTTCCCCGAGCGGATATAGGGCTCCCCCGAGATCGATCCCCCGATCCAGGCAACCAGCGCAAACAGAAGAGAAAACCCCCTGCGAATAAATGATGCAGCCATTTCCATAGAATAATACGTCTTCCCCTTATTGTTCCGCCGCCTGCAGCGAACGGTCAAAAACAAAGCAGTTGGTTTGCCAGATTGCGGAGCAGATTTCCTCCGTCATAAAATCGCCCATGATCCAGCCGTAATACCGCCCTTTTTTCAATTTGTTTTGAGAATAAAGATGATCGTTTACCCTTTGCGCGATCGTATGCGGGCTTTGTATCGGAACAACGCTCGCATTGGTTTTCAGCACGTTCGCATACGCCGGGCGTTTTTCGGGATCCCTGCGCATGTCGGTTGAGTATTTTTCGATAAAGCGTTCTGTGTATTTTGTTTTGAGGCACGCCGTAACACTCCAGTGATTTTCATAACGGAAGGTGATTCCCATAAAATCGGTCTGCCCTGCGCCGTTTTCGGCGTCCAGCGTATCTCCGGTCTGCAGTTCCCTGTAAAAGGGCGTCATGAGAACGATCTGTCCTCTCACCTCCGAAAGCGTGGGCATTTTAGTATAAACGCCGTTTCCGTTCTCGGTATACAGATACGCCTTCCGCGTGGCGGGATTGATCTCTGTTTTCAGCGCTTCCACCTGCTCTTTGAAGAGCCGCAAAAACGCCTCCGTGTCGCCGTTTTCTTTTTTTGCGGTAACGATAACCGTTTCACTCGGGTGATCTGTTAAAAAGGCCTTTATCTGCCCGAACACGCTGCCGCAGGTCAAGTTTACGGTGCATTGCTCGTCTTCATACGCGTAAAATTCGGCGTCCAGCGTAAAAAGGGGCGCGCCCGATCTGCCGGGCAGCAGCCGGAACGGGTTAAAAAAGCGCAGGATTTTTATGATCTTGTTTACGGCAGCCAACTTTTCGTTGTTTCCGTGACAAAGAAACAGAGTGTTATCTTTCGGCGAAAACCGCAGATCCAGATACCGTACGCCCGCGTTCAGTTGTTCGGGCAGGGTGAGCAACTGCGTTTTTGCGTATTCCCCCGTGTTGAACACAGGGCGTCCGAAAAACCAAACATAATTATCGGTTGAATTTTTGCAATATGCCGTTGCGCTGTCGTGCGTACCGGGAAGATTGATCTCGCACAGATAGCTCTCGTCAGGGATCCCCGACATCCAGTTTTTGCCGTTCAGATCGTTTTCGCCGATACCACCGGCGGCGTTTGCCGTAGGATAAACGCCCCCGAAGGAGAATGCGCTTATCAAAAAGGCCGTAATCAGGCCAAATAGAATTATTTTTTCACAAAACCGTTTCATTGTCGCTTCTCTTTTCTGCGCTCCGCGTTTGATATTTTGCTTTGCCTTTGCGGCAGAACCGCCGTAAGTATAGCATAATCTCAGCATTTTGTAAATAACAAATCAGCAGAAAGACGCCAGAAACGGGCTGCGCTTCAACGGCCGTTTTTAACCGGATCGGCCGCAGCGGCATTTATGGTATCAACTTTCGCATTTTGAGCAGTTCATTTCCGCGTTCCACGCGCGGGCGAACCGCTCTTTTTTTTATTTGTAAATCCAGCGTTTTTACCCGGGGGGAAAAAAAGAAAAACGTTGAAAAGGGCCGCCGTTTCTGCTATAATCCGCTTAGATCGGAATGGGAGGCGATTCTTTGAAAAACACAGCGAAACCCACAAAACAGCAGCTGGACTGGCACGAGATGGAGCTCGGCGTACTGATCCATTACTGCCTTGAAATGTACCGGCCCGAGCTGCCGGGCGAGTGGTATAAAACGGCTCTTGTGCGCGAGGCGTTGGCGCCGGAAACCATTCATCCCGCGAAGCTGGATCCGGAGCAGTGGGTCAGATGCGCAGCGCAGCTCGGCGCAAAATATGCTGTGCTGGTTGCAAAGCACACAACGGGATTTGCGCTTTGGAACACCAAAGTGAACGATTTTTCCATTGCGCATACCGATTGGCGCGGGGGCGGCGGCGACGTTTGCCGGGCGTTTGTGGATGCTTGCGCCAAATACGGTCTGAAGCCCGGTTTTTATTACAGCACGGTATGCAACGGCTATTACGATATCAACGACAGCATTCCGCAGGATACGCGCAGTGAGGCCTATCGGGCATACGTAAAATGTGTGGAAGCCCAGGTAAAGGAGCTTTGGAGCAGCTATGGGCCGCTGGTGGAGATCTGGTTTGACGGCGGTGTGATCCCGCCGGAGGAGGGAGGCCCGGATCTTATGCCGCTGCTGCAAGAATATCAGCCGGACGCCATCTGTTTTCAGGGGCCGAAGGCATGGCCGCACAACGTGCGGTGGGTAGGCAACGAAGACGGCCTTGCGCCGGAAAACTGCTGGGCGACCACCAACGCGGGAGACGCGCGTTTCGACGGCACGGTACCGGAGGAGCAGGCAGGCGTAGGCGACCCGGACGGCAGATATTATTGGCCGGCGGAAACCGATATGCCGAACCGCACCCACGCAGCCTTCGGCGGCGGCTGGAGCTGGCAGCCGAACGAAGAACACCTGTGCTATACGCCGGAGCAGCTTTTGGATTGCTATATCCGTTCGGTGGGCAGAAACTCCAATCTGCTGCTGGGCATGGCGATCAGCCGGGACGGGGATTTTCAGGATGAAGAACAGTTTCGTGCCTTCGGAAAGCTGATCCGTGAAACCTTTTCCGATCCGATACGGCAACTCGACCGCCCCGCGTTAACAGACAGCCGCTGCGAGATCCGTTTTGACGCGCCGCGGGCGGTGCGCTATCTTGTGCTGCGCGAGGATATCAGCGAAGGGCAGCGCATACGGGCGTTCCGCATCCTTGCCGACGGCAAACCGGTATATGAAAGCGAATGTATCGGCCACAAGCGGATCGTGCCGTTTGACTGTCTGACCGCCGCCGGGCTTGTGATAGAGATCACGAACGCGGTAGGACGCCCCGTATTGCGGGACGTTGCGGTTTATTAAAAAAGCGCTCAATAAAATATCAGCCCTGCATCGCGTACCGGGATCGGTTTGCGGCGCAGGGCCGATTGATTATACTATTTATTCTGGTTTACAGAAAAGGCGGATCGTTCGCCGGTTATTTTACCGCAGAAAGAACAGCTTCTGCAGAACGAAGACGATATCGTGGAAGTATTCTATGATCCAACCCATAAAGGTTTTGCTGTTGTGCCGTTCACCGCAGAAGGGGCAGACGCGGTCGTCCTCATCGGCGGGTGTGGCAGGCGTATCGGGGGTTTCGCCGGGATCTTTGTCGGCGGCTCTCTGTGCGGCAAGGGCGTCGGCAATATCCTCCAAAGCGTCAACAGCCGCTTTGTTCTCGTCAAGGGTCTTCGACTCGTCGTAGGTCAGGGCCTCGATGGCAGCGGCGGCGTCGGCAATGATCTTCTGCGCGGCTTCGCTGTCGCCTTCCTCGGCCAAAGCTTCCACGGCGGCTTTCTGTTCTGCTTTATAATCGTCGAACGCGGCCTTGTCGGCGGCCAGCTTGTCGGCGGCGGCTTTCAGCTCGGTATAAGCCGTATCGGCGGTGGTAAGGATTTCGTAGTTGGCCACAAGGGCTTTCTGATCGTCGGTCAGGGCGTCGTAGGCGGCTCTGGCGGCGTCGATCTTCGCTTTGCTGTCGTCGGTGTATTCCACCGTGCCGATGGCGTCGATCAGCGCGGCAACTTCGTCGGCGGCAGCCTGATCCGCAGCAGCTTTTTCTTCGGCGGTGAGCTGCGCGTCGGTCTTGATCTCGTTGATCAAGGCTATCGTCGCGGAACGTATCACGCTGATCGCGGCGGTGTCCGTGGCGGCGTCGATCGCGACGCAGGCATTTTCGATTATGTCAGCAAGCTCAGCCTGCTCCGCTTCACGATAATCTGCAGCGTTCTTGTAGTTCCTGATCGCGGCTTTTGCGGCTTCCTTCGCTTCGGCAAGAGCGGCGGCTGCGGCTTCGGAGGCTCTCTGTTCGGCAACTGCGTTCGGCACGTTGGCAACAAGGGTGTCCAAAGCAGCCTTGTTTTCGTCAAGAGTCTTGCTCTCGTCATAGGTGAAACCTTCGATCTGTGTCTTTGCAAGTCCGACGATGCTCTGAACGGCTTCGCTGTCACCCTCCTGAAGGAGAGCATCCATGGCGGCTTTCTTTTCGGTCTTGTAAGTTTCAAACGCTGTCATATCTGCTGCAAGCTGAAGAGCGGCATACTGTCCTTCGGCAAGCTGCAGCGTCTCATCGTTGCCCACAAGCGCCTTCTGCTCGTCGGTCAGGGCGTCATAGGCGGCCTTGGCGGCGTCGATCTTCGCTTTGCTGTCGTCGGTGTATTCCACCGTGCCGATGGCGTCGATCAGGGCGATCACCGCATCCGCGGCCTCCTGATCCGGGTTGGGCGCGACAGCGCCGAGCGCCAGGCCGTATACGGTATAACCGGCGTCATACGCGGCCTGCCCGATCACGGCCAGTTCTTCCGCCGTCTTTGCGGTTCCGCCATACGTATTTACCGTGCCGGTGGTCTGTGCGGATGAAAGGTAATAGTTATCCGATAAGGTGCCGCTGTTGTATGAGTCGCCGATCAACCGGCCTACACGCGAAGATTCGTCGGAAACCGGTGCGTAAATGTCGCTCAGCGAGACGCAGTTGGTGATCGTTGCGTTGTAGTCATCGGATGCAATGCCCGCGGTGCTCGAATAGAAATCCCCCGTCTGGGGCCATGAAAGGGTACCGGAGGAAACGCAATGATCATACGTTGCCGTGTCTCCCCAGTTCATGGCAATACCGACGTTGTGAGAGCCGTACCCGGTGATATCCACAGCGCTGTGGCAGTTCTGGATCGTGCCGCTGTTTAAAGCCGCTATGCCGCCTAAACAGTCCGCATACAAGCTCGTGCTGGTAATGGAACCCGCCGTTTTCAGGTTTTTGATGGTACCGCCCACACCGACTTGATAGAACAAACCTTTGTTTCCCTCGTCTCCGGTAATGTTCACAACGTAGGTGATGGTGTGGCTGTCGCCGTCAAAAGTTCCTCTGAACGGTTTTCCGTCGCCGATCGGTTCCCAGCTGTCGCTGCCGCAATCGATATTGTCCGTGACCTTCAAAAATTTTCCGGAATACGTCATACCGTTCTTGACGTTGGCGGAAAGGGTACGCAGGTCGTTCATGTCTTTGATCAGCCACGGAGAGGCTTCGGTGCCTTCGCCCTCGCCCGCCCAGGTCGACTCGATCACACCGAACTTCAGCTTCGGCATATAAGGATCGGATTCCGTACCGCTTCCGGTAAATGTGATTCCCAATACGGACAGCCCCTGGCTCATTTCCTCCTCATAATCAAACGTATCCAAATGGGCGTATATACCCCACTCGTCGATCTCTAACATATAAGAGTATTCGTCGCCCTCGAATGTAGAGATTGTTCCGTTGCTGTAAATTCTTTGCGCGGGGTGACGCTCACTGTCTTTTACATAGTAGACGCCATCCCCGGGGAGAACGATGGTATCTCCCAGCTTGTAGATCACGCCTTCCGCGATCGTCTTGCTTTCGGCGCCCGCAGAAAACGCCATGCCGCCGAAGACGGACAGGACCATGAGGATGCTCAGCAATACGCTGAGGGGTTTGCGGATGGATATGTGTTTCATTGTAAAACCTCCTTTTGTATAACAAAACGGGAGAATGCAATCCATGCGGCAGTACGCCGCATCGCGCATCTCCCCGGTTCGTTCACGGCTACAGATTTTATCACCATAGGCTTATGGATGTCAAGTGTTTTTTGTAAAAAACACAGGAGCGGATCGCAGCGACATTTGCTGAAACGCACCGCTTTTTACGATATATTGCCCTCAGACCGGCTCCGCGTTACCCGCAGTGCGCCTCGATCAGTTCCTTTACGCGGTCGATCGGGATCAGAAGCCCCAGATGCTCGAAGCCGTATCCGGAAAGATCCTCCGTGAAGGCGGCGTTGCTGATCCCGATCAGCTCGCCCTTCATGTTGAAGGCGGGGCCGCCGGAATAACCGGATACGATCGGCGCGTCCACCGGAAGATACCTGTACGGATCGATGCTTCGGAACAGCTCCCCTTCCGCTTTCACACGCCGGCCGGTACAATAACTGAAAGGCTCCCCATCGGCGGGGTTCCCGATCAAAAGGACCTGTTCCCCCACGGAAAGAGCGCCGGAATCGCCGAACGTAACGCTTTTTCCCTTAAAGTCCGTCAGCCGGATGACGGCGATATCCTCACCGTCGTCGGTGAAGACCACGGTTCCCTGCCGTTCTTTGCCCTGCAGATCCAGCAGAGTAAAGCGCTCGGCGTCATACAGCACGTGCGCGTTGGTGATCAGATACTTCTCCCGATACAGGAATCCCGTGCCGTTGCTGCCGGTTGAGGTAAATATGCACAGCGTGGACTCCGCCATGCGGCGGAAAAGCGCCTCTTCGGCTTCCGCCTGCGCCGTTGTCGATTCAGGCGCGGCGGCGCTGGTATCCGTTTCAACGGCCGGCGGCGCCGTGGCGGTAGCGGCGTCCTCCTTTTTCGGGGTCCCGCACCCGGCGAAAACGCATACGACGCAGCTTAAAGCCAATGATAACGCAATTATTTTTTTCTCATTCGCCGATCCCTCCGATTTGTATGATCGTTTTCCGAAGCGCATATTAACATATATTTATTCTGCTGTTTTTTCGGTTATTCCGCCGTAATCTCCGATTTTATCTCGGCGTCAAAAGATAAGACGCCGTCACGAAAAGCAAACGGTATTTCACTGCCGTCCGCGTATACGTGTGAAACGCTGCCGAGAAACGGGAGCCTCAGCGTTTTCAGGTGTATTTTTCCCGCCTCAACGGTCAGTATAACCCCGAAGTGTGATTTTTCAAATATGCCCCAGGCGTCGCCGGCAAACCATGGAGCGCGGAAATCGCCGGGAAGAACGGGATCGAAGCCAAGAGAATGATCCTGCAGATCAAACGAAAATCTGCTGAAAATGGGCAGCAGCGCAAATGAAGCCATACTGCGGGCGTAATTGCTTCCGCATTCGATCTCATTGAACGGGTTGCGGTTATAGCCACGGTATCGGTTGCGTACCGCCGTGACGATCGCGATCCCCTCATCGATCATACCCTCGGAAACCATAAGACCGGCCAGAGCGTATTCAAATCCATGCATGGATTCCTGCGCGTAGGGGATGGGGATCGCGGGCGAACCGACGCCCTCGGGGAAGGTGCAGATCACCGCGCCGGCTTCATCATTGACCGCAAACAGGCGGAACGTATTGTAATGGCTCCTCATATCGGGCAGGAAATTGTTCCGGTAAACGCTCTCAAGCGCGGTGTGCAACTGCTTCCTGTCAAATATTTCGCCCACTGAGCATATGTTGGCGTGCCACTGGGCCAGGCACTGATCGATGGCGCATCCTTCGCCGATCTGATACTTTATCTCTCCGGATTCATCGTTCCAGTAAGCGCCTTCGGTGTCGGGCCAGTGAGAGAGAAGGGATTTATCTTTGAGATTTATCCTCTGGCAGTACCACTGCCCGTTGAAAAGATTTTTGTCGCAATACGCTTTTCCCTTTGCGAAAAGCGATTCATATTTTTCCGCGGCAATGGCGTCGCCCATCCGCCTTGCCATTTCGGCGCCGCATTTGAGCGCCGCGAGATAAAAGCCCTCCAGCCACGAGGATGGGCCGAAAAGCTCCATATCCAGCGTGTGATGCTGTCTGCCTTCCAGCACGCCGTCCCCGTCACGGTCCCAGCGGTCGGGGTTTTCCTCACTCCAGGCGTATTCCAAAGATTTTTTTACCTTCGGCCACAGGGCTCTGAGCCATCCGTCGTCTCCGCTCAGCTTCCACTCGCGGTAGGTTTTGATTACGCCGCCCATCTGCCCGTCAACGCAGGCTCGGAATGCGCTTCTTTCTCTGCCGGGAGGCAGCTTCATACGAAACGCCATCCGGCCGGAGGCGTCCTGATTGTAACGGAAATCGGTTTCTCTTATAGAACGCTCCAGCCGGGGAAACAGGAAGCATAGGGCATAGGCGTAATTCCACACGTGCGTGCAGGTCCCCTCACAGGAGCCGCTTTTTTCCCACACGCCTTCCCAGCCGTAAAAAGAGCCGTCTTCAAGGCGCATTACGGTGGGGCTTTTAAGCACGGAAACAGCGCTGGCGAGGGCCTCCGTTACCGTTTCGGGTAAAGAAGAGCCGAAAACCGCGTCGCGGTAGCGTAAGGTACCGCGCCACAGGCGATCCCAATGCCGCAGCGAATACCCTGCGGCGTCGGCAACGCCGGAAAAAAGAGTTGCGTAGTAGTTTTTCCACGTTACGTCCCGCTGCGCGCCGTCTTCGGTTGTTTCGGTGCAGCGGTCCCAGTAATTATAACAAATGGGAGAATACCAGGCGATCACGAATCTGACGCTTGCCGTTTCTCCGGGCCCAACCGTCAGCCGCCGGGAAAGCATCCCCGTATCGAAGCTGCCGGGGGAATCATAAACGCGGTCGCTCAATTCGGCGTTCTCGGTAAACCCCCGCCAGTAGCGTTCAAGCCCGTCGTTCCATCCGCCGCGATACCAGTACGTCTGATGAGAGACGCCATCCTGCCCGTGAACGCCGAGCGCCATTTCACGGTAAGATGGGCTTTCCGCCGATTCTTTCGTCTGCTTCATGATCAGCATACCGCCGCAGTCTGTTTTCACAAATTCATTTACGGAACCCTCGGAAGGATTGCGCAGCGAGCCCGCAACGTGATATTCGAGTGTTTCCTGCGTGGCGTTGGTTACGGATATTTCGATAAACGCCGCGGGAATGCCGGAATCGTCCGCGTTAAGAGGGATCAGCGGACTCCAGCCCGTAAGCCTGACCTTACCGGGGAAGGAAACGTCCTCAAATTCCACATTTGCCACGGGATATTCGCCTGTGAAAACGGCGCTGCGAAAGTGCGGGAACCCCTGCATTGAAACACTGCGCTTGCCCGCGCCGTAGCCGTGACCGTATTCACCGGTCAGGCTGCTGTTGTCGTCTGCGCACAGCACGCGCGCATCGATCGTTTTTCCGCCCCGAACGGCTTTGACGGCAAAATGGCTGAACCCATTGTCGCCACCCTTGTTGGGGCGGTTGAATATCTCCCAATCCTTCAGGCTGCCGTTGCCCGCAAGCCCTATGCATCCGGCGCCGATCCCGCCTAAAGGGAAGGATATTTGGGCAAGCGCGTCTTTTGTGTAAATCGTGCGTTTGTTCATATTGATCCACATACCGGCGCGGCGCCGGCGATGAAAGAGATGAAAACGGAAGCCGCATTATTTTCCGTTTTCCGATATCATAAAACCGCCCCTCTGTTCTATGCAACACAGCCAAAAATAATAATTTACCGACTGCGATCCCGCTTCAGCCTTCCGCTTTCCAGCGGGCATATACGTATTTGCGCTGCCAATCGGGATCTGTGAACGCGCCGTTTTCCACCGGCGGGCAGCCGCGGAAGAGGTCGTCCGCCATTTCGAGGATCACGTCGTACAGCTCAAGATTCCGCTTCCACTCATCCGCAATACGGGAAAGCCCCAGCCATGCGCCCAGAATGTTGCCGGCTACGGCGCCGGTGGAATCGCTGTCCCCCTTATGATTCACGGCGGCGATGATACCTGCGGAAAAATCGTTCTGATACTTCAGCGCGCAGTAAACGGCGATGGCAAAGGCCTCGTCGCCCACCCAGCCTTCGCCAAGCCGATGGATATTATCAAGGTCGGCAGCGTTGTTTTCAGAGAGATGAACGGCAAGGTCCGTAAGCATCATCAACGTACCGATATGCGGATCGCGGGAGAAGAGCGACGCCACGGTATCGCGGGCCTCAAGCACGATCTGCTTCAGGGTAAGCTCCGTTTCAGGGTATACGATGCGGTGGATGATATGGGTAAGCATGGCGGCGGGCATATACCCCAGCGAATGGCCGTGGGTGATGGCCGCGAGGTTTGCCCCCTCGTAATCAACGGCGCGGATATCCGCTTTGGGAAAGGCCTTGAGCCCCATGGGCGCCAGCCGCATCACGCCGCCGCAGCCCTTGCTGGAATTGATGGGATGCTCCACGTCCGCCCGGGTATCGGCGTTCTTCTGCTGCTGCAGCGCCGAAATACAGGTATTGCCCGGGGCGCGGGGGCTGAACAACTCCGGCACGTCGCAGAGCCACGAAACGTGTTTTTCACCCGCGGCGCGTTTCTCGCTGTAACGCGAAAAAGGAACATATTGGGTCTGAAGCCAATCCTGATAAGCGTGAAACACACTCAGCGTCGGCTTTGCGGCCGGGCCGTTCAGCGCGATATCCGTATCCGCCAGCAGCAGGCCGTTGGCGGTGAACAGGGTCATCTGGGTGTCGGCAGAGATCTGCGCTTTACCGGTTTTACCGAGATCATAATAACGAATGCCGCCGCGGCCGTAAACGGAAAAGATCTGATCCTCCTCCATAAATTCAACCGCGTAGCCGAGGGCGTCCCCCGCGGCGCCGCCGATGAGGCTGCCGCGGATCTTATCCAGCCGGGGATCCACCGCCGTATGCGCGGCCACGGCGTCCCCCTGCCGCGAAAAACAGCGGGAGAAAGAGGTGTAATTATACTTATCGTCAGAGCGGTCCAGCACGGCGAAATCGACCCGGCGGAACCATTCCGCCGCGGGGGTGGGGCCAAAGCGCAGCTGCGCGAACGCCTGAGAGAACAGTTCCGCGATCACGGCGGCGTCGTTACGGAAAGCGCCGCAGCCCCATGCGCCCAGCACAAGATCGCGATAGCCGAAATAGGCCGCCGCCCGCAGCATACCGCAAATACGCCGGAATACCGTTTCGCGGTAACCGGCCTCGGTAAGCCCCTCATAGCCGTAATTGAGCATCGGCGCGGCACAGGTAAGCGCCGAAACCACGGCGGTTTCGGGCAGAAGCGCGCCGGAGACATCCCTGAGGATCTCCACCTGCGGGCTGAGGATCAGAGCGTCCGACCCCATAAAGGTCTGCAGGCCCCGGTTATATACGTAATAGGGCTCCGCAGCGGCGCTCTCCAGTGACAGAAGCAGGGTGCTCTTGCGGCAAAGGTCTTCCTCCTGCGCTCTGGCCCCGCGGCGCACGCCGCCGCCGGGGTTCACCGGATTTGCGAAATTGAGCACCAGCACGGGCTTTTCGCTTTGCGGGGCAGATTGCGCCATTCGCAGCGCGGCGGAAAAGGAATCCGTATTTTCACAACGGAAAGCGCAGCCGCCGGAGGGCGACGTATCGGGAAAGGCCGCGGAGGCCAGCGAATGCACCTCAACCGGCAACATTACGCGGGCTTCAAGCATTTCGGTCTTTGACAGCTTCAGTTTTACCGACGTATTCCCATTGGTATAAACGCCCTTTTCCGCTATCGAAAGCGTTTCGTTCAGCATTTCCATATCATCCTGATGCATGAGGAATACAACCTCCTTTTTCAGTTTTCGTACTTTTCTTCAAAATCCGGCAGATCCGCGGCGGTGAGCACAAAGCTATCGTAATACTGCTCCTGAAAACGGACTGCCTGCGCCATCTCTTCTTTTGTGAACGCCATGCCGGTCGGCGCGGCGATCAGCTTATCCTCCACGTCGTTTCTGCGGCGCACAATACCCACTACGGTACACTCCGCTTCGGCAAGCGGGCGGTTTGGGCCGAGAAGATACACGTCCAGAGCTTCGCCGTCGCCGCCGGGTACGCCGGGGATATAGCCGTAGTTTATGGGGTATGTAAGCGCATACCCCTCTTTTTGATGCACGTAACCCATGGGCCGGTCCATCTCTATACGGACCCGTTTGCCGAGGTAAGACCACACCGTGGCCTTGCGCAGCGTGCGGGTGATAAAGGGCTGTTTGCCGGCGAGATACTGCTGCCGGCCGGCATCCACGGGGCAGGCTGCGGCAAGCCGTTGCTTTACGGCTTCATATGCCTTTGCCGCCGCGGGGTAGGTATTGAGATAATCGCGGAAATTCAGATAATTGCGCCATTCGGTACTGCCGGGGCGCACCACGTGGATAAAGTGGGTTTGCAGCTCCCCTTCGCCGGAATACAGGCTGCCGCAGGCAAACAAAAGCTGCGAATCGTCGAAGGCGTCCGGCCGGTAATAGAAACCGGCGGCCTGAAGCGCGTCCTTTTCGGCAAGCGCAGCGGAAAGATCCGCCGCCACGGCGATATCGATAATGGGTTTCGCCTTGATGGCCGGAACGGACGTGCTGCCCACATGCTGAAGATCTTCGGCGGCGTTGCCGAGAATGCCCCGCAGGGTATCGATCGTGCGGGCGGCTTCCCTCTCCCATGCCGCTTCATGCTGGAACAGCGCCACCGTGCCGCGTTTTAATCCGATGGGCATAAAAACTCCTTCAGCCCCTCAAACAAGGGCGCATATTCCGTCCCCGCGCGGTAGAATACGGGCGGCTGCCCCAGCGGGGCCGGTACGGTAACATTGCCGCCGGTAAAGGCTTCGCCGCTCCACAGGTGGATCCAATCCCCCGCCGGCAGCCATACGGTTCTGGTTTGGGCGCCGGGCTCCACCACGGGGGCCACCAGAAGATCGTCCCCCAGCAGATAGGCCCACTGCTCGGTTTTCCACGCTTCGGGCGCATCCTCGGCGAAGAACAGGGGGCGCATTACGGGCAGGCCGGTTTCGGCGTTGCGCCGCACCGCCTGCCGCAGATAGGGCAGAAGGGCGGTGTGCATTTTTGAGGTGCGGGCGGTAAAGGCAAGCGTTTCGGGCGTATCGTAAAGCTGCACGTTCACGGTGGGGCGGTTGCCCTCGTGGCTGCGCATTACCGGGGTAAAGCAGGCAAATTCAAGCCAGCGCATCAACAGCTCTTCATCCCGCCGCATGGTAAACAGCGTGGTATAGCCGCCGATATCGCTGCAGCTCAGGCCGTAGCCGCTCATACCCATGGTAAGGGCGGCGGTGATCGCGCTGGGGAGGCCGTCGTCCGCGCTCCAATCCACGTTCTGGTCCCCCGCCCACATCAGGGTGGAATATTTCTGAACGCCTGCGGCGCCGGCGCGCATATAGAACACGCACTTGCCCAGCATACCGCGCTCTTCTACCGCCTCGCGGTTGCACTGCGCCCACAGGGCGGGCCAGCGGTTATGCAGCTGCCAGCCGCTGCCGCCGTGGCAGACCGCGTCCACCGGCAAATATTCGCCGAAATCCGCCATCCAGCCCACAAAGCCGAGGTCGATCAGGTTGGTTTTTATCACGTTTTTATACCATTCAAAGGCCGCGGGCAGGGTGAGATCCACCACGCCGCAGTCGAATTCGCCGAAATCGAAGAGATAATCCGTGCCGTTTGGCCGTTTTACAAGGTAGCCCTTCTCTTTCGCCTCGCGGCACAGTACGCCGTCCTCCACGATATAGGGGTTGATATAGCCCATCCAGCCGCAGGTTTTATCCTCACGGATCACCCGGTCCAACCCGGGGTAAAGGGCCTCGCTCCAGCGCCAATCCCAGATATTGCGCTTGCCGAAGGAGGTGACGCGGGTGCCCTGCCAATCCTGGATCCACACGGCGGAGAGATCCACCCCCGCGTTCAGGCAGCGGTCCCGCAGCATGGTGGCCCGTTCGGTGCCGCCCTGCACGCCCATCCATAGGCCCTTCATGGCCCAATCGGGCAGGGCGGGCTGCCGGCCAAGAACGGCGGTCAGCTTTTCCAGCAGCGCGGGATAGGTTTCCGCCGCGCCGATCACGATGCGGGGCGCAAGGCTCCACAGCTCTGCCTCGTGGCTCAGTTCATCCGTAAAATCGAGCACGCTGTATTCGTAATTTTCAAAATGGACAAAATACTTGCGGCTGGATACGAAGGTGGGCTGCGGGAAAAAGGTGGTATGGTAATCGCCGCCGCTGCCGTCAAGCGCATCCGAAAGGCGGGTGATCTCGGTCAGCTTGTTGCGGCCCACCCCCTGCTCGCGGGTCCAGATGGGATACCGCCGCCCGCGCAGATCCAGATAGGAAAACTGCTCGCCGCCGCCGGTGACGTGCTCTTCCTTTTCGGCGCAGAAGCGGATCCAGAACCGGTTGCAGCGGGAATCGGCGCAATCGCCGTTTATCCGCAGAACGCCGTTATCTTCGGCAAACGAAAGGGTGAAGGCCCCATCCAGATCGGGATGGGTACAGATGACGCGATCCGCGGCGACCCGCTCCACCCGCAGGGGCAGGCGGAATTCGGGCCGCTGGTCGATATCGAAATTGCCGCGGAACATTTTTACTTTGGGCGTGCCCTGCCCCACAAACAGAGCGGGGGCGGACGCCGTATGCGAGAGCAGCGTTATGCTGTTTACGGCAAGGCGGAAGCCGCCCTCAATGGGAATCAGTTCAAATTTCATTTACTTCTCCAATACACGTTTTGTATAAATCAGTTCTCCCGGCAGGGTTCTGCGGAAGAACGAACGAACTTTGCCGAACAGCGAAAGGGGTTCTTCCGCCGGGCGGGGCACCAGATGTCGTTCCATATGGCCGTCGTCGCAGATAAAGGCCTGCGAGAGCAGCAGACCGCCCTCGTTGCGGATCTGGAAGCGCACGTAAGCGCCGATGGAATCGGCATGCTCGCGCAGGCGGATGGAAGGGCCCTCGGCGATCACTTTGCCGTTTGAAACCCATTCGATCAAATCCGCGTTTTCGGCCTCCACGGCGATCACGTCGTTTTCGTCGTCCACGGTGATGCGCTTTACATAGGCGTAATTGCCGTTGCCCTTAAAATCCTCGCCCAGCTCCAGCCGGGCGATTTTTGAACAGGCGAAAAAGGTGCCGTTTTCCATGGCGGCGCGCAGGGCGGCTTCGCTCAGCTCCGGCAGCAGCATGATTTCGGCGGTAAGGCCGATATCGGTAAGCACGTGGCTATCGTCGTTCGAGAACGCCCAAACGTTGCGGCCGCGGGGGATGCAGTACTGCAGAAGCCGGTCCCAAACGATACGGTCGTACCGGTCGGCGGTATCGATGCGGTTGAAGGCCTCAACGCCCACGCAGCTTTTGGGGTGGGCAAGAAGGGAATCCGCAAAGACCATGATATTGCGCCAATCGTAAGCGCGCTCGATATCGCGGTTGGCGCCGAAGAAATCGCCGGGATGGTTGATTACGGAAATACCGCCCGCCCGTTCGGTGGCGGCGACGGCGGTTTCGTAATCCTCTTCTCTGCCGAGGCGGTTCTGCCCCCAGCCGCAGAAATAGCCGTTCACATGGTTTTTGCGGATGTTGAGGGCGTTCATCTCAATGCCCAGCTTTACGTCCAGCATGCCTCTGCCGCCCCGGTCCGCGCCGGTGGTGATCTCACGGTAGCGTTCGTCGCTCATCGGGCGGATCCGGTCCGCCTTGAGGAGCTTATTATAGCCGATGACGGGGATCATTTTGTGCGGCCTGTTCCAGCCGGTGTTCACCACGCCGTGGTCGGTAACGGCAAGGATATCGTACCCCTGCGCGTAGTATTGCTCCACCGCTTCGGCGATGTTCACCTCGCCGTCGCTGTAAAGGGTGTGGGCGTGCAGCTGGGTGCGGCAGCGGTTCCAGCGGTCCCAATCCACGGTTTCGTAAGGGTTGGTTATGCGGTATTCCACACTTGCAGCCGCAGCGGCAGACTGTATCGCGCCCGCCCCTGAAGCAGGAGACCTATAATACGCCCGGACAAAAGGCTTCATACCAAAAACACCTCCGTGTGAAATATCATATCAATTATAGCAAAGATACAAGACCGGCGCAAGATAAAAATGCGCGCGGGGAAATACGGGAAATTGCAGTTTGTCGCGCCGCAGGCGCGACAGCCGTTCGCCGTTTGCCGTTCGCCGTTCGCAAGAATCACAGTGTCCGCAATAAGGTTGCCATCACGGTAGCGCGGTTCCTCAGAACCGCCCCGCCGAAGGCGGTTCCTTTGCAAAGAAACTATTGAAAAGGCCGGTTTTCGTAGTCAGGAAGCCAAATGAGAATAAGGAATCGCGTTGCGGGCGGTTCTGAGGAACCGCGCTACCATTATAATCGCTCCGCGATGCGCTGCCCAGCCAAAATGCGGACGCTCAGATATTTGCGAACGGCAAACGGCGAACGGCGAACGGCTTTTATCGCGCACAGCGCGATAAATTCCCTCCTTGACCGCTTCCCTGCGGCATGGTATACTTTTTTTAAGAACGAGGAAAAGGGGTACGGTATATGCAAAAGGAAATACAAGCGCGGGGCGGGTTTCCGCTGCCGCAGCCGGGTGAAATACGCATTGACGGGCAGGCGCGGAAGTATCTTGATTTTATAACGGAACATCAGCTCACGGATCCGGCGCTGTGGCGGCTGTTTATATCCGCCTTTGAAACGGCGGCGGACGCGGAGGATCTGGGTTGGCGCGGCGAATACTGGGGCAAAATGATGCGCGGCGGGTGCCTTGTGTACCGCTGCACGGGGGATATGCGCCTGTATACCGTGCTGCAAGGCGCGGTGGAAGCGCTGCTGGCCGCCGCGGAAGAGGACGGGCGCATCTCCTCTTACCCCCGCGAAAAGGATTACATGAGCTGGGATCTGTGGTGCCGCAAATACGTGCTGACCGGCATGCTGCATTTTTACGATATCTGTACGGATGCCGCGCTGAAAACGCGGATCATTACGGCCATGGAAAAGCATGCGGACTGCATCATAAAGGGCGTGGGCGACGGCAAAGGGCAGATACCGATCACCGAAACCGCCGAGATCTGGCTGGGGGTGAATTCCTGCAGCATTCTGGAGCCGATGGTGGATCTGTATCTGCACACGGGTGAACCCCGTTTTCTCGCTTTTGCGAAATATATTGTGAGCACGGGCGGCTGCCGTGGCGGCAGCCTGATCGACCTTGCATTGGAGGACCGCCTTCTTCCATCGGAATACCCGGAGGTAAAGGCCTACGAAACCATGTCCTTTTTCGAGGGCGTGCTGGCCTACGCAAACGCCGCGGAAGAGCCGGATCTTGTAACGGCCGTGCTGCGTTTTGCGGAAAAGGTAAGGCGGAACGAGATCACGCTGATCGGCTGCGCGGGCTGCACCCACGAGCTGTTTGACCGGGCCGCCGTTTGCCAGACCGAATACCGCGAAACCATTATGCAGGAAACCTGCGTTACCGTAACGTGGATGCGCCTGTGCGCAAAGCTGTTTGCCCAAACCGGCAGCGACGTATGGGCGGCGGAGGTGGAGCGCAGCGCGCGGAACGCCCTGTACGGCAGCGTGAACCTGTACGATCAGCCGATTGAGGATCTTTCCGGCGGCGGGGCGCTGAAGGGGCTGGCCTTTGACAGCTACAGCCCCCTGTATATGAACCGCCGCGGCAGAGGCGTGGGCGGGCTGCGCTTTTTTGCAGACGGCGCTTATTACGGCTGCTGCGTGTGCATCGGCGCGGCGGGGCTGGCGGTGTATCCGCTGGTGGAGGCGCTGCGAACAAAAAAAGACGCCCCCTGCGCTTTGCGGGAGCATCTGCTGAACGGGAAACGCGCCTTTACCTGGGGGCCTCTGGTGCTCGCCCGGGACGGGGCGAAGGAACCGGGCGATATCGCCGCGCCGGTTCGCCCGGTATACGGCGACGGCGGGGCGCTCCGCTTTACGTTGGAGCCCTGCGCCCCCGGCGAACAGCTCCGCCTGCGGCTGGAAACGGAATCCGGCCCCGTGCTGCTTACGGACTACGCCTCCTGCGGGAAGCGCTGGGCGGAGCAGAACGCGCCGATCACCGTTTGGATGAACGGATAACGGCGAAGGCAGGCGGCTTGGGGAGAGGGGCGGAGAGGTAAATTATAATTTGTTCTGAATCAAAAACCGCTCCGGTTTCCCGGGGCGGTTCGTGTTCAGGAGAGTTCTTCCAGCCCTACGGCAGTGCGCAGGATCAGGCGGGCGTCGGACGCAGTAACGTTGCCGTCGCGGTCCGCGTCGCAGGCGGTAAACTGCTTTGTGCCCTTTGCGTAGGTTTCAAGCTGAACGGATCTGCGCAGGGCAAGGCGGGCGTCGGACGCGGTGATGTTGCCGTCGCCGTCGGGATCGCCCAAACGGTAGGGCGTACCGGGCACGCGGGACGGGATCAGCTCCGCATCTGACGGAAACTCGGTATATGCGCCGTAAATACTTACGTCCGGCACGGACGCCCGCAGGACCTCGGTAAAGGGATCGTCTGTGACAAGGGCTTTGGGTGTGGAAACGATCGCCCCGTCGCGGATGCGGAGGATCTCGGCGTAATCGGCGCCGTCGTACCACAACAGGCCGCCGTCGCGATTCATCACCATAAGCGCGCCGCCGTCCTGCGTAAAAACGCCCTGTTTGCTGCCGACCATCTGAAACCCGCCGTTTACATAATGGTAAATATAAAAGCTGTGCAGAAAAGTATAATTTGCCCACTTGATCTCCTGCTTCACCATATCGGGCCAGCCGTCGTTATCGATATCACCCAGCATTACGTCGCGGTCCTCACCTGCGGTGCACCACGCCTTTATTTCTTTTACATAGAGCTTCTGCACGTCGGTAAGCGCGGGAAAACGGAATACTTCCGTTGAAGTCCAACGCAGCGTATCGCTGCTGTCGTAACCGTAAGCCGCGGATCTGCTGTCGGAATACGATACCTTACCGTTGACCAGATTCACCGTTTGGATCATATCCGCATAATACATGGTGAGCCTGCCGGTGCTTTTCGGCACAAACAGCTCCAGCGCGCGGCCGTTGTTTGAAGAGATGGTATCCGTTTTTACCACGGAATTGTTTTTGAGAAGGTAAATATCATAGGCAACGTCGCTGTAGCCGAATTCATAGCAGCAGATCAGCTCCTGCGTACCGTCGCGGTCGATATCAAAATAAGCATACTGCCCGGAAAAGTAGTTCACCAGCGTCGACTGCAGCCGTTCAAACAGAGCCAGCTCCTGCGCGGGAGTGGCGGCCTGTACCGGCAGCGAAGCAGCGCCAACAAGCAGCGCCATGCTCAACAACAGAGCGGTGATCGTTTTCTTCATAACGTATGTTCCTCTTTTCTTTTTTTATTTGAAAAATCAAGGGCGCCGCCGCAGTATTCGCACACCAGCGTCTGACCCAGATTTACGTTCAGCTCCGCGCCGCAGGAACTACAGATCACACGCTGATCCGCCCAGATGCTTTCGGTAAGGATCAGGCGGTCGCCCTCCAATCGCGCGTTCGGCAGATCCCCGAGCGCGATCAGCTTCAAAATGTATTTTTTCACATTGTCCTGCGCCCATCCGGTGATCTCGGACATCTGCACAACCGACGTGATATGCTGCTTTTCCACCAGCGTATAAATGCCGTTCAGGCGGTCCGCCCGCCGCGCCAGCAGCAGATACACCGCCGTAAGATACAGCCCCAATACAAAACCGAGGCCGAACAATACATACAGAAGCTTATTATCGCGTTCGAACCTGATTATTACGGTGGAATATACATATTCAAATACGGAAAACGCCATGGCGCCGAGACCGCAGAAAAGGATCTTTCTGTTTCTTTCTCTGAAGCAGGCCGCTTCTTTTACCGTGTTGATAACGCACCATATAAACCCGATGGGGAACAAATACACGCCGAACACAGTGGCGGGGATCCAGAAAATTTTAACGCCCTTGCGCTTTGCTGTTTCTTTTTTCATATTTTGCCTCCGCAGTATACGCATTTTCTCGGATCGTTTTCTTGAAGCACCGAGGTACCGCCGCAGTTTTTGCAGCGGATCGCAACTTTTTTGGAGATACCGAGCACGATCACCTCGCGCTCAGGCAGATGGATATACGCATCCTTTAACAGATGCGTGTCGATCAGGGTCTGCACCGTTTTTATTGCGGCGTCATATGTAAGGCCGGATCGTTTCGCGATCTGATCCAGCCCGGTGATCTTATCCAGCGTGATCAGCGCCAGAACCGATTCATACAGCAGCCCTTTGCGCTTCATACGGACGCCCCCGATCATTGCGGCGGCGAAAAGAAGAATATAGAACGCGCACAGAACCAAACCGGGATTCACCGGCAGATCCGGGATATCATGCTCCGGGACCCCGTAAATGACCATGCCGAACACACCGAATACCAGCAGCACAATGCTTCTGAGCTGTATCTGCCTGCCGTTGTCGTAATAATGCGATTTTTCCTGTGTCGCCTTTTTTACAGCCATTGCAACGCCCAGGGGCGGCAATAAGATTGAGATCAGGGCGATGAGGCCGAAATGGATCTCGGTTCCGTTTTTATTCTTCCAACGGTCGTCGATCGGATATTTTATCGGCCTTCGCGCTTCTTTTTGTTTCATTTTTTATCTCCCTCTGCGCCGCAGGACGGATCAATCCCGGCCTGCGATATCCTCAAATACCGGCCAGGCGAGGGCGGCGTAGAAACGGTGGCCCTCATCGCCCTGCACAAAGGCGCAGTTTTCTTTTGCGCCGAGGGCGGTATAGAACCGCCGGGCGACGCCGTAGGCGTCCAACGCGCCGTCGATCAGAAAGATATCGTCCTCTTTGCCGTTCACCTGCACGTAGGGGCGGGGGGCGATCAGGGCGGCGATATCGCCCATATCAAAATACCGGGCGATACCGGGCACATAGTTGCAGGCGCAGTGGTAGGTATAGGCGATGGAGCGTTTCCACGTGCACACGCTGCAGCTGGGCATGGCGCCGTCCAGCTCCGGAAGCAGCGCGGCCGCATATACCGTGGCGGTGCCGCCGCCGGAATTGCCCATGCAGTAAAAGGGCAGATCCTGATACCCGAAAAACGTTTTCATAACTTCAATCACGCGTTTCACGTCCCACACCCGCTGCCCGATCAGGGTGCGGCCGGCCATCAGGCTCAGCATGGCGGCGTGATAGCAATCCGGCCGCGGGGTGCCGCCGCACTCGCCGAAGGCGCGCTGCTCCACGGCCACGGCGATATAGCCCCGCTCCGCCGCCTGCAGCGCAAAGCCGCGGTCGCCGGCTTCCGCCTTTTCGTCGCCCTCGTAAAGCTTTATGCCCAGAGAATTGTGCATGCCGGTGGAGTGGCCCTGCAGGCAGATCATAATGCCCTTAGGGGCGGTTTTCGGCGTAAGAGATACGCAGGGCACGACCCAGCCCGCTTCGCTTTCAAAGGTAAAACGGGTTTCGGTGCTCTCGCCGAAGGGGCGCTCGTATTCCACCTGCACGTTCAGGGGGCAGGGTTCAAACCGATCCATCCCCACAAGCGCAGCCAGCTTTTCTCTTGCGGCTTTCTGCCATACGGCGGGATCTTCGGCGCCGTTCCACGTCATGGAAGGCTCTATGCTGTTTATCATTTCTTTGGCAATATCCTTTGCCGGACGGGGTTTATTCGCCATCTTTATCACTGCCTCCGTATTTCTTTTTGAATTCTTCCCAACGTTCTTCCAGTTCTTTCACGGTTCTGTCCAGCTTGCCGGAGATGCTTGGGGAAATGCGGAAGAACCTCTGCACGCGGGAAGAATAATTTTTGCTTTTTTCTTTGCCCTCGATATCCTCCAGCTGGGCGCGGGCGTTCCGGATCTGGCGGCCCATTTCGGCGCGCCACTCCTCGAACCGCTCGGGCGTGGAGGCTACCGTATCGCGGAATTCATCGTATTTGGCAAGGGTGCTGCCCTTCAGATTCTCCGCCGCGGCCTTTACGTATTCGCCCGCCAGCATCACGCTGGTGCGAAGGGACTCGGTTTTGGTGATGATCTTCTGTACGCCCAAAGCGGCGCGCACGGTAAAGAACAGATCCACAAAAAACACGGAAAAAATCACGCCGATCATGATATAGCGCACGGTTTGCGGGATAAAATCGATCATGTAATAATAGATCGGGCCGATGGCATACACATAGATCACCGAAAACACCGCCCAATAGATGGTGTGCTTCAGGCAGATGCGCCCGTGCAGGTTCATGAATTCGTTGCTGTAATCCCACCAGCGGGCGTGAAAGAGCTTTTCCATCAGCACGCTGGTAACGTATTCCACCATATCGGCAAACACCATGCCAAGCAAAATCACGGCCCACCAGTGGTTTTTGAACGGGGTGAGAAGCACCTCGAACACCAGCGCGCCCGTGCCGTAAATGGGGCACAGAGGGCCGTTCAGAAAGCCTGAATTGATAATCTTTTTTTCTTTGGTGGTTTTGCGGGCGCGGAAGGTTTCGCCCAAAGAGCGGTAAGTGGATTCCACCGTCCAGCCCACCATGCTGAACAAAAAGAACATAAGCACATAGTTCAGGATTTTAACGCCCATCGCCCAACGCCCCCAATCGTTTTTTTGCCGCCTCAAAGCGGCTGCGGAAACGCGCGTGATCCGCGATCAGCAGCTCCAGCGTGGCGCAGTATTTATCGCAGAGCGACACCACCCACCCCTCTTTGTATTTCGGCGGAACCACCGTAAGGGGGAACATATGCCGCAGGATGATGTTTTCTTCCTTCGGCGTGATCTGCTTATTGAGCACCTTTGCGTTTTCAAGCGCGAAACGGGGATGCTTATAGCCGTGGGGCCGGTGCCAGCGGGCTTTATCGTGCCAATCGTAATAAAACAGATCGTGCAGGATCGCGCCGCGCACCGTGGCGCGCACGTCCAGACCGCGCTGCTTTGCCCAGCAGTAGCTGGTGTAGGTAACGCTGGTGATATGATCGAGCCGGTTGATGGAGCTGTGCTGGGGATAGACCTTTAAGCCCTGCACCTCCTCGGAAAAATAGAGGTCCCGCATCAGATCGAAAAATTCCTTATCCTTTTCCGGGTCGAGACAGTAGGACCGGACGTAATTATCGTAAACCTTTCCCATGGAAAAAACCGCCTTTACAAGATATAAAATGATTTTATCATATATCCCCTTTTTTTTCAACAGCATTTTGAAATCCGTTTGCTATAGACAATTTTGAAATCCGTTTGCTATAGACAAACACCGGCCTTTTTGCTATAATCTGTTCTACAAAACAACCGTAAAGGAGAACAAACAAAATGCGTTTATACATGAAGCAGAAAGTTTTTTCGTGGAAGGACAAGGCCACGGTAACGGATGAATACGGCAACGAGAAATACTTTGTGGAGGGGCAGATCATTTCGGTGGGCAAGAAGCTGCACATCACCGACGCGCTGGGCAACGAGGCGGCCTTTGTGCGCCAGAAGGCCTTTTCGCTGATGCCCAAATTCTTTGTAGAGATCAACGGGCAGGAAGTGGCCGAGATCAGCAAGAAGTTTACGTTTCTGAAGCCGAAATACATCGTAAATGGCCCGAACTGGGAGATCGGCGGCGACGTGTTCGGCCACGACTACACCATAACCGAGGGCGGCAGGCCCGTGGTTGCCATCCACAAAAAATGGATGAGCTGGGGCGACAGCTACGAGCTCAACATCGACGACGGCGCGAACGAAGTGCTGGCCCTTGCCGTGGTGCTGGCCATCGACGCGGTGCTGGACGCGCAGCAGGCCGCCGCCGCAGCAAGCAGCGACTGATCCCCCCGGCACAACAAAAACACAAACTCCGCTCTCTGCCGCAATGGAGGGAACGGAGTTTTTTTGCTTGCGGGTTTTAGGGGAAATTGCAGTTTATCGCGCAGCGATAAACTGCAATTGAGGTAAGAGGTAAG
>CAMOVW010000021.1 GCA_946627725.1 uncultured Clostridia bacterium
GCTGTGGTCAGCCGCGCTACGAGATACTGCGGAACCGCGCGCTAAATTATAATTTTCCCCCTCCATTGTCTGCCTGAAAATCCTTGACATCGTCGGTATGATTTGTTACAATAATTTTTCAGATAGTGAAAACGGAGGAACGTTTATGAACAATACGGAAAAAACCATGGAAAAAATCGTGGGCCTGTGCAAAGCCAGAGGCTTTATTTTCCCGGGCAGCGAGATCTACGGCGGCCTTGCCAACACCTGGGATTACGGCCCCCTGGGCGCCCGCATGAAGAACAACGTTAAGGATACCTGGCGCAAGCGCTTTATTCAGGAGCGCAAAAACAGCTACGAGGTGGACGCCGATATCCTGATGCATCCCCGCGTGTGGGAAGCCAGCGGCCACGTTGCGTCCTTCTCCGATCCGCTTCTGGACTGCAAGGAGTGCAAAATGCGTCACCGCGCCGATAACCTGATCGACGCGTTCGATCCCGACGCCCACGCCGACGGCATGACCAAGGAGGAGATGTTCCAATACATCAAGGACCATCACATCCCCTGCCCCAACTGCGGCAAGCATAATTTTACCGACATCCGCGAGTTTAACCTGATGTTCCAGACCTACCGCGGCGTTACCAACGACAGTAAAAGCGTGATCTATCTGCGCCCCGAAAACGCGCAGGGCGAATACGTGAACTTCCTCAGCGTGCAGCGCACCATGCGCGCAAAGCTGCCCTTCAGCATCGGCCAGATCGGCAAGGCCTTCCGCAACGAGATCACCCCCGGCAACTTCACCTTCCGCACCATTGAATTTGAGCAGATGGAATTCCAGACCTTCTGCAAAGAGGGCGACGACGTTTCCCTGTACGATTACTTCAAGCAGTACGGTATGGATTACTATAAGGATCTCGGCATCCCGGCGGAGCATCTGCGCTTCCACGACCACGAAAAGCTGGCCCACTACGCAAAGGCGGCCTGCGATATCGAATTTTTGTTCCCCTTCGGCTGGGGCGAGATCAACGGCACCCATAACCGCACCAATTTCGACCTGACCCGCCATCAGGAATACAGCGGCCAGAAGATGGATTATCTGGACCCCGAAACCAACGAACGCTTTATTCCGTTTATCATCGAATCCACCTACGGGCTCGACCGCACCGTGCTGGCGCTGCTGTGCGAAGCCTACGACGAAGAGGTGATCGACGCCGAGAAGAACGACGTGCGCGTTGTGCTGCATCTGCACCCCATTGTTGCGCCCTACAAGGTGGCCGTGCTGCCCCTCTCCAAAAAGCTCTCTGAAAAGGCGATGGGCGTATATAATATGCTCAATAAGTCCTTTATGACGGATTTCGACGAGACCGGCTCCATCGGCAAACGTTACCGCCGCGAGGACGAGATCGGCACCCCCTTCTGCGTAACCTACGATTTCGACAGCGAAACCGACGGCTGCGTCACCGTGCGCGACCGCGATACCATGGAGCAGGTGCGCATCCCCATCGATCAGCTGAAAAGCTATATCGAAGAAAAGATCTGCTTCTGATATACAGCAAAAAACGAACCGTGAAGGGTATACGCTCTTCACGGTTCTTTGATATGCAAAAAAGGAAACGCTCCCGCGGGCAACACGCCGCCGTAAATGACGGAGCGGAGCTTATTGGCCTGTGGCCGAAACGATGGTGCCGTCCGCCGCCACTTCCACTGTTACAACGTAGGTATAGCCCGGCTGGTTTCCGTCCCAATCGCAGGGGGTGGTAAAGGTGATCGTGGTGGTTCCGGCTTTCTTTCCCGCAAAACCGGCGGAAAGGATCCCGGCGCTCAGGCCTTTTGATGCCGCTTTGCTTGAGAGGGTGAATTTCCGGTTGATGGAGTAATCGATAATGGAATCATCACCGAATTCGTTTTTCCACTCACAGCCGGAGGTCTTGTTCTCGCCGAGCTTCACCGTCAGCTCCGTGCCCTCCCAGGACAGCTCCCGGTAGACCTTCAGCTCATCCACCGAGGGGTTTTTGCTGCCGCCGCCGCATGCGGAGAGGGAAAGGGTAACGAACAGAACTGCGAGAAGTAAGCATACGATTCTTTTCATGGGTCAACACTCCTTTATTTTATTATAAGCGTATTCAGCCGTTCGGCGAACGTCTGCGCATACCGCCTTTATAGATCCTCTGCTATCAATGTAACACGGACGGACGTAAAAATCAATAGCTTACGTGTAATTATCTTTTGCGCAACAGAACGGAAACGGAAATATCGTTGTGACAAAAATCGCAATTTTGTCGCTTTACTTTTTATAATTATAAATAATATAATATAAAAGGATATATCCAAAAGGGGGAATTTTTGATTTGGATATAACGAAACCCGCGAGAGATCGTATCATGAGCGCCTTTTTTGAGTTGCTGAAAGATAAGCCCTATACAAAAATCACGGTTTCCGCCGTCATTGCGCTGGCGCAGGTGAACCGCTCTACCTTTTACCGCAACTTTGAAAACGTGGAGGATCTGATGGAGTGCGCCACGGACGAGGTGACGAAGGTGATCGCCGTGGAACCGTCTTTTCCGGTTACGGACAGGGCGTCTTTGGAGCGTTACGGTCAGCTGATCATGGATCTTGCCGCCGAATATCACCAATGGGCCGCGCTGCTGTGCAGCGAAAACGGCAAATCCGCCAATGGCTATCGTATTGCCAACGCGGTACGGGACCGGCTTGAAGCCGCGAAGCAGGCGGCGGGTATCAACGACCCGGAGGTGGATAACTGCATCAACCTTGCGTCTCCCACCCTTTCGTTCTTTTTCAAGGCGGGCAACGTGTTGGTTGCGGGGGATCTCACCGCTCCGCAGGCGGAGATCCGGTTCGATCCGGCCTGCTCCATGCTGCAGAACGTGGGGCGGCTGCTGTCTAAGCGGCGCGGCGGTTCGGATTTCTTCCATTACGATCTGCTCTGCGCCTATGTGAAGCTGGATTCCAAAGACCGGCAGGCTTATCGGGATATCAGCGTATCGGAGCTGCTTGCCACCGCGGGGATCGCCCGTACTGAATTTTACAAATATTATAAAAACATAGAGGATTTCTTTGAGGCGTTTGAGGACGCCTGCGTATACTGCGCCCTTTACTGGCTTACAAGCATCTGGGATGCGCATTTTGAGATCACGGAGGCGCAGCTCGCCGTTTTCGTAAATAAAGAAAAGGTAAAAATGAGTATTGCCAAGTTCTTTATCCACGGCCGCATTTCCGATTATTTTCCGAAAATACTCAGCCTTGTGCTGCGGTATCTGAACGCGCAGATCCCCGGCGGCCTGCACGACGACGACGTTATGGCTTTCAGCTTTTATACCACGGAATTCGCCTACGCCATCTGCTCATATCTCACCGGCATCACGGATTACGCGGCGCTGAAAAAAACGCTGGATCATCTGGATGAGGTGCGTATACGGTACGGAATATAGCCGGTATTTATACATAATACACAACTTTGTTTGATTATGACGGAATTGTTGCAGCATCTGTGACAATTCCGTTCTTTTTGTTGCTTGAAAAAAACGGTGGTAAAATTTAGAATGATAACAGAACGATAAATCATCTACATATCGTTTCGCGGATAAAAACCATCCGCAGCAAAATAATACAGGAGGACATTTGCTATGAAAAAGGTTTTAGCAGTTGTATTGAGCGCGCTTATGGTACTCATGTGCTGCATCCCCGCGTTTGCGGCGGAAAAGACCATTTCCAACCCCGCTTCCGCTTATGCCGAATACGACAAGGCGAAGGTCGCCCAGGATGACGCAGATTATATCGCGTCCCTCAATTATGATCAGATCGCCGGCGTTCTGCTCGATTGGCTCGACAGACGCATTTCCGCTGAAGCAGCCGATTTCAACGCGTTTGTGGACAGCCTCGGCGTTGCCGATCTTGCCCAGTATAAGATTGAAGGCGTTGATTCCCTGATCGGCCTTAAAGATCACATCGCCGATCTGGAAGGCGACTTCGCCAACCTGAACACCGATGCTCTGGTTACCAGAGAGGGCGGCGACGTAAACTTCTTCTACGGCATCTTCCGGTTTATGGCGGATAACGCCGATACCTTCGGCAAGGTGTTCCGCTGGGATAACGAAGTGTTCGATTACGGCAAAGTGGGCGAATTCATCGAGAGCGACGCCTGCACCAATCAGGCCGTAAAAGATTTCTATCAGGATTATCTTGTAACCGGCAATATCCAGGAAAAATTCGTTGCCGAGATCGCCCGTGAAATGGGCTACGAGATCCCGAAGAACGGCGAAGACCGCGCCGAGACCTTTGACGAGACCATCTCCAACGGCATCAAGGCATGGTTCCTCAGCGTTGTGGGCGAAGCCCTCTCCGAAGAGAGCAAGGCCGCTGTAAACGCCATGGATCTTCGCACCACCGACGTTTACACCCTTGTAAAAGAGTTCGTTGGCCTGCTGCAGAACGATTACAAAGGCCAGCTTGACGATCTTCTTGCCGGTTTCCTCACCGCCCTGCAGGGCATGGTGAAGGTGATCACCGCCGGCGTGAACGTGGAGCCTCCCGTACTTACCGTGGGCTACACCGGAAACGATCCTTACGCTACCTATCATCCCTACTCCACCGAGCCGGATGACTATATGCCCAACATTTACGCCAACGATCAGGCCATCGCCATGCTGCGTGAATACAGCAGCGAAAACGTTGACGTGCTCGCCAATTCCGAGATGACCGACGCCGATAAAGCGCTGGTAGCCGGTACCCCCGAGGCATGGGGCAGAAACGTGATCGTTAAGGCCACCGCCAACAACGAGACCCTTGTTGATCTTGACCTTGACCTCAGCGCCGTTGAAGCCGCTGCGATCGCCGCTCTGGAACAGAACGTGAACGGCCAGGGTATGTCTCAGACCGTAAACCTTCCGCTGCTGGGCGAAACCACCGTTGCCTTCACGATCTCCGACGCCGCCGCAACCTTCTCTTACAATATGTATAAGGACGAGGATTCCTTCGCGGCGCAGGTAAAGGTTGAAAGCGCCACCGCAAAGGTTAACGTCACCTCCCCCATTGAAGCCACCATCACCGCGGACCTGCTGAATCCCGATGCTACCGTGGTTGAACTCGGCGGTGTTTACAGCGCCCTGAACAGCTTTGCGCAGCCCCTTGTGATCAACGCCATCAAGACCGCCGTTGGCGATATGTTCGAAGACCCCGCTTTCGCTACCGTGGTTCTCAATAACCTTGACGGCGAGATCGAAGAGCTGAACCAGATCAAAGCGCTGGTAAGCTATATCGACGCCGACGCCGCGTATGACGAGACCCTGCTTGACGTTATGGCCGACTATGACGCTTACAAGGGCGTTGTGGGCCAGGTAAACCACATCCTCTACAAAGCCGTTGATATGATCGCTTCCGACGAAGGCATGGCTTATCTCGGCATTGAAGACGGCGACAACACCCACCTGTACGCCAACCTGCAGAAGATCTGCGAAAAGGTTTCCTCTCTGCTGGATACCATGAAGGAATATATCGACCGCGATACCTTTGTAGCGCTTGCCGATACCGCTGATATCAGCTCCGTATTCGCTTCCGCGCACGGCTTCAACGCCGGCATGATCTACGATATGGATTTCTCCAGCGTAGAAAACGCTCTTGACTGCGGCATCCGCGTGGCCTGCGACCTGCTGGCCGAAGACGACCCCGACAGCATCTTCTACGATTTCCATATGAGAGTGGAAGATCTCGATACCCTTGACGCCATCGCCGCTGCCGCCGTGGATATGATCCTGGGCAAAGTGATGAACGCCGTTGAGATCGAGGGCTGGGATTACACCTACACGCCCATCGATTACGCGAACGTTGCCGAAGACGGCGCGAAAGACGCCATCCTTGGCAAAGCCACCGATATCCTTTACGCTGCCGCAACCTTCGCAGCCGATAAGGTAAACGAACTCGCAAACAACTGCATCGCCGAATTCACCGAGAAGACCGGC
Organism: uncultured Clostridia bacterium; assembly: GCA_946627725.1. Taxonomy (GTDB): domain Bacteria; phylum Bacillota; class Clostridia; order Oscillospirales; family Acutalibacteraceae; genus RUG806. The sequence continues at coordinate 5,955 of CAMOVW010000021.1, forward strand.
ATCACCCTCAGCGCCTTCAACTTCGATCTGGGCGTTGAAAAGAGCGACAACTGGGAGACCACCCTTACCGCGCTGGTAGACCGCTTCATCGCTCTGGCGGACGGCCTGATGATCCCCGCCGGCACCGCGAAAGACCAGACAGGCCTGTGGGATAAGCTTACCACCCTTGCAAGCGTTCTTCCCATGACCTCCATGTTCTCCAACTACAACGGCCTTGCCGCGCTGAACGCCGATTTCTTCGACAAAGCGCTGGATGGCAATATGGACGGCTTTCTCTCTCACTTTGAGGTGAAAGAAGACGCCATCGCGGGCGAAGTTCCCGTAACCTACGCCCTTATCAAGGCTTCCGATTATATCGTTGATAAGTTCTTCCCGGATACGGTTCAGGCCGAGCTTTACACCGCTTCCGTAACCGTACAGGAAGAGTTCACCGGCGCTGAGAGCGATCAGGGTATCGCCGCCCGCAACATGGTGAGCATCAACAACCGCAGAACCCACCTGCTTCCCGCCATCCTCGATCTGATCCGTGAGGTTGGCATGCTGCCCGGCTTTGCCTGCGACCATGCAAACGTGATCGACGTTGAAGCCGTACCCGCTACCTGCAAAGAGGCCGGCGCCACCGCCGGTAAGAAGTGCGCAGACTGCGGCACGATCCTTGAAGGCTGCGAGCCCACCGCGCTGGCCGATCACAGCTGGGGCGCATGGACGCAGACCAAGGCTCCCACCTGCACCGCCAAGGGCGCCGAGACCAGAACCTGCACCGTTTGCGGCAAGACCGAAACCAGAGACGTGAACGCCAAGGGCCACAACATGGTTGCGAAGAACACCGTAGCTCCCACCTGCGTGGCGGAAGGTTACACCCTGTATGAATGCGCCAACGGCTGCGGCACCACCGAAAAACGCGACGTGAAGGCTGCCACCGGCAACCACAACTATGTGGACGGCAAGTGCACCGTATGCGGCGCTGCGCAGCCCGGTTCCGGCGATAACGGCGGCAACGACGGCGGCAACTGGTTCTCCAACATCTTCCAGAAGATCAGCAGCTTCTTCCAGAGAATCATCAACTTCTTCCGCGGTCTGTTCAACAGATAAGCGGAACGGCAATCACAATAACTGCCACTTCCTATCATATAAGGGGCGGCTCCGCGGATACCCCCATCCGCGGGGCCGCTTCCTTTTTTCGGCGGGATCGGCAAATTATAAAAACAGCCGCTGCGGTTAAAACAGCGCGCCAAACTGTAGTTTTTCTTTCCGCTTGCGCTTTTTGCTTTATTGTGGTAAACTGAAGGCAGACGGACGGGGGATGAAAATGAAGAATACCGAAATCCGTTTAAGGCAATCGGCTGAACGCGCACGATACCGGCCGCCTTGTGCGTCAGTCCTTTTACGGGCCGAAAGAGATCCCGGGCTGCGAAAAAGGCGTATTTATGGCAACGTGTGGAATTAACAAATAACAATGAACGTTTTAAGGAGGCATTTGGGAATGAAATACCGCACCATGGGCAAACTCGGCATAAAAACCTCCGCCTTCGGGCTGGGGTGCATGCGCTTTAACGGCGCGGCGTCCGGCGATTTTCCAATGGACGAGCAAAAGGCGGTCTCTCTGATCCGCCGCGCCATCGACGGGGGCGTGACCTACCTTGATACCGCCTACGTCTATCTGAACAAAACCTCCGAAACGCTGGTGGGCAAGGCGCTGCAAAACGGTTACCGCGATAAGGTGACCATCGCTACCAAAATGCCGCTGGGGTCGGTCAGCGACCGCGCAAGCATGGAGGCGCTTCTGGAAGAGGAACTGCAAAAGCTGCAGACCGATCATATCGATTTTTATCTGATGCACGGCATCGATAAAGAGGAATGGGAAAAGTTCAAGGCCATCGGCGCGCCGCAGTTTTTTGACGATATGAAGCGGGCGGGCAAGATCCGCTTCAAGTGCTTCTCTTTCCACGGCCCGTATGAGGATTTTGAATACATCCTCAACGATTACGATTGGGATATGGTGCAGATCCAGCTCAATTTCATGGATATCGAAAATCAGGCGGGGCTGAAGGGCCTGCGGCTGGCAGGGGAGAAGAACATCCCCGTGGTGATCATGGAGGGGCTTCTGGGCGGCAGGCTTTCCAACGCGCCCGAAAACGTACAGGCCCTTTACGACGCGTTCCCGGTGAAGCGCTCCCCGGTGGAGTGGGCTTTCCGCTGGCTTTGCAATTTCCCCGAGGTGGCCGTGGTGCTCTCCGGCTGCAACGAACCGGCGCAGATCGATGAAAACCTGCGCATCTTCAGCGGCGTGGAACCCGGCGTGATGGATGAAAACGAGCTGCGGCTGATGGAAAACGTGCGGCAGGCCTATCTGGACCGCACGAAGATCGATTGCACCGGCTGCAGATACTGTATGCCCTGCCCCAACGGGGTGAACATCCCCGGTATCTTTTCCATATGGAACAACGTCTCCCTTTACTGCACGGACCCCGCAAAGGACCGTGGCCTTGCCCGCATCCGAGAAAACGGCGCCGGCGCGGATATGTGCGTCGCCTGCGGCGCCTGCGAAGCCGCCTGCCCCCAGCACCTGCCGATCATAGACCAGCTGCGGCAGGCCTGGACACAGCTTGGCTGACCCCGTACAACCAACATAAAAAACCGCCGCGGCGACCTTATCGTAAGAAGACAAGGAACCGTCCCCTGTCCTCTGGTTGTAATCAAAAAACAAAGGAGTGTTATCCCATGAAGAAAACGAACAAAAAACTGATCTCCCTGCTGCTTTGCTTGATCATGGCGTTCAGCGCTGCGATGCCCGTCCTTGCCGCCGGACAGTTCAAGGCGGAGCCCACATGGCAGAACACCATCGAATCGGTCACCCCCGTTGGCGACGAGCCCTATGTGAAGGTCAAGCTGTCTGCCGGAGGGTACAAAATCGAAGAATGCAGACTTCCGCAGAAGTATACGATCGAGTTCAAAGGCGGAACGTCAAAAACCGTATCCATTCCCGGCGAACCCGATCATTTCATTCCCCTTTATGTGTACGAGAATTATTTCGACGTGGAAACGCCTGACGGTGTGATCACGCTGTACGCGGCAGTCAACTTTTATGCCGATATCAAAGAGGCGCGTTTCTCCGTCGGGCAGTACGTTCTGGACGGCGCGCTTGGGGAAGACGGCCAGCCTGTCGCCGGTTCGGGCGTCTATGAGTTCCCGATCATTGAAGAAAAGTGTGAGTCCGAAATCGACGAAGGCAATTTCATCGTCAGGATCCTGTACCGCCTTTATACCCTCTGGCTGAAGATCGAAAACTGGTTCACAGTGAAGACAGGGGACGGTTCCTTGTCTTGACAAGATGATCGCGTTATGATAGAATAGCGTGGGAGTGATGATTATGCCGAGAACGGCGAGAATAAAAAGTAAAACCGGAATATATCATGTCATGCTGCGCGGGATCGGGAAGCAGAACATATTTGAAGACGATCTCGACAAGCAAAAATTCGCGGCGCTGCTTGCGGAAGTGAAGCAGAAAAGTCAGTTTTCGCTCTATGCCTATTGCCTGATGAATAACCACGTTCATCTGCTTCTGAAAGTTGGTAAAGACCCGTTGGAGATCATCATAAAGCGCCTTGCGAGCAATTACGTATATTGGTATAACACACGTTATGAGCGCGTTGGGCACTTATTTCAGGATCGATTCAAAAGCGAACCTGTGGAAGATGACGTTTACCTGAAAACGGTGATCCGGTATATCCACTATAACCCTGTAAAGGGCGGCTTCACAAAGGACCTTAATTACCCGTACAGCAGTTTTGCAGCATATGAAGCAGATGCGGCAGGCGGGCTTACGGATACAGAAGAGCCTTTGAACATCATCGGCAGAGATGAATTTTTTGCTTATCACAAAGAGAAAAGCAACGACGTTTGTCTGGATATCACCGAGCCGAAACGTCATCCGATCACCGAAGACGCCGCAGCGGCGCTGATACACAAATACAGCAAGACTGAGAATCTTGCTGCGTTTTCGGCGTTACCGCCGGAGAAGCAGGAAAAGGCGATTGTAAAAGCGCACGAAAAAGGCGCGTCCGTACGGCAGCTTGTCCGCGTGACGGGCGTCTCCAAAGGGATCATTGAAAAATGGCTGCGAACGAACAGATAAAGGAAAAAGACAAGGAACCGTCCCCTGTCTTTACGTTTTTGTGTGGAGGAACTATGAATAAAAATACCGGATTTTTGTGTTTTTTTGATCTGCATCCGAAGTATCGTTTAAGCGATCTGTTATGGAGGACAGAGGTGCTTGTACAGGGCGGACGCGTTGCGGATCGGATGTGGGAGGATGCCGGCGGCGATATTTTTAAGTTTGCGGCCGACACATTGTCGAAACAATGGAAAAAAACTGTCATCTGCTGGACGATCTCAAAGCCGCTTCTTTCATGTGGCCAAAAAGATTATACAATATTGTTTAAATCCGGCTTTGATCCTGAGAATATTGTAAAAGAAGCAATAGATTATGCTGAAAATCATGATGATTTTATTCTCGCCGTGGGCAGCACCGAAGATGCGCTGTCGATCACTGTGATCCGGCAGAAAATAATTACGGAATGCTGTGTATTACAAAGCGACGGTACAGTTGACGTTACCGATGGATTCTGCCGTACCATGGCTATGCTGTTTTGTGAGAAAGAAGAAAGCTTTGTAGAATGTTTACAGCAGCATGGTTTTTCAGAACAAAAAGATGCGTTGCGGCAGACCACCGGCATTGATTTTGATTTACGTCTCAGTCAAATCAGAGCAAATCCGAAAAAATACGGGGCTGAAAACAACACTTTTGATCTTCAATGAAGACAGGGGACGGTTCCTTGAAGACAGGGGACGGTTCCTTGTCTTAATATGTGAAGACATGGAACCGTCCCCTGTCTTTTAATATGCAAAGACATGGAACCGTCCCCTGTCTTTTGTGTCTTTTGTGGAGGTATGACGATGCGCGAAAAAAAACCTGATGAACCCTTGCGTTCCGCAAAAAAAACGACCGCGCTTTGGACGGTAACTGCCGACAAAGACAGCGGCATTCCTGTTACCTTTGACGTGCAGAGACCGGAACCTTACTGCAAAAGACCGATCCCGCAGATCTTCCGCGTCGGCAAAAAAGACTACGCCCCGGAGGAAATCGGGAAGACAGGGGACGGTTCCTTGTCTTGACAAGATGATCACGTTATGATAGAATGGCGTGGGAGTGATGATCATGCCGAGAACGGCGAGAATAAAAAGTAAAACCGGAATATATCATGTCATGCTGCGCGGGATCGGGAAGCAGAACATATTTGAAGACGATCTCGACAAGCAAAAATTCGCGGCGCTGCTTGCGGAAGTGAAGCAGAAAAGTCAGTTTTCGCTCTATGCCTATTGCCTGATGAATAACCACGTTCATCTGCTTCTGAAAGTTGGTAAAGACCCGTTGGAGATCATCATAAAGCGCCTTGCGAGCAATTACGTATATTGGTATAACACACGTTATGAGCGCGTTGGGCACTTATTTCAGGATCGATTCAAAAGCGAACCTGTGGAAGATGACGTTTACCTGAAAACGGTGATCCGGTATATCCACTATAACCCTGTAAAGGGCGGTTTCACAAAGGATCTTAATTACCCGTACAGCAGTTTTGCAGCGTATGAAGCAGATGCGGCAGGCGGGCTTACGGATACAGAGGAACCTTTGAACATCATCGGCAGAGATGAATTTTTTGCTTATCACAAAAAAAACTGCAACGACGTTTGTCTGGATATCACCGAGCCAAAACATCATCCTATCACCGAAGACGCCGCAGCGGCGCTGATACACAAATACAGCAAAACTGAGAATCTTGCTGCGTTTTCGGCGTTACCGCCGGAGAAGCAGGAAAAGGCGATTGTAAAAGCGCACGAAAAAGGCGCGTCCGTACGGCAGCTTGTCCGCGTGACGGGCGTCTCCAAAGGGATCATTGAAAAATGGCTGCGAACGAACAGATAAAGGAAAAGACAAGGAACCGTCCCCTGTCTTTACGCAGTACGAGCCGCAGCAGGTGCTTGAGGATTTTACAGATGAGTTCCGCAGGCGGTACGGCGTGGAATGTGTGTCGGCATTGCACCACAATAAGCGCAAGACCAATTACCACATTCATCTGATTTTCAGCGAAAGGAAGCTGCTTCCTGAGCCTGATGTGAAGATTGCCACAAGAAGCGTATTCTTTGACGAAACAGGCAAGCGGGTACGCACCAAGAAGGAAATCACAGGTGAGGACGGGCAGATAAGAAAAGGCTGTACCATTATCAAAAAGGGAGAGGTTTACGAAAGCCATCTGTTCACCGTAAAGGATGACCGCTTCAAGAGAGAGCCTTTTCTTCGGGAGGTAAAAGAGGATTATACAAACCTTATCAATCTCCATATTGAAAACCCTGAACAGCACCTGAAGGTATTTGACAAAAACAGCGTGTACCTGCCGACAAAGAAAATAGGCAAGAACAATCCCAAAGCCGAAGAGATTGCAGCCGACAACGCTACAAGGCAGGAATGGAACAGGACAGCGGACATGGCACTTGTATCGGGGATTGAGGAGGCTAAAATACTGGAAATCAAACAAACCGAGATACACGACAAGGTTAGCCAATCCATTAAAAGCGAGGGCTGGCTGCCGAATCTGTTCCGCCGTATCGTGAACAAGGCGAAGGACATTTTACAAAACCTTATCCGTGAATACGGGATACCGCCGAAGCCCACGCTGGATATTGATATGACAGAGTTCTGCACCATGCGGAATCTAATGATACGGGTGCAGGATGAGGCAAGAGGGATTAGGAATTTGCAGGACAACATTCTGCCCAAGCTGAAAACACAGCTTGCAGAAACAACAGGGATTTTCAAGGGCAAGGAGCGCAAAGCCCTTACCGAGCAGATACAGCAGACGGAGCAAGAAATTGACCGCAGGCTGGATAAGCTCCCCGATATTCTCAGGGAGGACGGTTATCCCGATGTGCAGGCATTCATGGCGACCTATCGGGAGGCGGAAGCCGTTGTGGAACAATACAACCGTGACCTTGCCGAATGGGAGCGTCAGGTGAAACAAAAGAGCAGACCGCCAAGACCGCCCGAAAAGGAGAGCGTCCGAAACAGGCTCAGACAGTTGCAGGAGCAGGGCAGACAGCAAAAGCCACGAAAGAAATCCTTTGACAGAGGCAGCCGATAGGCGAAGAAAAACCGCCGCTATGGTTTTACCCATACACGGCGGCATACATATAGAGATTAGTTTTCCTGTTTCTTTATAACGGTTACTTTCAAGTTCTCTGCTTCTATCAGCGTTTCCTGCTTGCACTTCGGGCAGTAGAGAGGATAGTTTTTCAAGACCGTATCATATCTTGTTCTGTCACGGGTTTTGTTGCCACAAACAGGACATAATATCCATTCGGCTTGTTTCTGCATACACTCACCAATCCTTACGGTATTTCGTCAATTAACGTTACCGTCCATTTTCCATCTAACTGTTCAATATCCCAACGTGAATATGCTTCTCCGTTACCAGAAATGAGAGTATCATCCTTATCGTAATAATCGGCTGAATATTTCACCCAGATATATCCCTTCCCATTTTCCTGTTTGGTGGTTACAAGTTCTATCGAAACATCTGCCCGAACCGCCTTATCATCAAAGAAATAGTATCTTTCTAACGCACCGCAGTCCTCTTTATTCGTACCGTCTCCTGACCCGCAGTAAGACATAATATCCTTTGCTTCTGCTATGAGGTCATTTGCGACCTTTAGCTGTGTTTCATCGGTACACTCGATTTCCATTTCATCGACCTTTTCCTGACCATAATGCTTCACAAGTGTCGAAACGCCTTTACCGCCGCAGGCGGAGAGACTGATTACCATCGTCAAGAATAGAATAGCACATAAGAATTTTTTCATAGTTGACCTCCGTTTTTAGCAGCGTTACGCTTGCTTTTTAATTTAATCCAATCCTTTGCAATGCTCTCATTGCGGTTTACTGATAGGATAATTCCAACAAGTGCCATATCGTAAATAATGAACATTCCTCCTGTTACAACGAAGGGGACGCACATAAAGAAGTTCGGAAGAACCCCAATGTCGGATAAGGCAGTGAAAACAATTCGTAAAATATAAATCAACAGCACGGTATTGGTTAGAAGTTTGCCAACCTCTGTATCCTGCTTTTTTGAAGTCCTGTAAAGGATAGCAAACAATATCCCGAATACAAACAGCAAAAATATAAGTGAAAATTTTCCGTATTCGTACAGGAGCAGGGTGATTGGGTGGTCATAGAAGTAGCTCATTACCTTCACATCAACAGGCATTCCGCTTTTTCCAATTAACTCCGCTTCACGAAACACCGAAAAGAAATCGAGCTGTTGTAAATATCCTGTATTTTCCTGCAAGCGAAAAAGATGATAAAAGCGGCTTAACAGGTACACTCCGATAATAAGAAAAATCAGCATACAAGCCACACCGAAGATATTAACACGATTCCATTTCAGCCATTTTAATTTTAACCCGCAGCAAAAGATGAATAGCTCGCAAGCCAACAGCAACACAAAAACTGGAAACGCTTGATTTATTAACGCTAAAGTCAGCGGAAAAATAGCATATAGCCAGTAATGTATGATTTTTGTCTCGCTTTCACTGTTCTTTTCATAAAACAGGATTCCGACCAAAACAATCGGATAGCATAGCAGCAGGTAGAACAGAAAACCGTATCCAAGCGGTGCAAATCCGTTCCATAATTCATAGAGTAGCCCGAAGATTGCCGCCAGTGAGAGCAGTCCGTATAACGCTCTTGGAAAGCGAATTAAGACAGTGTAATCAATAAAATACAAAAAAGCAGCAACACAAACTCCAAGCACAATACCGATTATCTTTGGTACTGTCAGGGATATTGAGGTTAGCATAGCAGAGATTAGAATACCACTCAGCAGCAACACGCCTGCTATGAGCAGCAACAGCCAATTCACTTTCGGGCGGTGGACAATATCAAGCTCTGTCCCAACTACATCTGCATCGCCCATTTCTTCAATGGCTTTTCTCATTGCTTCTTTCTGATTCAGACCGTTTTCCCGCAAAGCATCGTATTGGTCGTTTATGTGGTCAGAAAGCTCTCTTGTTGCCACAACCTTTGCTCTGCTCCAACGAATGTATCTTTGAACATCCTTGATATATTCTTCGGGAGAATTATATTCCTGCAAGCAAAACACCCCCCGACAAAACCTTATTGACTGCGGCAGAGTAGCTTTCCCACTCAGACAGCCGCACCACAAGAAATCTTTTCCCTTCATCTGTAATCCTGTAATATTTTCTTGTTTTCCCCGCAACAGTTTCTCCGTCATAGGACACAAGATACTGCTTTTGCTCTAAGAGATGGAGCAGAGGATATAATGTTCCTGCTTTCAATTCAAAAGTATGGTCGGATTGCTTCGCAAGTTCTTCTATCATCTGATACCCATACATATCTTGTTTTTCAAGCAGCTTCAAAATCAGCATATCTGTATTCCCTGAAATCAGAGATTTATCAATTGCCATATATGTCCCTCCTTGTATCGACAGTCTACATATCGATTATATATAGATTGCCGATATAAGTCAAGAGGCAACAGACAACATTCATAAAAAGTTTGCTTTTGGATTGCCAAACCCTATGTTTTCAGCATAATCTCTCTACTGTAGCGCTTTTAACCCACAAATGCCTTGTGTTAAGCCATATTCTCGTCATAAAATACGAGGGGTAAGGCATTTACACCTTTACCCCTCGCTTTGCGTTACCGCCAGTCTGCTATGCGAAGATGATTTCTTTATTCACAATCTCCATCGCACAAGCCCGTATATTATTCATTCTCCTGACCCATTCTAAGGCGTTTTCCGCCTTTAATTGTTCCGTGATACCCTGTGCCTGCTTCATGCCATCTATGAGCCGTTCAAAGCGTTCCTGCGCCTGTTCGTTGATGCCGGAAAGATAAGTGTTGAGCTTACCGCTGGTCAGAAGTGTTGTGTAGGTTGCTTTTCTATGTTCTTTCAGGTAGCGTTTGTGCCGCTGTCCCCATATCCCGATAGGCTTTTCTTCTTCGGGTGGCAAGCTAAGGCACGGCAAATAGTATTCGCCTTGCAGTTCATACCAAAGACCGTTGTTTTCATCATAAATGTACTTGTCCATCTTGAAATCCTCCAGTATAATATATTCGCACATATGTCACAGTTTCCCGATTGCCACTTGTTTTTATAGCTTGTTATCAGATTTTTCTTCCCTTATTTTTGCCCTTATGAGGTGGCGAGGGAAGCATAAACGCAAGTGAAATCGTATAAAGGGATAAGGCGGACACATTGCGATAAATCCTTTGTTTTCAAGCGTTTTGGAGGATTTTATTAAAGCCCTATGAGGGGCAGTAACCACTTATGAAATCGTGGTTTTCAAATTCCAGTTTGCTGAAATGAAGACAGGGGACGGTTCCTGAAGACAGCTGCCGTCCCCTGTCTTTAGAAAAAAAGGACATAGCTTTTATCGATTACAATCAATCGTATGGAGAAACACTTTATAAAAAACAGCAGAATTTCTCAGAAAACACACGCAAACGAAACACGTTTGAACGCAAAAGAATTATGAAAAGACCGCTCTGCGCGTGAATGCAGGGCGGTCTGTTTTGTCAAGCGGAGCATCAGACCATATCGGTTTCCTCGATCTTTTTGGTAAAGAAACGCACGGGGCGTTTGAGCAGACGCCGAAAGAGCAGCCCGAAGATGAGCGAGACCGGGACGTATGCCGCGAGCTTCAGCAGGTCGATCCAATAGTCGCTGCCCCAGGTTTCGCACACGCATTCCCGCATGGCGTTGATAACGAAGGTAAAGGGCAGATAGGGATTGACCGCCCTGAAGAAGGCCGGCGTGACGTCGATGGGGAAGGTGCCGCCGGAGCCGCCGAGCTGTACGACCAGCAGAATCACAACGATGGCCTTGCCGATATCGCCGAAAGCAGCGGTGACTGAATAAATAAAGAATGAGAAAATGATCGACGCGCAGCATCCTGCGAGAATAAACAGGAAGGGATGATTGCACTGGATCTTGAGAAAATACAGGTCGCCGAGGCAGATGATAAGTCCTTGTATCAGCGCAAACACAATAAAGGTTATTCCTCTGCCGAAGTATTCCTGATCAAGAGAAACACCGCCGAGCGCTTTCTTTTTTTTCACATTCGTTTGGAAGATGGCGATCATTACGATGCCTCCCACCCAGATCGCAAGCGTGGTATAGAAAGGCGCCATGGCGGAACCGTAGTTTGCGATACCGTAAACGGTATCGGTATCCACCGATACGGGACTTGCCAGAAACGCGCTGAGACTGGAGCCGTTTGTGACCAGCAGATTATACAGCACGTTTACAACTTCCTTATCTTCCGCGCCGGATACAAGCGTCTGCAGGTTGTTGAGCCTGCCTGAAAAACGGGTCAGCAGCGCCGAGAGATCCTGCAGGATCGTTACGCCTGTTTCGGCGGAGCCGCCGACCGTTTCGGAGAGCTTCGAAAAATCCGTGTTGCCGGTGATCGCGGTAAGGATCGATGAAACGTCGCCCAGTACGTCCGCAAAGGAATCCGCAGCCGCGGTGAGCGTGGGCTGTACGTTGGTCTTATAGTCCGTACCGATCGCGGTCAGGGATTCCGAAACGCCGGAAAGCTGCTCGCCGATCGCCTCCGCCGTCTCAGCGGGAGATCCACCGTCCGTTGCGTCGGTCAGGGAGGCGTTTGCCTGGCCCAGTTCCGCCTGCACTGTCTTCAGCCGGGCGATGGTGTTATCCAATGCCGTTGCGTTCGGCAGCGCGGTTTTCAGCGCCTCCAGAGACGCGAGCAGAGAGGCGATCCGGTTCTGATGGTTCTTGACCAGCGCGGATGCGCTTTTCATATTCGTTTCGGCTGCCGCCGCGTTCGCAAGGTGGGCGGCGCCCTGCAACAGCTCCGCAGCGGAAGAAACCTCCGTTGAGGTCTGTGCCAGCATCACGTCCACCGTGGAGGTCAAACCGGAAAGCGCCGCCTTGGTGACGCGGATGGCGTCCTGTGTGTTCTGAATGGTTCCGTTCAGGTCCTGGTTCAGCTTTTCGAGATCGGTTTCCGGTACCGTACCGGAGAGATCTTTAACAAAGGTGAGCACGGATTCGAAGGAGCCCAGCGTCTGCTGCAGACCGTCCACGCTCGCCTTGATCAGACCGATATCGGAAGACAGATTCTGCGCTGCGGATGAAACGCCCTCTTTTCCGTTTGTGACGAGCGCGCCGGAGAGTTTACTGATCAGGTCGGCAATCGTTTTGATAAACGATGCGTTTACTTCGCCCTGCACCGTCTGTACGACCTTGTCGGTGATTTTGGTTGCTATCGCATTTTTTTTCTCGTTCGCGTAATAGGTCAGCGTCGGCGCCTCGAAGGAATCCGTAACGATGCTGGTCAGTGATTCGCTGAAATTTTCGGGCACCTCGATGGCTGCGTAATAGGCGCCTGCCTTTACGCCCTCGATCCCCGTGTCGCGATCAACGAACTGCCAGTCGATCACGTCGTTGCCGGACAGGTTCTCTTTGATCTGCTCGCCGACGTTGATCGACAGCCCGCGGAACGCCACGCCCTTGTCTTCAATCATCACGGCGATCTGCATATTGCCGGTGCTCTGCTTGCCATAGGGATCCCAGTTCGCGTAAATGTTCACCCAGGCATAGAGTGAGGGCAGTATCAGCACGCCCACTGCCAGAATGATCGCCATGGCGTTTTTTGTAATGTTTTTTATATCGCGCGTGAACACGCGCAGAACGGTTTTCACGGTTCTTCCTCCTCTTCGGTTTCTTCCTCTTCTCCGTCGTCTTCCCACGGGTCGTAAAGGTCAAGCGTCGTCTGCGCGTCGTCTGTGAGAAACGGAACGACCTTCGTGTCCATAACGTGCATGCGCCGCTCCAAAATCACAAATACGAACACGATCAGAAACAGCAGCACGATCCAGATGATCAGCGGGGTTATGGGTCTGCCGGTGGCTGCGCCCAGCAGCGCCAGCAGTACGGAAAGCACGGCGAAGCCGACGGCAACGGCAAGCTTGCCGTTATGATAATACCGGCTGTTTTGTTTATGGCGCGCAAGTATCAGCTTTTGCAGAACGCGGTATTTTTCCGCCAGCACGGCGTCTGCTTCAGCTTCGGCTGCGTGATTTTCATGCATGGTTTTCACTTCCTTCCGGGGGCTGTTCCGCGCCGTTTTTCAGCTGCGAACAATGCGCGTTTTCCAGCTGATGGATCCCGGCGATCAGAAATTCCACGCCGAGATCGAAGCTCTCCCGCACCGGGATATCGCGGGAAAAAGAGCGGTGCCGCGCCAGCAGCGCGAAGCCCTCCACATAGCTGCGAAAAATGCGCAGTACGTGTGTGGCCTGCGCCTCGCTTACGTTTCTTGCGCTGCAAAGCCGATAAACGATATCGCTCAGACGATCCGCAGGGGAATTCCCCTCGCCGTCTTCGCTGTTATAATAGGCCATCGCCTCAAATACGCCGGGATTGCGGGATGCATAGTCGTAGATCACATGGCAGGCGCGGCGGATCGCCTCGTCACCCGAAACGCCGATCAGCGTGTCGCTGACCTCGTTGCCCAGCGTTTCCCAACCGTATGCCATCAGCTCCCCGCGCAGGCGGTCCAAACTCTCTACATGGTTATACAGAGACGGGGGCTTGATCCCAAGGCGCGCGGCAAGCGCGTTCAGGCTCAGCTTTTTCACGCTCAGCTCGTTTGCCAGCGCCCCGGCGGCCTCCAGGATCTTTCGCTTATCCAGATTCATTCTCGGCATGACTGCTCCTCCTTTAACTATTCTGATATGTATTTTAACTAATCATATTAGTTTTGTCAAGAGATTTCGCTGATTTTTTTTGCGGATATACCTGTGGAGCGGTTTTTTGCTGAAGATCGGGGCTTCTTGAGGTGAAGGCAGGGGGCGATTCCTTGCCTTAAGCAAGAAGACAAAAAAAACGGTTCGCCGTAGGTTTTTATGAATAAAAAGCAGGGGTCGGCTTCGCTTTGCGCGGGCCGGCCCCTGTGAGTATGTGTTTGTTTGTTGTTTATCTGCGCCTGTTACGCCCGAAGAAGGTGTTGTAGCGGTCCGGTTCCCAACCGGGCTTTACGTCTTTTACCGCTTCGGCGGCTGTGATGGGCGCATCGCCGTGATCCAGATCGATCAGTGTGTAGCGGTCGTTGCCCATGCCAAGTTCTTTCATATAGCTCAGCTGCCGCAGGCCGTGGCGGGTCTCCACCCGTTCAATCAGGGCCTTGCCGCCGCCCTGGGGCAGGTTATAGATCAGATCGATGCAGGCGTTATCCGCCGCTAAAATATCGAGGGACGCCACAATGCCCACGTCCGGCGTTACCACCGGCTCGGCGTCGGGGCCTTCGCAGTCGCATGAAACGGACATATTGCGCATCACGTTCACAAAGCAGATATGGGGCGCAAAGAAATCCACGGTGGCCTTCGTGCTCTCGGTGATGCGCTCCATCAGCTCTTCCTCCGCTATGCTCCACATGTTGGCGGAGCCGGCTGCGGTGTGGATCTCCGCCTTGCCGATGCGCCCGTCCGCGCAGCCGATGCCGATGTTTTTGTTGCTGCCGCCGAAGCCGCCCATGGCGTGCCCCTTGAAATGGGTGAGCACCAGCAGGGAATCGTAATCCAGCATGCTCTTGCCCACGTGCATCTCGCTGAACCATTTGCCGCCCTTTACCGGCAGGGCCGCAACGCCGTCGCTGTCCGTAATATCCACCGGGCAGAAGGTCCAGCCGTTGATCTCAAGCGTTTTGCGGTGCTCTTCCGTGGTGTAGCGGCTGCCTTTGTAATAGGTATTCGTTTCTATGATCGCCGCGTTTGGCAGGCAGGAGGCCATCAGCGACTTTACCCACGGGCGGGGGATGATGTTCGGCCCTTCGGCTTCGCCGGTGTGCAGCTTTACGGCAACCCTGCCGCAGAGGGCTTCGCTCACCCTGCCGTAAATCTTTTTCAGCCCTTCTTCGGAAAGATCGCGTGTGAAGTAGACCACGGAGCTTTCGCCGGTACGCGCCGAAAAGGGCACGTATTTGTTGCCGTCTTTACCGGGGATCGGTTTGCTGTCGTTCATATTTTCTCCTTCTTTTAACGCCCGGATCTTTGCCCGGCGTTTAGTTTGATCTTTCTTTTTTATTATACCAAAAAACAGGCGCGAGGTAAATATATTTTTTTGATCATACCGGGGTTTTGTTTCGAATCAGTTTAGAATACCGCAATACAATAGCAACCGAATACAAAGGGATTTGAAAGAGGTTGCTTTATGGGTGTTAAATACAATTTTCGGCGATACGTGTGGATCTTTGCGATCGGTTGTTATGTGGGATATGCGGTTGAAACGCTCTGGTGTCTGATCAGAAACGGATATATCGAAAGCCGCAGCTCCCTTGTGCTGGGGCATCTCAGCGTCGCCTACGGTATGGGTGCGGTGCTGCTCACACTGCTGCTTACACGTTTTCGGAACGCTGCGTGGTGGAAGATCTTTCTGATCTCGTTTGTCAGCGGCACGGTGACCGAATATATCTGCTCTCTGGGGCAGGAGATCTGCTTCGGTTCGGTAGCGTGGGATTACAGCCATATGCCGCTGAATATCAACGGCAGGGTTTGTTTGCTGTACTCCGTTTTCTGGGGCGTGATCGGGCTCGGTTGGGTGAAGCTGATCATGCCGCTGATGGATCTGCTCTTTCAAAAGGTACATATCCCGTTTGAAAAGGCGCTGGTGGGCGCGTTCGTCGCCTTTTTTGTGTTTGACGCGGCGCTTTCCGCCGGGGCCGCCGTGCGAATGGACAGACGGCAGCAGGGCATTCCCGCCGCAAACAGCGTGGAAGCGTTTTTGGACGATCACTTCGGCGATGAGAGAATGCATGATATCTACGCGAATTCAAAGAGCGTGAAAGAGTGAAGCCCATGAAAAATAAAACAACGCTTCTGATCTATAATCCCCGGGCGGGAAAAAACCTCGGCCGCCCGAAGCCGAAGGAGATCCTTAACAGCTTCGGCCCGGACGCGGCAAAGATCCACGTTGCGGTAACGGCGTATCCGGGCCACGCGCGGGAGATTGCCGCCCATGAGGGAAACCGTTATGATATGGTTGTGTGCTGCGGCGGCGACGGCACGCTCAACGAGGTGATCGGCGGCCTGCCGGAGGCGGGCCCTCGCCCCAAGATCGGGTATATCCCCATGGGTTCCACCAACGATCTTGCGAATAACCTGGGCATCCCTTCCGCCATGCCGGCCGCCGTGGATATGATAAGGCGCGGAGAGAGCCGCGGCTACGACGTGGGCTCGTTCAACGACCGCTGCTTTACCTATATCGCCTCCTTCGGCCCCGGCGTATCGGTTTCCTATGCCACGCCGCAGCGGGTAAAGAACGTGCTGGGCTACAGCGCGTATATGATCAACGGCTTCGGACTGCAGCTGATCCCCACGATGAAGGCGCTGAAGCCCAAACATATCCGCGTGGAATACGACGGAAACACTCTGGAGGACGATTTCTATTTCGGCACCGTTTCCAACACGCTCTCCGCCGCCGGCATGTTCAGATTCCGCAAGGATGAAGTCCGGTTTAACGACGGAAAGTTTGAGGTCGTTCTGATCCGCAGGATCCGGACGCCGCTTCAGATCTTTTCGCTTTTAAAAAAGATGCGCCGCCACGAATACGACGGGGAGACCCTTGTTCATTTTCAGGCTTCAAAGCTCCGGTTTTTATTTGAAAAGCCGGAGAACTGGACGCTGGACGGCGAGTGCAGCGGACCGGTGGACGACGTGCGGATCGACGTAAAAAACAACGCCGTCGGGATCGTCTGTCCTGACAGCGAGTATTTTATTTGAGCGGTTAAGGGGGATGCGTTTCGGATGAAGAAAAACAGAAAAATGCTGATAAAGGTTTTGGTCGCGCTGGCGGGGATCACCCTTACCGTGGCGATTTTGTTCTTCACGCCGCTGTGGGGAACCGCGATTCTGGTGTGCGCCCTTTCCGCAATGGGCTGTTATGAGCTGCTGGTACCCACCGGCGTCTGCAAAAAGCCTGTTCCCGTTGTCGTATGCCTGCTCACGGCCGCTGCGGTTCCGTGGCTGCGATACTTTAACGCTGCCGAAACGGGCACGCTGCTGCTATCGCTTTGCTTGCTGGTTTTCGCGTTTGGGTATTTTGCGGCGACAGGCCAATATCACGAATCAAAAAAGACGGCCTACCTCTTTCTGGCGGCCGTCATATTTCCTGTGTTCTTTTCTCTGCTGTTGCCCGTATCGGGCGGAGATAACGGCAGGCGGCTTGCGCTGATCCCGTTCATTGCGGCGTGGAGCGCGGATACCTGCGCGCAGTTCGGCGGAAAGCTCTTCGGCAAACACAAGCTTGCGCCGCACATCAGCCCGAACAAAACCGTGGAAGGTTTCTGCTGCGGGCTTGCAGGCGGCATGGTTGGCATGGCGATCTACGGGCTTGTGATCCATATGATGGGGCGCAGCGTTCCGTGGCTCTCGCTTTTGTGCTTCGGTTTGCTCGGCGCGGCGCTCGCCGCAGTCGGCGATCTGTTCTTCTCCTACATCAAACGGGAGCACGGGATCAAGGATTTCGCGTCATTCATGCCGGAACACGGCGGCATTCTGGACCGCTTCGACAGCGTAGTGTTCGTGATCCCGCTGCTTTATGTGTATTTACGCTTTTTTACGCTGGCGTAAATGTGGGAAACGGGTAAATTATAATTTGTCGAGCAGAAGCTCGACAGCTAAATTGCCGAAGGATCGGCAG
>CAMOVW010000022.1 GCA_946627725.1 uncultured Clostridia bacterium
TATTTTTACTTTTAATTCAATATAACTTGCAATAATTATTTCCGTATGGTAATATTAAAAATAGATTTTTATTAGGACGTGAAGAATAATGAACCTGATTCGTCGCAATTCTTTTGATAACAATTCACGCATGCTACGGAATTATTGTATTATTTCAGGATGCCTTGCGTGTGTGATCATGCTGATTTTTTATTTGTTCCATGAAAATACGCTTTTGTTTGGTGATTCCACCGTGCTGCGTATGGATCTGTATCACCAATACGGCCCGCTATATTCAGAACTGTATGACCGTATTACCGGCGGAAACAGCCTTATCTATTCCTGGACGTCCGGCTTGGGCAATTCTTTCCTCGGTAATTTCCTGAATTATTGTTCAAGCCCGTTTGCCATTGTTATGCTGATCTGCGGACATCAGAACATGCCGGAGGCGATTGCCATCATGATGCTGATGAAAGCGGTTTTGGCTTCGGTTTCTTTCACGTATTTTATCAACAAATCCACAAAAACCGTTCACCCCGCAAGCATTGGTTTCGGTTTGCTTTACGCGTTCTGCGGCTATTTTGTCGCTTATTCCTGGAACATCATGTGGATGGACGCCGTAGCGGTATTTCCGCTTGTAATGCTTGGTATTGAAAAGATTATCAATGAAAAACGTCCTGCTCTTTATATCGTTGTTCTTACTTATACCATGTACACAAATTATTATATGGCATTTATGGTGTGCATGCTTTCTGTACTTTATTTTCTGTTTTATTACTTCTCAAATTACACGCTTCTTGATCGGTACGAAAAAGCACAAAAAGCAGCGGTAAAATCTCAATACGCACCGGGGCTTGTTGTAAATGAAGAACTGTCAGATACAGTTCCGTTTGATGAAGCGCCAGAAACTGTTACACCCGAAGAACTGTCAGATACACTTCCATCCCAAGAAGCGTCAAATACGGTTCCGTTCAATGATGCAGAAATAACTGTTGAGGAAGCCGTTCAGCCTTTGATTTCCGATCAATTGCAGGCAGAAGAATATACCGAGCAGATTTCTTCGGTTGATATCCTTGTTCCTGAAAATGAATCTCAACAAAAAAGAATAAAACCTGCAAAAGGCTTGTGCCGGATTCTTGTAAGCGGCACTATATTCGGCATGGCGTCTATATTAAGTTTCATGCTCGCTGCGGTGGTTCTGATACCTCTGTATTACTGTTTAAAAGCGTGTTCCGCCACCGGATCGCCTTTCCCGACCACACTTACCATTTATTATAATATTTTTGATTTCCTTGCAAATCATCTTCCATCGCTTGAGCCGACAATCCGCAGCAGCGGCGACGTTGTTCTGCCGAATATTTACAGCGGTGTTGCAACTATTCTGTTGCTGCCTGCGTTCTTTATCTCCGATAAGATCAAAAGCCGCAAAAAGCTTATGGCTTTGTTTTTCCTTGGAGTGTTTTATCTCAGTTTCAGTATCAATTATCTGAACTTTATCTGGCACGGACTGCATTACCCCAACGATCTTCCGTATCGGTTTTCTTTCGCGTATTCTTTTATTCTGCTTTATCTTGCATATCAGGCGTTGCTGCATATCACAGATTTTTCAAGAAAGTATTTTGTGGTTACCGGTTTCGCTGCGTTGTTTTTTGTTGTGATCACAGAAAAAGTAGGAAGCCAGAATATTTCAGATACCACGGTTATATTATCTGTTGTATTTATTCTGATTTATGTGATTCTTGCAGGTTTGATATCTTCCGCCAGTTTTACAAAAAAGAATCTTGAGTATCTTTTGATTTTCTTTATTATCGTTGAAATTTCCTGCGCAGATACTTCGCACCTTATCATGTCGCAGCCGAAAGACAGTTATACATCAGATTATCAATCATATATTGATATTTCCAACCGAATCGAGTCTTCTGACAGTGAACTGTTTTACAGAACGGAATTGTCAAAGCTGCGCACAAGAATGGATCCTTGCTGGTATGGATATAACGGCGTTTCCGTCTTTTCTTCCATGGCGTATGAAAAAACGTCCGGTATGATGAACAATCTCGGTTTGTTCGGCAACAATATCAACAGTTACACATATTATCCGCAAACAGCTGTATTTAACGCTTTCTTCTCGCTGAAATATATATATGATAACAATTTCCTTATTACAGAAGGCTCTACCTATCAGCATCTGGATGGCAATCTGAATTTTGAAGTTTACAAAAATAAGTATTATCTTCCTTTGGCGTTTTCAGTAAACAAAGACATCTCCGAATGGGATCCGCTTGCAAACTCAAATCCCTTCGAAGTTCAGAACGATCTTGTTCGGCTGTCTACCGGTTTCGACGGCGTCCTTGAAAAAGTTGAGGCAACAAATGTTGAATGCAGCAACATGAATTATATTTCCCCTTCTTCGGTAAATGCCGGCACAATGTTTTCCGCAGATAAAACAGATACCAGCCAGTTGGGTACCGTAACCGTTGTGATCGATGTTGATAAAGACGGAAGGTATTACGTATATGCCGGATCCATGCGCATTTCCGGGTTGAAATTTACCGGCGGCGAAGACGTGTCGTATAATTATAACAGTTCCGGAATTCAGCCTTTTGTGCTTGATATGGGCGACAGAAAAGCAGGCGATCAGATCAAAGTTGAATTCTCAATGGATAACTCCAACAGCTCCGGAATGATTACGTTCTGTGCTGCAAGGTTGAATCAACCTCTGTTTGATTCCGCATATCAATCCATTATCTCAAACGGAACGTTGCAACTTGATTCATTTGAAGAATCTTCTCTGTCCGGCACGATTAAAATAACAAATGCGGACTCATTTGTTTACACTTCGATCCCTTATGATGAAAGTTGGCGCGTATACGTTGACGATGAACAATTGAAATACAGCGACACGTCGGACGATGCCGGTCACTCTGTTGTTTGCGTGGGGAACGGTTTGCTTGGATTCGGCATTTCGCGCGGTGAACACAGGATAGAAATGAAGTATATTCCCAGAGGTATATTTGTCGGCGGTGTTATTACTGCTGTTGGGGCAGGCTTCTCAGTTGTTGTGTTGCTTATTGTTTATGCTCTGCGAAAAGCAAAGAAAGACAATAATACAGCGGCCTTTCAGGAAACGGAGTGATTCAGATTAATAATAAAACAAATGCGATGCGTATCCTGGATAAAGCCCACATCCCTTACCGTGCCAATTATTATACCTGTGATGAGTTTATCGACGGAGTGCATATTGCCGATATGTTAGGGCAGCCGTACGAGCAAACATTCAAAACGTTGGTAAGCACAGGCAAAAGCGGAAAGTATTATGTTTTTGTAATACCAATCGCGCAGGAGCTCGATCTGAAAGCTGCCGCAAAAAGTGTAAACGAAAAAAGTATTGAGCTTCTGCACGTTAAGGATCTGAAAAATGTAACAGGTTATATCCGCGGCGGATGTACCGCAATCGGGATGAAGAAGCCTTATCCTACGGTGATTGACGATTCTTTTTTGAGGTTTGAAGAGATTATCGTCAGCGGCGGTGCGTTGGGCGTGCAGTTGTTTATCACACCCGATAACTTTATAAAAGCCACCGGTGCAAATCATGCACATATTACAACTGCATAAAACAGTTTTGCCGGAAGAGGTTTCGTTATCCTCTTCCGGCAATCGTTTACAATTTCGGTACAACAATATCAAGCGAGCGAATCTTCTGATCCCATTTTTGTATTTGCTGCAGATCGTAGCACAGCGGCGGCGTTTGATAGAGGCCGGAAGCTTTGCTGCCTTGCAGCAATCCTTTAAGAACAGCTGCAAAATACGGTGGATTGTGTAATCCTCTCGCCAGCTTCCCGAATAAAGATACCAGATTCGTATTCTTTCCGGCGCCCGAAAGATCGGACGCCTGAATAACGTCCTGCTCGAACAGAAAATCAACACCCTGCGAGGGGAGAGAAAGCAATGCGTTTTTCAGCCCTGCATTTTTGGCGGCGGCATATCCGTACAGCATGTGGAAATCACGGTTGTATTCCCAAAGCACGTCTGCTGTAAAATGATCTGTTTTTGCGTGCAAAACCGTATCCGCAAGCAGATCACCTGCCAATAGTGATAAATCGATCCCCATTCCGTTCATCGGGGTTGTCATAAAAGCGCTGTCGCCGATAGCCGCATATCCATCCGCCACCATCAGCGTCAACGGACGCCGGACGGGGATATAAGCATTTTGTCCGCCATGGATGATTTCATCATTAAACCAGGGATGCTCCGTTCGGAACTGACCGATCAGAGCATCGATACCGCTCTGAGAAAGCGGATCGATTCGGCCGATCAGAATATCCACCGCATTGTCGTCTGTATAAAACCAGGATAACCCCTGATCGCCGTTATGGCGGAGATAGATTTCAAAGGGATATTCCGGTATGATATCAATTGTCTTTTTGTAATATGCGCGGTAAGCATAAAAAATATCGCCGCGACTCGGTTGGGGTTCTATAAAAAAATACTTCGGCAGTTTTGTGCGCAGGGGAGAAAAAACGCCGGCGGCGTCAATCACCAGATCTGCTTCAATCTCCCGATCTTCGGTGGCGATACCCGTGATGCGTCTTCCGGATATAACAGGCGCTAAAACAGGTGTTTCAAAACGAAATTCTGTACCGCAAGCTTTAGCGTGATCCTTAAGCATGCGGAGCAGCGGTTTTCTCCACATGATTTTTTGACGTTCTTCATCATTATAATTGATTGCTATGCGCTTATTCTTTGACGGACTGATAAAAGCGCAATCCCCTCGGTAGTTCCAAATTGTATCTTGCAGCTGCGTTTCTTGTATACCGAGCGTATCGCTGAGTATGGAAAAAGTAAATCGATCCTGCCAATCGTGACCGATTTCTTCTTCTTTTCCTTTTTCAAATACCGTTACGCTGTGACCAGCCGCAGAGAGTTTCGCCGCGGCCGAAAGGCCGCCGTGCCCAGCGCCTGCAACAATGATCCTGCTCATTTCAACGCCTCCTCTTTTTATACCATTCTAACAAACGTATATATCATTTGCAAGAACATTTAAAAAAACAAAAAAAATAAATCGATTGGATTTGTAATATGAATTAAAATTGTGTTGACAAAAACAGAATTCTATTATAAAATTTAATAAAACTTAGAAAGGACGCGATAATGTATGTTTACCGGCACATATAACGGTTTTTACTTTTATTACTTTAATAAAGCGATGGAACATTACATTATTACGGACTTCAGTTGCTGAAATTCATATAGTGTTTTTTTCCACCGCTTATTATTCCATAATAACGGTGGTTTTTTTATGCAGAAACGGAGGAATAAATAATGGCAGATCTTGAAAATGCGAGAATGATCATAGATCAAACGGATAAGGAGATGGCGCGTCTTTTCATAAAACGGATGGAGGCCGTAAAAGAAATCGCCCGATATAAATCACAAAACGGTTTGCCTGTATACGATGCGAAACGCGAGGCTTTGATGATTGAAAAAAATGCCGCTTTGATTCCGAATGCTGAGCTTGCTTCCTATTATGTGAGCTTTTTACGCGAAACGATAGAGATTTCAAAAAGTTATCAGACGGCAATACTCAAAGGAATGAAAATTGCGTTTTGCGGAGTGGAAGGCGCATTTGCAAATATTGCGGCAAAAAAGATTTTTCCATCCGGTCGGCTTGTTGCATACAGCGATTTTCTTGCCGCCTATTCCGCCGTCAGCAAAGGGAAATGTGATTGCTGTGTGCTGCCGATTGAAAACAGCACGGCAGGTGAAGTGGGTCAGGTAACAGACCTTATGTTTTCCGGTTCTCTTTACGTTAACGGCGTATACTCACTTCCCATACGTCATCATCTGCTTGGTTTGCCGCACGCACATTTGGCAGATGTCAAAAAAGTGATCAGTCATCCGCAGGCGCTTATGCAGTGCAATAAATACATATCTGATCATGCGTTCGTATCTGAAAATGCAGAGAATACTGCTGTTGCCGCAAAAAAGGCGGCAGATTTGAACGATCCATCCGTTGCCGCTATTGCCAGCAGTGACACAGCTTCTTTATACGGACTGCGTATCCTTGATCATGATATCAATGAACAATCAGCAAACACAACAAGATTTGCCGTGTTTTCAAGATCCGTGAATGAAAATGTTGCGGCGGATAATAATTTCATTTTACTATTCACGGTGAACAATGCCGTTGGTGCATTGGCAAAGGCTGTCAATATTATATCGGCGCATGGGTTCGATATGCGTGTGTTAAGAAGCCGACCTGTAAAAGATGTGCCCTGGCAGTATTATTTTTACGTAGAGGCAAAAGGAGATCAACGCAGCGACGAGGGTGTTAAAATGCAAAGAGAACTCTCTGTTTGCTGTGAAACGCTTAAAATCGCCGGGCATTTTCCTGATGAGATCGATCTTTCAAAAATGAATGAGGATTAACAAATGGATACGATTCACATTTCTTTAGGAGCAAACAGTTATGACGTTCATATCGGAAACGGAATCCTGTTGCAGGCAGGAGCGCTGCTCGATCTTGCGCGGCGGGTTCTGGTTGTTACCGATACAGGCGTACCGGAGGTATATGCCAAAACCGTATGCAGACAATGCAGTTCGGGATATATCGTATGTGTAGAGCAGGGGGAACAGTCTAAAAGCATTCAAACATTTGAATATCTTCTTTCTGAGTTGCTGCGACTCGGTTTTACACGCGGGGATGCGGTTGTTGCTGTCGGAGGCGGCGTCGTAGGCGACCTTGCCGGATTTACGGCGGCATGCTATATGCGAGGTATTGATTTCTATAATATTCCAACAACGGTACTTTCTCAGGTGGATTCCGGCGTAGGGGGGAAAACAGCGGTAAACCTGAACGGTGTAAAGAATATTGTCGGCGCCTTTTTTCAACCGAAAAAAGTATTGATCGATGTGGATGTTCTGCAAACGCTTCCGAGGCGGCAGATCTCAAACGGGCTTGCCGAATCATTGAAAATGTCGCTTACAAGCGACGCCGCTCTGTTTCGTTTGTTTGAAAATGAAGATCCGTACACCTCTTTGGAGAAGATCGTATACAGATCGGTTCAGATCAAAGCAGCCGTTGTTGAACAGGATGAGCGGGAAGCCGGATTGCGCAGCATACTGAATTTCGGCCATACCATTGGTCATGCGATTGAAAGTGAAGAAGAACTGAACGGCCTTTATCACGGCGAATGCGTTGCGCTCGGCATGCTGCCGATGATCACAAACGAGGATCTTCGTGGAGACGTAAAACAAATATACAAAAAAATATCACTTCCAGTCTCTTTTCCCTTTGATGTGGATACGGCTATGGGCGCTCTGCTGCACGATAAAAAAAGCGCCGCGAACGGCATAAAGGTAACAATGGTAGAACATCCCGGAAGCTTTATTCAGAAAACGCTTCAACCGGCGGATTTCCCGCCATTATTTGATATCATCAGGAAAAGGTGAGTTTATGAAAAACACATTTGGAAGCAGTATCGCGTTAACCCTTTTTGGAGAAAGCCACGGCGATATGATCGGCGCGGTGCTGGACGGCCTTGCACCCGGTATTGCAGTAGACGAAGCATATATTGCGCAGCAACTGTTGCTCCGTCGTCCGCAGGGTAAAACGTCTACCGCCAGACAGGAGCCTGATCCGTTTCAAATCGTAAGCGGCGTTTATCAGGGGCGAACCACCGGCACGCCTGTTTGTATACTTATACCGAACTTGAATGTAAAAAGCGCTGATTATACGGATCTCGGCGATCTGGCCCGACCGGGGCATGCCGATCTCACTGCGAGATTCAAGTATCACGGTTTTGAAGACCGCCGCGGCGGAGGTCATTTCAGCGGCAGACTTACCGCGCCTTTGGTGGCAGCGGGAAGCATCATACTTGCAGCGCTGAAAAATAAAGGAATTGTTATCGGTACTCATATAAAAAAATGTGCTGGTATCGAAGACCGTGATTTTTGCGATCTGCAGACGGATATCTCTTTACTGAATCAAAAAAGTTTTGCGGTGCTTGACGGTGACAAAGAAAATGAGATGGTCCACGCGATCGAGGCTGCTGCAGCTGAAAAAAACAGTGTCGGCGGTATTCTGGAAACTGCGGTCACAGGGCTTCCGGCGGGAATAGGGGAGCCATGGTTTGATACGTTGGAAGGCGTGCTTGCGCATGCATTATTCTCCATTCCGGCGGTAAAAGGGGTTGAATTCGGCGCCGGGTTCGGATTCTCTGATCTTACGGGAAAAGACGCAAATGACATTTTTTGTAACAAAGAAGGATCTTTGGTATCTTTAACAAATCAAAACGGCGGGGTAAACGGCGGCATTTCAAACGGTATGCCACTGATGTTCCGGTGCGCTGTGAAACCTACGCCGTCTATCGGTTTGCCCCAACAAACGATTGATATGGAAACCGGCGAAAACGCGACGATCGAGATTAAAGGACGGCACGATCCGGCTATTGTTCACCGCGCGCGCGTTGTTGTTGACAGTATCGCGGCACTGGTTCTCGGCGACCAACTTGCTTTGCGCTACGGTACAGATTGGCTTGGAGGGAATCAATGATGGAATACGGCTGTATCGGCGAAAAGCTGCCGCATAGTTTTTCAAAAGAGATCCATGAGAAGATCGGCAGTTATCGGTATGAACTGAAAGAGCTTTCTCCGGACGAGCTCGGTTCGTTTATGGAGGAAGCTGATTTCAGGGCGATCAATGTAACAATTCCCTATAAAGAAGCCGTTATACCGTATCTTTACGAAACGGATCCGCTTGCCGCTTCCGTTGGCGCAGTGAATACAATCGTTAACCGAAACGGTTTATTATACGGCTACAATACCGATGTTTACGGTATGAAGGCGCTGCTAAAAAAAGAAGATATTACGCTTCAGCATAAAAAGGTTCTGATTCTCGGCACCGGGGGAACCTCTAAAACCGCTAAAGCAGTTGCCGAAACACTTGACGCCGCAGAGATTATAAAAGTAAGTCGCTCTGCAGGTGAAGACGGCGTCGTATCATATAACGAAGCTGCAACTCTTCACAAAGACGCGCAGGTGATTATCAACACAACGCCGGTAGGGATGTTTCCGAACATATGGAATTCACCGATTGATATTGACGCATTTCCCGATCTGTCCGCTGTTGTTGACGCGGTATATAATCCGCTGAAAACCTTATTGGTACAAAATGCGCTCAAAAAAGGGTTGAGAGCGCAAACCGGGTTATATATGCTGGTTGCACAGGCTGTACGTGCATATGAGATCTTTATGGATACAGCGGCTCCGCCGTATTGTGCAGATACGATATACAAGGAGATTCTTTCAGCAAAACAGAATATCGTATTGATCGGGATGCCGGGAAGCGGAAAATCTACCGTCGGGAAAACGATTGCCCAAAAGCTGGAACGTCCGTTTTACGATACAGATGAACTGATCCGTAAATCCGCGGGAGCGGAAATCTCCGATATCTTCAAATCAAGAGGCGAAAGCGTTTTCCGGGATATGGAAACGGATATCATACGGGAGCTTTCCGCAAGATCGGGCTGCGTAATCTCTACAGGCGGAGGCGCTGTGCTGCGACAGCAAAATATCGATCTGTTAAAAATGAATGGTATTATATATTTTTTGGATCGCTCTCCGTCGCTGTTGGTGCCGACTGCAGACCGGCCTCTGGCATTAGACAGGGATGCGATCACGCAAAGATATAAGGAGCGGTACGGTATTTATACTTCAGTCGCAGATCATATAATCGATAATAATGATTCTGCCGAAGACGCGGTCTTTGAAATTGAAAGAAGGCATATGAAATGAAATTATTAATTCTTAACGGGCCTAATCTGAATATGCTTGGCGTACGGGAGCCGGATATCTACGGTAATACAACGTATGACGCATTGTGTGAGATGCTTCAAATACATGCCGCGCAAATCGGTGTGCAGATCGAATGCAGGCAATCCAATCATGAGGGTGTGCTTGTAGATCTGATTCAGCAGGCCTATGGAACAACAGACGGTATTGTGATCAATCCCGGCGCTTATACGCACACAAGCATTGCTTTGCTTGACGCGTTAAAAGCGGTTGGTCTTCCTGCTGTGGAGGTGCATATCAGCGATCCCGATCAGAGAGAGGCGTTCCGTAAAGTCAGCTTTATCCGTAACGCATGCGTTAAAACAATAAAGGGACATGGGATAGCCGGTTATTCCGAAGCAATGGATTTCTTAAAACGGTATATAGAAAATGACAGTTGAGATTTACAAATCCGCCCCAAGTGGGATCATTGCGGCGCCGCCATCCAAGAGCATAGCGCATCGGCTGATTTTATGCGCCGCGTTGGCGCAAGGCGAAAGCCATATCGATAATATAGATTTATCACAGGATATCCTTGCCACGCTCGATTGCATCAACGAGCTTGGTGCAAACTACATTTTTGAAAACGGGACGCTCACGATTCAAGGCTGCGATATCCGCCATGCGACAGGAAACCGTGTTTTTAATTGCAGAGAATGCGGTACTACGCTACGCTTTATGCTGCCTGTAGGTATGCTTTTGGGCGGCGGGGCAGTATTTACCGGCAGCCCGCGTTTGCTCGAACGGCCCATGGACGTATATGAGCATCTGTGTAAAGAAAAGAGCATTCCGTGGCGAAAAACCGATTCACAGATATCTGTAGGCTGCGGTCTTACCGGAGGCGTGATTCAGATACCGGGCAACGTGAGCAGTCAGTTCGTTTCGGGATTGCTGTTTGCGCTTCCTTTGTTGGAGCACAGCAGCCGTATTGTACTTACAGGGCCTGTTGAAAGCCGCCCGTATATTGATTTAACATTACAGGCGCAGCGCTCTTTTGGCGTATGCAATCATTGGGAAGATGCACGTACCTTGCTGATCCCGGGTGAAGGGAAATACATTTCCGCTGATGTGACAAACGAAGGAGATTGCTCTAACGCCGCATTCTTATATGCCCTGCAAGGTATGGGAAATATGGTGACCGTCACAGGTGTAAATCATAATACTTTACAAGGGGATATTGTTTGTAAATCAATATTCAATACATTAAAAGACAAATCCGGCGTCTTTGATTTGTCTGATTGTCCCGATCTGGCGCCTGTCGTTTTCGCTTTTGCCGCAGCAAATCACGGCGGACGTTTTACCGGCACAAAACGCCTGCGCATCAAAGAGAGCGATCGTGCTGCTGCAATGGCGCAGGAACTGTTAAAATTCGGTTGTCATCTGCAGGTATCTGAAAACGAAGTGATCGTACCTGAAGGGAACCTTCATGCGCCAACAGAAACACTTTACGGACATAATGATCACCGTATCGTTATGAGCCTTGCCGTGCTTTGTACGTTCACCGGAGGCAGAATAGCCGGCGCTGAAGCAGTGGCTAAAAGCTGGCCGTCTTTTTTTGAAAACTTAAAGAGATTAGGGGTGCGTATAGAATATGAAACTTGATAAAAACATTCAGATTCTGATCGTCGGGCTCGGGCTGATCGGCGGCAGTTACGCAATGGGCTTCAAAAGAAACGGTTACCTCGTTTCTGCAATTGATACAAATGCGGAGTCTATCTCTTTCGCGCTGAAAAACGATCTGATCGATAAGGGTGCAACCGAACCTGACGCAAACCTGATAAAACAGGCCGATCTATGCATTTTTGCTCTTTATCCTCATGTGATTACAAACTGGATCTGTGAGAATCAGCATAAATTTAAGAGCGGCGCCGTGCTATCCGACGTTACAGGTGTAAAATCTCCCATTGTGTATGATATTCAGAACATGCTTCGGCCCGATCTTGAATTTATAGCGGCGCACCCGATGGCCGGAAAAGAAGTATATGGCGTACAAAACAGCGATAATGCAATATTCAGGGATGCAAACTACATTGTTGTGCCAACCGACAGAAATACTTTCAACGCAATCGAAATGTGCAAGGCGATCGGAGAAACACTCGGGTTCGCGCGGATATCATCTTTGCCGCCCCGCGCGCATGATGAGATGATCGGTTTCGTATCTCAGCTCACGCATATCATCGCCATGTGTTTAATGACCTGTTCAAAAAGCGAGCATCTTGTAGATTATACCGGAGATTCTTTTCGTGATCTTACCCGTATTGCACGTATTAATGAAAACATGTGGAGCGAACTCTTTCTTTTGAATAAGGATGCGCTCCTTACCGAAATCAAAGCTTTTTCAGATGAACTGGACCAGATCTATACCATGCTCAAAGAAGAGGATGCCGATGGCCTGAAAGAAAAGATGCGCCTTTCCACAGCGCGCAGAGCTCTTTTTGATAAACAATAAAAGCAGGAAGGAAGAAACGACTATGATGAATATGATTTTTGAAAGGAAGCTGACGATTCCGAAAGAAGTGAAAGAGATGTATCCGCTATCAGCGGAAACCAAGCGAATCGTTGCCGAACGCGCTTCGGAGATCGCCGATATCTTTACCGGAAAGGACGATCGTCTTCTTCTTGTGATCGGCCCATGTTCCGCAGACCGGGACGACAGTGTGCTGGAGTATATTTCCCGTCTGCGTGAAGTGCAGGAAAAAGTAAAGGATAAAATTTATATCATCCCCCGTATTTATACAAATAAGCCACGTACCACGGGCGACGGCTACAAGGGGATGCTTCATCAGCCGGATCCCGAGGCAAAGCCGGATATGTTCAAGGGCATTGTTGCCATTCGCGAGCTGCATATCAAAGCGCTGGAGGAAACCGGGTTTTCCTGTG
Organism: uncultured Clostridia bacterium; assembly: GCA_946627725.1. Lineage (GTDB taxonomy): Bacteria > Bacillota > Clostridia > Oscillospirales > Acutalibacteraceae > RUG806. Next base: position 12,688 of record CAMOVW010000022.1, read on the forward strand.
CGGACGAAATGCTGTATCCCGAGAACCACCGTTATCTTGACGATGTTCTCGCCTACGTTGCCGTAGGGGCAAGAAGCGTTGAAAACCAGCAGCATCGTCTCACCGCAAGCGGTATTGCTGAGCCGGTTGGCATGAAGAATCCTACCGGCGGTGATATTTCCGTTATGATGAATTCCATCACCGCGGCGCAGCATAAGCACACGTTTATTTACCGTGGCTGGGAGGTTCATTCGGAAGGAAATCCGCTCGCCCACGCAATTTTAAGGGGATATGTGAATAAGCACGGGCAAAGTCTTCCGAATTATCATTATGAAGATCTGATACACCTCAATGAAACATATGCCTCCAGCGGTCTCGCAAACCCCGCGGTAATCGTTGATACAAACCATGCAAATTCAGGGAAGCATCCTTTTGAGCAGCATCGAATTGCGCTTGAAGTAATGAACAGCCGCAATTATAACCCGGATATCAGGAAACTTGTAAAAGGGTTTATGATTGAGAGTTACCTTGTAGACGGCGCGCAGAAAATCGGCGGCGGCGTTTACGGGCAATCCATTACGGATGCCTGCATCGGATGGGAAAAAACGGAACGTTTGATTTATGACCTTGCTGAAAAAGCCTGAGCATTCACAGCAAAGAGAAAGACCGGCCAGATCGACCGGTCTTCATATTTAATCAGATAATGAACGGATCGCCGCGGCAAACAGAGGTGTGTTGCTATCGGTACATACAAGCGTCAAAAACGGACGGTTGAGATTGAAATCCACTTCGTAAAATACCGGAGCCCCCCACCCGCCGCTCATATTTGTGATCGATGCGGCGGAAATGCCTTTTTCGTTGATCTGTAATCTTGTGTTCTGTGTCGCTCCTGTGATGCAAAGATTCCCGGAAGGACTCTTTATAAACGGTATCTCTGCCTTCTCCATATCAAAAGCGTTAATGACGCCAAGGGACCGCAGCTGATTCTTCAGATCGTAATTGCCGGCAATATCAAACTTCGGCAGTGAAAGGTTTATCTGGTAGCCGTCATACCCCTCAGGCACAGCTTGAAACGCATCAGCACTGCCGCTGTGTATTGCACAGATCAAAGAAAGATATGCTCCGCTGTCTATGATTTCCCGAAGAGATTTACTTTCATCCGGCAAAACGAACCATACTGAAGCATTGGACTTCGTGTGCAGCGGATATGCCGAAAAACCGTCGCCTTTATAATATGAAGAATAATAACATGCTTTATGCATGAATGTGGTTTCCGTTTCACCCGATGCTCCGTAAAAAGTATCCTGCGTATTATCAACCTCATGGAACTCTTCCATCCACTCCGCATTCAGGTATAGAGTGTTGATCATAGAAAAAACATCCGACGGATAAATACGCATCTCTTCTACTTTATCTTTCAGCAGGCCTCCCGTGGCGTTGTTCAGCCAGTTGCGGTATGCGTTCTGGTAGTTATCATCCAACGGATCACCTTTAAAAAATGAGGTGAAATAGTCGTTCTTCAGGATATTTGCAATTGCGGTATCGCCGCTGATATCATGTGAACTGTTCAGCCAGAAGCTGTTGGAAGGGATACAAAGCTGTGTTGCTTCTTCTTCATCATGTCCGAAATATTTGCCGTTGCAGTAAGCGTTCAGCCACATGGATTTCACAGTTGCGCGAAGTTCTTCAACCGAGGGGGCACCAAGCAAAGCCAGAACTTGCGCGCGGGTTTCCCCCTCAGAAATTTCCGCCAGCGATGCAAGAGATAAATACAAACTGAAAGGGGAGAATACGGCGTTTTCGCTGTCGCTGCCTAAAAACAGCGGTATGGTTTGTTCTGTAAATGTGAGACTGTCGAGCGGCAGATTATTAAACCGATCTTTGTTTGAGCTCTTCCAATCAATGATGCTGTTCACTTCTGCAGGGTACGCAGGTGAAATCAACTCATATTTCAGATCCGTAGGTTCGGGAGCCGTTAAAGAAGGCTCTTCCGAAACGGGCAAGGTCGTTGAGGCGGGCTCTGCAGTATCGGATGCTTGAGTTTCGCTCTGCTGTGAAATTACGGTGTTCGGTTTGTTCGGCACGTCAATCAGCTTTGAAATCCCGATAACCGCGAATACCGCCGCGGCAATTCCCGCTGCGATCAATATACCTCGTTTTCTGTTTGCGGGTTTGCGTTTTTCAATATATGCGTTTTCCGCAAAGTCATCTTTGATCTCGCCTATAGCGTCAGATAACTGTTGATTGTCCATTAGAATCCCTCCTGTATCAGATAATTTTTCAGTGTGCCGCGCAAACGATGTAAAATCACCTTTACGTTATTCTCTGTGATTTTATGATGATCTGCGATCTTTGATATGGGATACGCGTAAAAATACCGCTGAACAAAAATGTTGCGCTGCCGCTCATCAAGCGTTTCCAAAAAGGAATTGATCGCACTTTTCAGCGCATTTGTTTCGGCAGCGTCGGCAGGCGAACTGCCGTCTGTGGCGCAGTCCTTCAGTTCGTCAAGAGACTCGATATACGTGCCGCCGCCTCTTTTCACTGCCGTGTTTTTGCGGATCATATCAATGCAAAGGCGCCTTGCAATCTTCGCAAGATAGGGGCGCAGACGTTCGGGCGTATCGGGAGGTATGGCATTCCACGCTCTTAAGTAAGTGTCGTTTTCGGTTTCCTGCGCATCCTGCGCATTACCTAAAAAACCTTTTGCAAAGCCTCTTAAAAATGTTCCGTACTTTTTCTGCGTGTGAAATATTGCTTTTTCGTTTCTCTGCAGATATAGCGCAACAATATCGTTGTCTTGCATTCGCATCCCTCCCATATCAAATCGGAACCGTTCCACATACATACACGAAAAAACGGTTAGAAAGGTTACAAAAACAGCGGCATGTTGCCGCCGCTTATTTCTGTTTGCAAACCGCCTCGGCAAGCGCTTCCAGTTCGGACAGCGTTTTTACCGTGCTGAATTGATTTCGCAGCCGATTTGATCCACGTATGCCTTTTGTATACCACAGCGCATGCTTGCGCATATCAAACATCCCGTGATTTTCACCGCGGGCTTCGCATATCATCTTGGCGTGTTTCAGCATCATTTGCATACGCGCTTCATTATCCGGCGTTGGCGAATATGAACCTGTAGAAAGGTATTCGTTGATTTGTTTGAACAGCCATGGTTTACCCAGAGCCCCTCTGCCGATCATAATGAGATCCACGCCTGTTTCTTCATACATGCGTTTGGCGTTTTCGGGTGAGAACACGTCCCCGTTGCCCACAACGGGAATGCCAACGGATCGTTTTACTTCTTTTATTGCGGTCCAATCCGCAGGCGGCATATACATCCGCTCTCTTGTGCGGCCGTGTACCGCAATCAGGGCAGCGCCGTTTGCCTCCAGTATTTTAGCCATCTCTACATAGTTTTTGCTGCCTTCATCGAACCCGGTACGCATTTTAACGGATACAGGTATTCCGCTTGCAGCGTTTACCACTGCTTTCAGAATTTCGCCGGCATGATAAGGATCTCTCAATAGATAGCTACCGCTGTGGATCTTAACAATTTTTGGTGCAGGGCAGCCCATATTGATATCGATAAAATCCGGTTGAAAAGGTAGTGCCTCTGCAACGCTTTTCGCCATTACAGCAGGATCGTTTCCGAAGAGCTGAATTCCAACCGGGCGTTCCGAATCAGACAGAGCCATCAGCTCTTTCGATTTTATGTCGCCGAGCGTAAGCGCTTTTGCGCTGACCATTTCGGTTACCGTGTATGCTGCGCCAAAGCTGCGGCAGATGCTGCGAAAAACGCCGTCTGTGACCCCTGCCATAGGTGCAAGAGCCGCAAAATCTTTTATATCGGTATTATATATTCTCAAAAAAATCACATCCCAACTGTTTTTTATTCTATCATAAAATAATCTCAAAATAAAGTAGCTTTCGGTTAAAAAATGTGGTATGATAATAACAACAATGTTGTTTGGGGGATATAGAATGAATTTTCTTATCATTGACGGCAACAGCCTCATAAACCGCGCTTTTTACGGAATCAGAATGCTGAGCGCAAAAGACGGACACTTCACAAATGCGATTTTTGGTTTCACCAATATGCTGTTAAGCCTTACGGAACAAACGCAGCCCGATGCAATCGCTGTGGCTTTTGATCTGAAAGCGCCCACCTTCCGACACAAAATGTATGACGGATATAAAGCCGGCAGAAAACCGATGCCGCCGGAACTGCGCGAACAGATGGAGCCTGTAAAATCGCTGCTGCGTGCTTTCGGCTGTCATATTGTAGAATGCGAAGGATATGAAGCAGATGATATCCTCGGTACGCTTTCAGCGCACACACCGGCAAAAGACATGTGTTATATTGCCACCGGGGACAGAGATTCGCTTCAGCTTGTGCGAGATAACGTAAACGTACTGCTCACCACAACAAAAATGGGGCAGACCCAAACGGTCCGTTATGATAAAGACAAGCTGTTTGAAGAATATGGCCTTACCCCAAACGAAATGATCGAGCTGAAAGCGCTTCAAGGGGATAATTCCGATAATATTCCCGGTGTTGCGGGCATCGGCCCTAAAACGGCGGGAGAGCTGATCCGAAAATATCATACGATCGACGCGATTTATCGGGATCCGGACGCGCTTGAGGTAACCAAAGGTGTGCGGGCGAAATTGGAATCCGGAAAAGAGAGCGCCTTTTTAAGCCGTACGTTGGGTACGATTTGCCTGAACGCCCCGATCGAGCGGGATATTTCCGCTTATATCAGAACCCCTGTTGATGAAGAAGCGCTGAAACGCGAACTGGCAAAACATGAAATGTTTAAGCTGATCGCCCGCTTAAAACTGGGTGAAGCTCCGATAAAAACAAAGAGTACAATTGCAGACGCGGTTTTACGCGCAGAGAAAACGGATTCAATCACAGTACCCGAGCATAGCGTGCTCTATATGCAAACTGATGCGGAAGGAACCGTATATGTCCTTTGCAACGGAAAACTGTTTTTTGTGGAACAAGGTATTTATGCGCTGAAAACAATACTGGAAGACGAAACGGTCGCAAAGGTATTTGCTGATTCAAAAGCTGCGTTCAAAGCGGCAATGCAATACGGGTTTGAGATCCGCAACGTTGTTTTCGATTTACGTCTTGCCGCGTATCTGTTGAACCCAAACGCAACCGAATTCTCCGTCTCTGAGATCGCTATGAGCTATAACATTCCTTTGCCTGCAATCGAAACGACTGAACCGCTTGCCGATGCGCAGACCGCCGCGCTGCGTGAGATCGCCGCCGCCGAAACGCTCACAAACCGGCTAACTGCGATTTTGGAAAAGAACGACCAGCTGCGCCTTCTCACCGAAATGGAGATCCCGCTTGCGGAAGTTCTTTGTGCTATGGAATCAGACGGGATGCAGGTAAGCAAAGAAAACATTGAGCAGTATTCCGTTGTGTTGACAAAGCGTATTTCCGAACTGGAGCAGCGCATCTACAACGCCGCGGGAGAAACCTTTAATATCAATTCTCCGAAGCAGCTTGGCGTGATATTGTTTGAAAAGCTGGGGCTTCCGGCAAAAAAGAAAACAAAATCAGGGTGGTCTACAAATGCGGAGGTTCTGGAAGGACTTGCGGATGAACATCCGATCGTTGCCGATATCCTTGAATATCGCACGTACGCAAAGCTGAAAAGCACCTATTGCGACGGTTTGCTGAAGGCGATCGGTGAAGACGGCCGGATCCACTCCACCTTTAACCAGACTGAAACCCGCACCGGACGACTTTCTTCAACCGAACCGAACCTGCAGAATATACCCGTTCGTACGGAACTCGGCCGGGAATTCCGTAAATTCTTTACGGCAAGAGACGGCTATTTACTGGTTGACGCGGATTATTCTCAGATCGAGCTGCGTGTGCTTGCCGCGCTTGCGGGCGATAAAAATATGACCGATTGCTTTAATACCGGCGTTGACGTGCATACCGTAACCGCCGCAAAGGTATTCGGCATACCCGAAAGTGAAGTTACGCCTGAACTCCGCAGCAAAGCGAAAGCCGTTAATTTCGGTATCGTTTACGGGATAGGATCTTTTTCTCTCGCAAAGGATATCCATACCACGCGCGCGGAAGCAGAGCATTTTATCAACGCTTACCTTGCCTTATACGCCTCGATCGACGGATATATGAAACGCTCTATTGCCGACGCAAAAGCAAAGGGATATGCCGAAACCATATTCAAACGCCGCAGATATCTGCCGGAGCTTACCTCCTCCAACGGAATGCTGCGTGCTTTTGGCGAGCGGGTTGCGCGAAATATGCCCATTCAGGGTACGGCGGCGGATATCATAAAAATTGCGATGATTCGTGTTTACCGGCGATTACAGAAAGAATTGCCCGAGGGCAGACTGATCATGCAGGTGCACGACGAACTCATTCTTGAAGCACCCGCGCTTCTTGCGCCGAAAGCAGCAGAATTGCTGAAAGAAGAGATGGAAAATGCGGTTTCGCTTTCCGTAAAACTGCGGGCGGACGCCGGGATCGGCAAAACCTGGTACGAGGCGAAAGCATGAATCCCGATATTCTGATTCGCAAAGCGGACGTGTCAGACGCCGCGGCAATTGCTGCTCTTGAAAAAGAAACGTTTTCATCGCCATGGAGCGAAAACAGCGTGATCGGTGAAATCCAAAAAGAAAACGCGGTATTTCTCGTCTGCGAGATCGACGGCGCTTTCGCCGGGTACGTAAGCATGGAAACGGTTTACGGCGAATGTTATATTGGAAATCTTGCGGTAAACCGGCTTTATCGCAGGCAGGGCGCTGCCACAGCGCTTTTGAACGCGCTGAAAATAATCGCACGGCAAAAAGAGTACGTCTTTATATCTTTAGAGGTGCGCGCCTCTAACACTGCGGCGAGAGAGCTGTATTGTAAGAACGGATTTGAGTTTCAGGGCGTCCGTCCCGGTTTTTATTCGGATCCCACAGAAGACGCCGCGATCTGCACTTTGTATTTATGAAAGGGGAGAAACCCTATGAATCTGCTTGCTATTGAAAGCTCCTGCGACGATACCGGCGCAGCAGTTGTAACCGACGGCAGGGAAGTACGCTCAAACGTTGTAGCTTCCCAAGTGCCGGAGCACATATTATACGGCGGCGTAGTGCCGGAAATCGCAAGCCGCAGGCACTGTGAAAATATCAGCGGCGTTTGTAAAAAAGCGCTGGCCGACGCCGATATTTCGTTGAATCAGATCGACGCCATTGCCGTAACCGCTGCGCCGGGGTTGATCGGCGCGTTGCTTGTAGGCGTGAACTTTGCAAAAGGGTTATCGTATTCACACAATATCCCGTTGGTTCCCGTGCATCATCTTCGGGGGCACGTGGCGTCAAACTATATTTCAAACCCGGATCTGGAACCCCCTTTCCTCGCGCTGGTCGTTTCCGGCGGGCATACGCACCTTGTGAACGTGAAGGACTACACAACTTATGAGGTGATCGGCCGCACTCGGGACGACGCCGCAGGCGAAGCGATGGACAAGGCCGCCCGTATGCTGGGGCTTCCGTATCCCGGCGGGCTTAATATGGATAAGGCCTGCGTCAACGGCGACGCAAAAAAATATCAGTTTCCCTTTCCCCGGGTGGACGGCAGCGAATTCGATTTCAGCTTTTCCGGAATGAAAACCGCAGCCATCAATCTGGTTCACAATAAACAGCAGAAAGGGGAACCTCTGGATATTGAAAACATCGGCGCGTCATATATAAAAAGCGTTGTAAAGGTGCTGTGCGCAAAAAGCGAAAAAGCGATGGAACGGTATACCACGCAGAGATTCGTACTCGCCGGAGGCGTTTCAGCGAACAGCGTACTGAGAAGAGAAATGGCCGCGCTTTGTAAAAAACACAGCGTAAAGCTGTATATGCCCGAACTCCGCTATTGCGGCGATAACGCTGCAATGATTGGAGCGCAGGGGTATTATGAATATCAAAAAGGCCATATTGCGGATATAAATCTTAACGCTTACGCAACAATGGATATTGACATTGATTTTGCAAGATGATATAATTTATAAAATTATTGGTTTATTAAACCTTTTGTAAAGGAGAGAACATATGGCACTTACAACCAACAAATCGGTCCTTCAGTGGATCGAAGAAAAAGTGGAACTTGTGAAGCCCGCAAACATTATGTGGATCGACGGTTCCAAAGAGCAGCTTGACGCTCTGAAGGCGGAAGCGGTTTCTACCGGCGAAATGAAAAAGCTGAACGAAGAGCTTCTTCCCGATTGCTATCTGCACCGCACCAAGCCGGACGACGTTGCCCGTGTAGAAGACAGAACCCTCATTTGCACCCCCACCGAAGAGGAAGCCGGCCCCACCAATCACTGGATGGAACCCGGCAAATGCTACGAAATGCTTTACAACATCGCCCGTGATTCCTACAAGGGCCGCACGATGTATGTGATCCCGTATTCCATGGGCCCCGTAGGCTCCAAATTCTCTAAGATCGGCATCGAGCTTACCGATTCCATTTACGTGGTTATGAACATGAGCATCATGACCAGAGTAGGCAAGGCGGTTCTTGATTGCCTCGGCGATTCCGACGATTGGGTACGCGGCCTTCACTGCAAGTGCAACGTAGACAAAGAGAACCGCTGGATCTGCCAGTTCCCGCAGGATAACACCATTATCTCCGTAAACTCCGCTTACGGCGGCAACGTGCTTCTGGGCAAAAAGTGCTTTGCGCTTCGCATTGCTTCTTATCAGGGCAAAATGGAAGGCTGGCAGGCCGAGCATATGCTGATCCTCGGCGTTGAAAAGCCCAACGGAGAGATCAAATACGTTTGCGCCGCTTTCCCGAGCGCATGCGGCAAAACCAATCTCGCCATGATGATCCCGCCCGAAGGCTTCAAGAAGGCCGGTTATAAGGTATGGACCGTAGGCGACGATATCGCCTGGATCCGCAAGGGCGAAGACGGCCGTCTGTATGCCATCAACCCCGAAAACGGCTTCTTCGGCGTGGCCCCCGGCACGAATATGAAGTCCAACCCCAATGCGCTGCTTTCCACCAAGAAGGGTTCCATTTTCACCAACGTTTGCCATAACCTCGATAACAACACCGTATGGTGGGAAGGCCTCGACAAGAATCCGCCCACCAACGCCATCGACTGGAAGGGCGATCCGTGGAACGGCGCCGAGAGCACCGAAAAGGGCGCGCATCCCAATTCACGCTTCACCGCTCCCGCTGTGAACTGCCCGTGCCTCAGCAGCGAATTTGAGAATCCGGACGGCGTGCCGATCTCCGCGTTTATCTTCGGCGGCAGAAGAGCGAAGCTTGCTCCGCTGGTGTACCAGAGCAGAGATTGGAACAACGGCGTATTCGTAGGCTCCATTATGGCTTCCGAAACCACCGCCGCCGCTGCAGGCGCCGTTGGCGTGGTTCGCCGCGATCCCATGGCAATGCTGCCCTTCTGCGGCTACAACATGGGCGATTACTGGCAGCACTGGGTTGACATCGGCAAGACGCTGGATCCCGATAAGGCCCCCAAGATCTTCAACGTGAACTGGTTCCGCAAAGACGACGAAGGCAACTTCCTGTGGCCCGGCTTCGGCGATAACCTCCGCGTTCTGAACTGGATCCTTGACCGCTGCGACGGCAAAGTGGACGCCAAAGAGACCGCCATCGGTTACGTTCCCTACGCCAAGGATATCGACCTTACCGGCATCGAGGATGAAGTATCCGCCGAGAATCTGGAAGAGATCCTTTCCGTTGATAACGACCTGTGGAAGAACGAAGTTCCCGGCATCGAGGAGTTCTACGCCAGATTCGGCGACCGTCTGCCCGCCACCATGCGCGAGCAGCTCGATCAGCTGAAAGCCAACCTCGGCTAAAAAAATATAACCATTTCCGCCCGTATCGGTCTGATCCGTTCAGATCTGCCGGGCGGTTCTTTTTACCGTTTAATCAAGAAAAACGAGCGTTTATGACGTGACCTTTACACCGGAGAATGCGACCCAACCGCGCCGTGTCCTTCACTTCTTCTGATGAAAACGTTGCAAAAGTATCGGAAGCCGGTTTTGTTGAGGGTGTCTCGCCCGGAATAACACAGATCACGGTTACCTCCGACGACGGCAAAATCAGTAAAACGGTTACCGTTACCGTAACGTGCAGCCATACGTGGAATGAGGGTGAAATCACGAAACCGGCAACCGCGATACAGCAAGGTGAAAAGACCTTTACCTGTACCGTGTGCAGCGCAACGAGAACGGAAAAGGTTGACCGGCTTCCCGGGGCGGAACTGATCGATACCGATACTGCAAAAGAGATCGGCAATAACGTATATCTCATACTGGAGCAGACGGCTGCCGCGCTGGTTGCGCTTACGGGCGAGGACGCGAAGCTTGAAAAAGCGGACGGAGCGGCGGTGAACGGAAATGAAATCGTCGGTTCGGGTATGACGCTTACAAAGGCCGACGGTACAAAATTAACGCTGATCATCAAGGGAGATAACGACGGAGACGGAATGATCACCGCTGCCGACGCGCGTTATGCACTGCGCGTTGCCGTATCTCTGGAAACACCGAATGATTGGCAGCTGAATGCAAGCATCGTAACCGGGGGCGATAAGGTTACGGCCGCAGACGCCCGCGCGATCTTACGCGCAGCGGTTGGACTTGAAGATCTGAAGCTTACATAACGTAAAAGAAGAAGGGGCTGTAAAAAAAGTCTCTGAAAAAAACAAGACTGCAATCTCAGAAAGAAC
>CAMOVW010000023.1 GCA_946627725.1 uncultured Clostridia bacterium
TGAGATTGCAGTCTTGTTTTTTCTGGGACTTTTTTTACAGCCCCTTTTATTCTATTTAAAGATTATCGTTAAACAATTCCATAAAACTGAAAACCCAATTGGCGTCTTCCACCACGCAGGGATAATTCTTGCTTTTGGAACGTCCGTCCGCCGTCTGAACAACAGCGGTTACATTGATCTGCGTATCTGTTTTTGATGTTATTGCAAAATCTGTCTGCACTGCAGTTGCCGACCCGCTGTTCTCAGAGTACAGCGCATAAAGCTTTCCGTCCTTTTCAAGAAGACGGTCACGCAGCAATTCTACGCTGATCTCATCCGTAAAAAAGGAGAACACAAACTCGCAAACGTCGGCAACGCTGCTGAAATTGGCGTCCGTGACGCGATAATACCTGTAATAGTTGAGGCCGACGCTGATCATATCGTTTTGGTCGATCGAGGTAAACATCTGTGTCATGCACAAACCTGCACGATATACGTTTTCAGCGTCTTTCAAAAATGTGATAACAGAAGCATCATCCATTACAATCTTTCCGTACTTTGTTGTTTTTCCGCGGTAAGATTCGATCACCTGATTCGCCGCGGCAAGATTTGCGGAGATATCAGATTCGGGAACTGCCGTGCTTGCGGCAGCCATAGACGACGAAGCCTCTTCCTGTGTCTGCAGGTATTCATTTGAACACCAACCCGTTATTCCGTTATACTCAACGTTTGCCCACCCATTGGCAACCGTATAAACATTCACCTGCGAATGATTCGGAATAACAAGATAACGTTTTGATGAAGTATCCGGCGAAACGCGTAAGTTCAAACCGATTTCCGAATTTACGATCGCAACATACTGCGGCGTCATCGCTGTTGTGGAAGCGGGTTCTCCCAGCTGAACATGATCCGCAGGGCACCATCCCGTAAAGGAATCCATCTGGATCTGTACCCAGCCGGTTTGCACTTGTATGATATTCAATCTTGTCCACACGGCAAAATGCGCAAGAACGCTGCTGTTCTCATCCGCCCGTTCATACACGTCCACGCCGTCGTTCCATATCACAAAACCTGTCTGCATACCGAATGATGACGGTATATCGCTTGCGCCTGTTGCAGACGCGCTTTGCGACGACGTTGAATCCAGCTGCGTTGTATAATTCAATGGGTTGGACCCTTTTTTTGAAAGATATATCGCAAGCAGAAGCAAAACGATAAACGCTGCGGCAACGCCTATCATTTTGATAACTTTTTTCTTCTGCTTCTGACGCTCCTCATCAACAGAATGCTCGCTGTTGTTTGAATTCTGCGTTTCATCTGTTTGCACTGCATCCTCGGAACCGTTTTCGTCATCCGCAAGTTGGTCAACAAGATACTTTTTTTCAAGTGCGGTCTGTTGGTTTTTATCATCATCGTTTTTCTGGTTTTTATCTGCGGAAACACTCCTGATCCTGTAACCGCATGAAAAACAGGTTGTGGCCGCATCCTTCAATTCACTTCCACATTGAGGACATTGACGCATGTTTCACTCCCCCTCCGCAATTATTTCATCGTTACTATTGATGTGATTATTTATGAAGCGCATAAATGATTGCCAATCTTTTCTGCCGAGGAAATGGATACCGCTGCGCTTAAAATATCCGATCCTGCCGCTGAAATTTCCCTCATTTTCATTATATGTATTCAATTGACCGGCGTATCCTTTTACCCCGTATGCGCGCCATGCGGGATCGGCCCCGACGCAACTGTTCTGTTCCGAAGCGGGATCCGCCCATGCGTCCCCGGACGCGCTGTTGACCAGAACACAGCGGGGGGCGATGGCTGCAAGCAAAAAATGCTGGTCAAAGGGCAATGCGTTCACACCCCGGCAAATTTCGGAAAACCGGGGACAAAACCAAAACGGAAACGCACTTGCGATCACAGAGGTGGATTCGCCGCCATCATGCAAACTTCGCGCATATGCAGCCCCCATGCATCCGGAATCGTTAGAACATACATGGGTGATTCTCTGATCGTTTGCGGCGCACCAAAGCGCTGTTTTGCCAAGACGGGAATGCCCGATCAAACCGATTGTTTCCTCTTTGAACCAACCGAGCGTCAACAGATAATCCAGCGCGCGGCTGACACCCCATGCCCACATGGTAATTTTACCCGGCGCTGAATCATTATTCCGGGGAAAGAACGCAGCAAGCCGATCTTCAAAGTTACCATCGTCAGAAGTGATATCATTATAATAAATCTGCGCCAAAGCAAATCCGTTATCGATGATCTCTTCAACCGGTATATACATATCATAGAGGCAAGGCCTGAAATTAATAACAATAATCAGCGGTTTTCGGCCGGAACCGTTCGGAACGACCAGGGACATCGGGAAATGAAATACCGAGCTGTTAAAAATACAGCTGATCTCCGTATTGTATAAAACCGCGTTGCCGCTGCATGTTTTAGGATCTTTTGATATGATTCTTCCCTCTACTGGAACCTTTGACGGCATAAACCCATATGCATTTTTCTGAAGTATTTCAAGGATCTCTTTTCTGCGTCTGTACATATCGTTATCAGAAACAACTATATTTCCGCTATTGTCACGCATCAGATCCGGAGCAAAAACCATTGAATCGCATCCTTCGATTTTTATTGATATAATATTATCACAAAACAGATCGTCAATCAATAGCATAAATCTCATAACGATTGAATTGTTTACTTGTTTTTTATTAAATTAAATGTTAAAATATAAAAAAATAAGGAGGAATCAATATGCCGCTCGGTGAATGCTATAAAATTCGTTCTAACAGCCCGGATCTGTATCTCGATATTTATAAAGGTCACTTTGCCACGTCCCACAGCCATATGAATTATTATATCGACATTGCATCCAACAAGGCAAATCTGCGAAAAGCTGCAGCGATTGCCAACGCGCTTGCAGAAGATTTCCGCTACACGGAACGTATTGATACGATTCTTTGTCTGGACGGGATGGAAGTAATCGGCGCATGTCTTGCTTCGGTGCTGACTGCTCCGGACCGGTTTAACGTGAATGCGGAACAGGATATTTATGTTTTAACGCCCGAGCACACTTCGGGGAGTCAACTGTTTTTCCGTGACAATACAGCCCCGATGATTTCAGAAAAAAACGTTTTAATTCTTGCAGCATCTGTGGTTACCGGTTACACTGCAGAATCCGCAGCGGAGGCTGTGCGTTACTATAACGGCGTTCCGGTAGGTGTTTGTTCCATATTCGCAACGATCACACAAAGCAACGGGATTCCAGTAAAATCCGTATTCAACCCGAAAGATCTCGATGGATATTTATCAAGCCCTGCCGTTCATTGTCCCATGTGCAAAAGAGGTCAAAAAATCACAGCGCTTGTAAACAGTTTCGGCTGTTCCGCACTGTAAAAAAATATCCGGAACGTATTTAAGCGTTCCGGTTTTTCTTTTTATACGGGAAATACCAATAGTTTATTTTCTGTAAGAAGATCGCTGTTCACATCATTCAGTTCAGACAGCGTTTGCAATGTTGTTCGGTTTTCTTTTGCAATTTTCCATAACGACTCCCCTTTTTCTCCGTAATACAGAACGATTTTTTCGTTATCGGATACAAGGTCGTCGGGGATTATTTCCGCGCTTGCCAGATACTCCGCTTCCCATCCCTGTACGGATACGATATTCATACGCATGCTGCCTTTGAATTGCAGCGAATCGCCGTTTCCTTTTTCCGCATTCAGCGTCGTCGAGGCAACAACAATACTGCAATACTGTACCTCTGCGTCAAAAAGAATCTGATGTTCAAAAGAGCAGTTCCTTGAGAAGCAATAGTAAGTACTGTCTTCTGTTTGTACGAGAAGTTTCAGATTTACGCTGCCGCTCAACAGTAAAGTATTATCGTTCCAACGCGTGGTATAAGAAATGTCAGTAATTCTTCTATCATAGATTTTTGAGATCTTAATATCATAGAACGGTATCTCACCAGACAAATCGATCTGATCTGTGATCTGTCTTATACCGGAGCATACTTTCAATCGTTTTTTTTCTTCCTTCAATATTCCGTTTACAGCATATGCGTCGTCAATATATGCATATGCGGTTTCCCGTCCTGTAATCAGTTCAAACTCGGCGTGTATCACGGCATTTGCTTCATTATCTCCGTTTATCTCACTTTTCATATCGATACCGATATCGGCGTTTCGTATGCTGATATCACAACGATCGCTTTCGCTTATGCCGAATACCTCTTTGATTTGCGTAAACGGCAGGCTGATACTACATTCGTTGCTGATGTTGTTATCTGCGGTTATATATGTAAAACTGATTTCCGCCGTACCAGACAACATCACTTTATTATCCGCCGCTTTTACTTCATGAACTATCACACAAACGCTTTTATTCAGGATACCGGAAATATTCTCCTTCGGCGCAGGCAAGCTGATCTCATTCTCAAAATCAACTTTCAAACAAGAAAAAGATGTAATCCGATACCCCTCTTTTTCAACAATTCGTTTTTGAACCCTATCGTCACAAATATCACTGATCAGCTCCCTCTTTTCCAAACGAAGCGTATTGACCCTTACCGCAGCATCGATCTTAACTTCGATCTTACGAGGTGAAACAGCTCTGTAATTCAGCGCAGTTACGGTTTGACTGATAATATTTGTATCACCTGAATCAATATCTGTTCCGGGCACAAGTTTTGTATATTTACATGCTGATTCATACACTTTCAGAACACCGTCTTCCGCAGTATATAACAGCCAGATAGCCGCAATGCCCGCAATGCTGATTTTATCCGCCGTAACCGTAACAGCTTCTTCTGAAAGCCGTACACGGCAATCAAGGATTTTAGATATCTCCGGATAATAATCCGGAAGAATCAGATCACAATCAACGGTATTTTCCTTGATCTGGGATGAAACAGAATTCAGCTGATTCACAGCAACTACTTGAATATCCATAGCAACACTCCTATTTTTTGTTTTCCGTTCAATGTATATGAAAAACATGTCCTGTTTATTACAAAAAAAAGAGCGGATCAACCGCTCAAAAATGTAAATGCTTCGTATCAGACTGAAACAGAATCACGCAATGTTTTTATCGCATCGGCAGCTTCCGTTTCAAAATCGGAACAGGAAGCTTCAACCGAACAGGTTTCACATCCGGCAAAGATCAAAGCGTTTATAAAATCCGAGTAAACATATGCATCTCCGGGTTTGGGGTATCTGCGTTTTTCGGGTTCGGCAACATGCGCATGCTTTATCATGCCTGCCATAGATCTGATATGTTCGTTTGTGTCACAGCTGTGATATGCATGATACAAATCAACAAGAAGACGTATATTGCCGCAATTCACAACGGATGCAAAAACAGCGCCCTCCCTTAAACTTTCTATAATATTCGTCTCTCTGGAACAGAGCGGTTCTATTACTACGGTAATCCCATACTTTTCCGCAATCGGAGAAACGATATCTCTCAAGAAAGAAACGATTTGTTTCACGGCTGTTTCATAAGAAAAGCCCTCTATAATATTTCTTGCGCCGCTTGAGCCGAAAACCACTTTTTTTACACCGAGCGCTGCGCCCCTTCGCATACCGCGCTCGATATAAGCGGAAAGCGCTTGAGTATCAACATCGGGCCCGGTTACCTTCAAAGATCCGGGCAAAAAACAGTTTACGCTGATACAGGAAAAACCGTTTTTCTTTAACGCTTCCTGAAAACAGTCGTATTTCTCTTCATCTTCGCTTGCGAGCATACCGAAAGATGATTCAACGTAATCAAACCCGAGTTTTTTGCACACTGCGATTTTTTCCGAATCATCACCGATACAGATTCCGAATTTCATTTTTTTACCCTCCTGAACAAAAGTATTGAAACTATACCTCTTCGGGTAGTTATTTCAATCCTTAACATATTAATGACAAGTTATATCTGCCATGTTATTTCCCGACGTCGGTCTCTGAAGCCAGCGCATGTACCATTTCATCTATAGCCTCATTATCCTGATCTTCCTTTGCCATCAAAGCGCGGCGTTCGTTCAGCGCAATATACATGCGCTCGCGTTTTTCGCCGACGAGATCGTAAAACAGTTACGGTATCATTCTTATTACATCAGGTAAAATAGATATACCTATAAACAGGAAGAACACCTTCTGATAAACCACTTTGCTGCCCTGGGACCAGGGTTTCATTGTAATGGTAGTATCATACCCGGACCATTTGAACAGCTTGATCGTGAACCATGCGTTGATCGGCGCGGTGATTTTTGTAATAAGCCCCGTAAGAAGACCTATCGTACCGTCCGGCCGTTCTCCGGTCACATATTCCGTGTAATCGTTGATCTCTCGCCCGAGTTCTGCCTCAAACACTTTTGCGGGGCCGTCGTTTACGCCGTTCAACCCGTAACACACAGCATACAATGCAACGATAGCCCACTTTTTATCCACAACGTTCCATCCTATGATTGCCATAATCAGGCATGTAAACAGATCCCATAGCCGCAGAAAGATAACGCCGTTTCTGTTGTTGTTCTTAAACAGTTTCCGGAACTTCGGAATAAAGCTTACGCTCAGATATGTAAAAACATTGTACGGCATATATGCTACGAATGACGGGATCGATCCGCCGAAAATCTCCTGCTGTGTAACCACATCCCATTTGTAACCGCCGTTGCTCCACCAGGAAGTGGCGAAACCCGCAATAAAATTACGCAGCGCGTATTTGTTTTTCAAAACATAAAAGATCGTTTTTGTAACGGGCGCCGGTTTGGGCTGCAGAAGGATGCGTTCTTTGCATTTAACTCCCATCGCCACATTACCGGCAACGCCGCAGGCGCAGGTAACGGTTGCGAAAATCGCATAAAGCAGCGGCATGGGTACGTCGATATAGCCTTTGTTATTCAGCTCCATAAACGGAATAAACAGAATAAACACAAGCTGCGACCCCGTATAACCGGCATACTGCTGCACAAGCCCTACTTTGATTCTGTCGTTTGGATTTGCCGTTTGCAGAGAAAGCATATTTCCTCTTGGAATTGAATAAATCGTGGAGAATGTTTCCTGCAGGAAAAGCATAACAAAAACAAAAATGATTTTTTTTGGATCGTTTGTAGAGGTGTTGCCGAAAACCGTAGCGCCGGCATACATAACAAGGATACTTGCATAATACGGTATGGCTGTCGCCACAACGTAGGGCCTCGCTTTACCCCATCTTGTGCGGGTTTTATCGTATGCGATGCCCATCAAAGGATTATTCAGTACGTCGTAGATACCGATCAGCGTCAGAATCAGCGTAACATAAGTCATATCGATCTTCAGCACATTAACGAAATATATCGTTCTGTACTGCTCAAGCGCCGACAGCATATTGGTAGCGAATTCTGCAATTCCCGGAAAGAGGATCTCTTTTACGGAAAGCACCGGGGTATGAAACATTCGCACTGCAATATTGCTGTATTGATTTAATCTGGCCTGATCAATGTTTTCCGCCGAATTCTTTTCCGCCCCGAAGATCCCTTCAGTTATTTTAACGTGATTATTCTGCTGCTGATTCTCATTCATGCACTGTCACCTCACATGATGCTCTGTAATACAAATCATCAGAGAGTGCATATACGCGAACCACACCCGGAGAAACGGCGGTTACAACACCGTTCTCATCTACTTTTGCGATATTCTCATCTTCACTATACCATTTTACGGTTTGAATCGTTGCCTTTTTAGGAGAAATTGAAACAGCAAACGTAAAGGTGTCTCCCTGATTCATATTTAGTTTTCTCTTATTCAGTGAAATCGATTCCACGTCGTATTTCACATTCACCACACAACTATCGGAATATGGCTTATTATTATAAATATATGTTGCAGTAATGGTTGCTTTGCCGGCTTTTTTGCCAGCAGTAAAATACCCGTCATCGTCTACGGTTACAACATCCGGGTCGGAACTGATCCATTCCACACCATCCTGTTTTGCATCAGGGAATACCAGCGTTGCAAGCAGATTGTCTTTCTCTTTTGGTTCCACATCCTTACTGTGTGCGGAAAGTGAAATTGAAGGCCACGTGAACCAGTAGTTTTCCGTTTCGGTTACATTTACAGAAACCGAAAGACCGCCAAGCGCAGCGCATTCACCAATAAAATCACCGTTGGCGGATACGGTCATGTCTTTAATATACGTCAAACGCTTGATTTCATCGGTAATTCGGTTTACCTGTACACGCAATGCGAGGCCGGAATAGTCCACTTCCGTTTTATCAAGTAAGAGAATGTTCTTAATATTATCACCGATCAATTTCTGAAGCTCTTCATCAGAATGCACGGGGAAATTACCGGTTCGCACATTGTCGTTCACTTTCAGTTTATAGGTGATAGTATAATCATCTCTGTATTGCAGGGCATAAGGATACTCGCTGCCGCATGCTTCACAGGAACTTTCCTGCCGATCGGAAGTCTCTCCGCAGGCGTTGCATTTATAGAACTTGTAATCGATCTCGCAATTCTCAACGTCCGCAGCAGTGATGGCCGGCGTGCGAAGAATGGAACTGAAATCCTCTCCGAAATCCCGGCTTACCTGCTCAAATGAATCATTAAGATGATCATTTATATCATCCCGAATATAATTCATGGTAAGTTTAACCGTATCTGAACCGTCGGTAATCAATGAATCTTCATCGATATCAAAAGCTGCATCCGATGAGAACTGCGGTTTTCCCGTTTCTGCGGAAGAGATAATATCGTTCAGATACTTTACTGGATCCTTTTTTATCTCTTCCTCAGAAGTTTTTCCTTCCGTAAGATTGTCAGGAGGGAAATTTCCCTCCATTTTCAATACGCTGTTCAAACCGTAACCGAAGCCTATTATAAAAAAGAGGATCAATACTGAAATTACACCGGCATATAATAATTTTGAACGTTTGTTTTTTTTATCGGTTTCCATTATCCGTACCCTCCTTCGTTTCGTGCTTCTTCTTAAAGGAAGCTTCTTCTTTTGCGATTTCTTCATCAATTTTTCTGGTTTCAGCCGTTTCTACAATCGGCTGTGGAAGAGCGTCGATATCAACTTCTCCGGCTTTCACTTTTTTGAAGATCTCAACGCGTTCAAGCATTCCTTCGTCATATTCGACAGGAATCCCTTTTTTGATCAGAAGGAAATTAACGGCGCATACGGCGGCGAACATAATCATCGTCACAATAAGACCGAAACCGTTTTTTCCCGATATAAAAACGCTTTTTCCTGCGCCGGCTGCAAATTTACCGATCATAACCATTGATACAACGGAAATCAAAACACCGCTGCACGCAAGCGCGACGTTGATTTTCTGCATATTTTTAATGCTGATAAAGCCAAGTACGGAAACGAGCAAAATCAGAACACAGATTACGGCGACGCCTGCATACACAAAAAGCGCGTTTTTCAGCGAAGTAAACACCGCCCCGTCGATTGCCGCGCCCGTCATACCGGTGATATAATCAAAACCTCCGGACGAAAACAGAGTATAAACCCCAAGCGCGCTGAATGAATATGTATTTGCGCTGAACGGAAGCATCAATGAGAATTCTCCGTTTGGAATCAACATGGAAACCAACGGCAGGATCATAACAATCAGCCTTGCGATCGTAAGTTTTGAACCGACAAACGAAGCTTTCAACCGCTTGATTTTCACATGCATATTCGCCTGTGAAAGTTCTGCAATTTTAGCCTCCTTATAAAAATTCTTCTCAAAATCAACAAAACGCATGTTGACGCCGCAAGAGGGACAGAACTGACTTATGTCAGTTAATTTCAGTTTCTTTCCGCATTTCGGGCAGTGAGCCATGAAAAAATCCTCCTTAACACATTAGATGAGAAATATCGTTTGCAGAACATAATTTCGGAATCTTTTGATCCGAAAGCAAGATACGAAATACGGCGCAGTTATCGATCTGCCAATTGAATGTTTCCGGCAGAGTAATCCCCAAACAATATCGGATCAGATATCCGATAAAACCGCCATGTGTACAAACAACAATACGATCCCCGTCCTTGCAGCTTTCCAATATGCGATCCATACAGTACGCTGCGCGTTGTTCGCAGATGCTCTGATCGTAAGAATCCGGCGGAAACAGCACCGGAAGGGCGGCCGTTTCAACGATTCCGGCGTAAGCGTTCGGCGCATATTCGGAAACAAGTGAAGGCGATGTGTTCGGGATCATTGTTCCCACTTCCATCAGCTCTCGCAAAACGATAACTCTTTTGTTTTGCGTTTCTGCAAGCGGTTGAACCGTTTGGCAGGCGCGCAGCAGTGCGCTTGCGTATATTGCAGATATTTTCCCTTTCTGAAAACGCTGCGCAAGCTTCATCGCCTGCTCTGTTCCTTTTGTTGTAAGACGCGGATCGTCCGGATGAAAACCTTCTTCTGCGATTCCGATATTCCCATTGGATTCTCCGTGCCGCACAAAGATAATATCAACATTTTTATGCATAAGTTTTCTGCCTTTTTTGTATATTATATGATATTATTTTGAATACTTCAAGTATATTTTGGAATTATTTCTACATTTTACGAAAAAAATGATTTATCTTTTTTTTATAAATAATTCATATTGAAAAGTTAAAATCATTATGATAAAATTTTAATCAAAGATTATAAAAGAGGTGCGAAAGATGGCTTTTATCAGATCTCGTACAGAGGAAAGGACCGGATATCAGAACAGCGCCGATCTTCAGGCAGAATACGATAATCAATGCGATTTTGTAATGGTTTACGGCATGAACGATTCCACAGAACAGCGCATTCATCATTATAAAGCGCAGGGGTATGTTATTCATCTTATGACGGGTATCGCATGGGGTGGATATCAGGATTATCTTTACGGCGAATACGACGGAGAAAACCACTGGGACGAAGCGCAAACCGACAGGTACGGCAATAAAATCCTTCACGGAAAAGACTGCCCTTATATGGTGCCCACCGTTTCTTTTGCCGCGTACATCTCTGAAAAACTAAAAAAAGCCGTTGATCTCGGCGTGGAAGCAATTCATGTGGAAGAACCTGAGTTTTGGGATCGCGCCGGTTATTCTCCCGCTTTTCAACGGGAATTTGAAATGTATTACAGATCAAAATGGCAACCCCCGCACAGCAGTGTTGACGCGCGTTTTAAATGTTCAAAACTGAAACAGTATCTTTATACCCGCACAATTGACAGAGTAAGCAGTGAAGTAAAATCATATTCTCTGAAAAAATACGGCAGGGCCGTCCGCTTTTACGTACCGACCCATAGTCTGCTCAACTATACGCAATGGAAAATTGTAAGCCCGGAAGGAAAACTTGCAGACATTCCCTGCGTTGACGGCTGTATCGCACAGGTATGGACAGGCACCGCAAGAGAACGGAACTGGTTTAACGGAGAATTAAAAGAAAGAACATTTGAAACCGCTTATCTTGAATACGGCGTAATGCAGGAACTTGTTAAGAACACCGGCCGGGAAATGTGGTTTCTGCACGATCCGATCGAAGACAATCCTGCCTTTGATTGGAACGACTATCGCAAAAATTATCTTTGTACGGTAGCGGCTTCCCTTCTTCACCCAAAAATCAACAAGTTCGAGATCTGTCCCTGGCCGCATCGGATCTTTTTCGATAAATATCCGCGCAACGACGTCAACGGCACACAGATTCCGGAATCTTATAAAACCCTGTTGAACAATATGTTCCAGACGCTCGGGACCTTTGAAGATTCAGACTCCAAAGAGAAAAATATCGGAATTCTGATGGGGGATGCTCAATTATACCAAAGAGATTATCCGGACGATCTTTTCTCTGCTCCCCCGCAGGAAGAAACGGGCACCGTTCTGGTTGAAAAGCAGAGTTTTACAGAAGATATCAGAACAAAGGTGATAGAATCCGATTCCCCTGACCCTGAGCTGCTTCTCAAATATACCGCATCCGCCACGTTCCCCTCTTTTTACGGGATAGCGATGCCCCTTCTGAAATACGGCGTCGCCCTTCGGCCCGTTCTTTTGGATAATATACGCAGATACGCAGGATATCTGGACGATTACCGTGTACTTCTTATGAGTTATGAGTACCTGAAACCGGATTCGCCCGATATGAACGCGGCCATTGCGGAATGGGTAAAACAGGGGGGTACGCTGATCTATATCGGAGACGGCTCCGATCCGTATCATTCAATACAAAGCTGGTGGACAGGCCGTTACCCCACCGCGGCAGAACATCTGTTTGAGATGCTCGGCGTACATCCTGAGAAAGAACAATCCGTTTTCAGCTGCGGCAAGGGAAAAGCCGCAATCTGGAAAATCAATCCCTGTTTCTTTTCTTACAGCAAAAAGAATGCCGATATGCTTCGGTCATTTTATAAACAGACGGTTCCTTCAACCGAATACCGAAACACGCTGCAGCTCCGCAGAGGGCCATATCTCATTTCTGCGGTAATGGACGAAAGCATCAGTGACGTTCCGCTGCAGATCAGCGGGAATTATGTGGATATGTTCTCTGAAGATTTCCCCGTAATCAACAACAAAACCGTAGCCCCCGGCGAGAACAGTCTTCTGTGTGATTTAAACCTTATACGCGACCCGTTAGCGATCATCGGATCCTCTGTACGTATTATCGATATGTCAAAAAAAGGCGGCCGAATAAAGTTGATCACAAGCGGCGCAGCCGGCTTTAAGGCTCATATTCGGCTGAAAGTACCGGCAGCCGTTACTTCTGTGCTGATCGACGACGCGGCATGTGAATTCCGGTATGATAAACAAAGTTCAACGGTACTGCTCTCTTTTGACAGTATTGCAGGCGACAGGATAATCATTCTGAATTCGGAGGAATAATAATGCTCTCTGACATCAGATCGCTCCGGAAAGATTTGGGAATACAAAAAAAAATAAACGCTTACAAAAATCGCGAAAAACACATACACACCCATTATATCGGAAAACCAAGCACAGATATCAACGCAGACGATTGCTCTTTCTCTCTGCAAAAAAAGAGGGACCGCGATTTTGTAATTTTGAATTTTACAGATCCTCATTTTGCCGATAATGACGAACGGGCATTTATGGCATGCACGGAATCCATCACTATGCGGCGCATCGTTAAGAAAGTAAAACCGGATCTGATCACCGTAACGGGAGATCTGATCTGCAGCGATTGCGCTTCTTATTCCATAAAAAAGATCTGTACGCTGTTTGAAAGTTTCGGCGTCCCCTGGGCGCCCGTATTCGGCAACCATGAGGATGAATCCAATATGGATAAGAACTATATGGCGGATATATTCATGAGTTGTCCTCACTGCTTGTTTAAAAAGAACGATCCCGCCATGGGGGTCGGGAATTACATTATAGAGATTGTGGAAGACAACCGGATCATTGAAGCAATTTTTATGATGGACAGCGGCCATTCGCAGGCAAACGAAAAACAACGGGATTGGTTCCGCCGGAATGCGCAGCAGATCAACATCCGATCCGATCAAAAAGCCGAGATATCTGTTATGTTTCACATTCCTCTGCCAGAGTACCAGTACGCATTTGATGCCGCCTGGGACGTTTTACAAAACAAATGGAAACCGGACCGTTCCGCAAGCGGTGAACGTCACGAAGAAATCTGCTGCGAGAAACGCGACGGCGTTCCCGTCCAAAAAGGTTTTTTTGATCTTATGAAAAGTTTGAAATCCGTAAAATATGTTTTTTGCGGACATGAGCATGTGAACAACTTTTCAATTCCCTATCAGGGAATCCGCCTCACTTATACCATGAAAGTAGGAAAAGCTTCCGGCGGAGGATTCAAACTGAACGGCGGTACCGTGATACGCATCGGAAGCAGCGGTATAACGGAAATCGATCAAAAAACAGTTTCATACGGCCCGATTATCAACAAAGAAACGATTCACATATAAAAGGAGAATAATAAATGAACAGAACCCCGTTGAGAAAAGATGTTGACCCGAACGATACATGGAATCTGAAAGATATTTTTGAATCAGACGAACTTTGGACCGCAGAGTATACAGCACTGCTTGATCAAACAAAAAACTTGTCCGCTTTTGCAGGAAAACTTATGGAGAATGCGGAAACGCTTCTCGCTTATTTTCAAACGGAAGATGATATTTCACTGCGGCTCTCAAAGCTTTACGGCTATGCCAGCTGCAAAAGCGACGAAGATACAGGCAACGCGTTCTATCAGGATATGAGAGGGAAAGCGATCCGTGTATACACTGCAATTTCAAGCGCCGGTGCTTTTGCGACGCCCGAAATTTTGAGTATTCCGGATGAAACGCTGCAGTCTTTTTATCGGAATTGTCCGGCGCTGGAAACGTATCGCAGAACGATCTATACGATCCGCAGACGGAAAGAACACATTCTTTCTTCCGAATGTGAAACGCTTCTTGCGGCTGCGAACGAAATGGCCGATACGCCCGACGCAATCGGAAGCGCGCTTCGCAATGCGGATATAACCTACCCAGACGTTACAGACAGCAACGGTGAAAATCATCAGCTTACAGACGGTTCTTTTGTTCCTTTGCTGGAATCGGCAGATCAGGATTTTCGCAAGTCTGTTTTTCAAACATATTATAAAACGATCGGTGAATTCAAAAACACTTTTGCTGCAACGCTCAACGGCCAGTTTAAGCAATTGATGTTTTACGCCAATGCAAGAAAATACCGGTCCACACTGGAAGCTGCTTTGGATTCCCACGAAATTCCTGTTGAAGTGTATCACAACCTGATCGATACCGTACATGCAAATCTCGATAAGATGTACGATTATGTCGCCTTACGGAAAAAAATGCTGAACACGCCGGAACTGCACATTTATGACGTATATACGCCGATCGTACCGGAAGCCTCTGCAAAAATATCATTTGAGGAAGCGAAAGAAACCGTGCTGAAAGCGCTGTCCTGCCTCGGAGAAGACTATACAGATCTTCTGAAACAGGGCTTCAACAATCGTTGGATCGACGTATATGAAAATGTAGGAAAACGCAGCGGCGCGTATTCTTCTGGGAATGCATATCCGCACCCATACGTGCTTCTCAACCATAAAGACAATCTTGATTCCATGTTTACTCTGGCCCATGAAATGGGACACGCCCTTCACAGCTACCACAGCTGCAAGAATCAACCTATCTGTACAAGCGACTATGTCATCTTTGTTGCAGAAGTGGCTTCCACGTGCAACGAAGTTCTTCTTATGCGTTATCTTCTGAAAAATACCGAGGATAAAAAAGAAAAAGCATATCTGATCAACCACTTTCTCGATCAGTTCAAGGGCACCGTATACAGACAAACCATGTTTGCGGAATTCGAATTAATGATGGGTAAGATGGCCGAAGCGGGTGAAGCGCTCACCGCAGATATATTATGCAAAAAGTATAAAGAATTAAACGAGCTGTATTTCGGCCCGGATATGTTTCTGGATGAAGAGATCGCGCTTGAATGGGCAAGGATTCCGCATTTCTTCTACAACTATTACGTGTTCCAATATGCAACCGGTTTTTCTGCCGCTGTTGCAATAGCAAACCGCATTCTTTCCGAAGGAGAACAGGCTGTAAAAGATTATAAAAAGTTCTTATCCGGAGGCTGCAGCACAGATCCGATATCATTGTTAAAAATCGCCGGCGTTGATATGAGCACCCCGGAACCCGTAAACGAAGCACTAAAGGTGTTTGCAGATCTGTTAGATGAATTTCGAATGCTGATGTGAAATCCGATGAACCTGTTGCTTTTTTTAGATTTGCATGGTATATTAAGAGGTAAGTAATGTTAATCTGACTTCCCCGATGGAGGTAATAAAATATGCACAATTGTCCTAATTGCCATCGTACCATTCCTGACGCGAGGTTTTGTCCCTATTGCGCAGCCGAGCAGTTTTCCCCGCAAAATCAACAGATGCAGCAGAATTATCTCCAATATCAAAATCGACAGACGCCGCAGAATCAAATGCCGTATCACAATCCAAACCCATACAATTATCAACAACAGCCATTTAAGTCAGCAAACCCGATACAGCACAACAACCTCGTTGGGCAACAACCTCAGCAACCAAAACAATGGCAGCAATCACAGCCGCAGGTACAACAAAAAAAGAACGCGGTAATTGTGGATGAAAAGGACTTTGTGATATATGACGTTCCCCCGAAAGATTCCTCTCCGTCTGATAATCCCGGGGCAATAAACATGTCTAAAAATAACTATGCGGACGTTTCCTCCGAAGGAAACCGCATTGACCGTACGCCTGAATCCCGTAAAGATGATATAAACTACGGTTACGGTATGTCCATGGATGAAGATCCGGATAAAACAAGAATCTTTATTCTTCCGCCGAAGAAAAAACCAACCGACATACCGGAGCCGGATTCCTACAGGCGACCGGAAAAAGGCTTTCAGTCACTTCAAAAATCGCAAAATAAAGAAGCTCCCCAACTGCATATTTGCAGCTCGCAGCCCGCAGTTTTGATTTCAGTACAGCTTTTAGATATTCTGCGCCCGCCAAAACCTTCCCTTGATCTTAATACGCAGGCCGCAATATCCATACCCGCAGATTTACTGCGGATGCTGAATACCGCCGACGAAGGTTTAAAAGATGATTCAGACGTCGGCAACAACGTCTCACCTCTCCCTCTGATTTTAATTTCACAACCTGCGGTTGCCGTTTCCGATACGGCAGCACGTTAAATAAATTTATCACTTCAACAAAAAAAGACCGGGATGCAAATCCCGGCTTTTTTTTAATGGAATTTCAATTGTTCGGCAACGTCATCCGCACTCAACACAGCGCCTGCGGCCGGCAACGTTTTAGAGCGATAGCGGGAAGGCTTTACAAACATACCGTCCTTATAATCTTCTACCGTTGACAGTGTTTGCGCTTTTTTCAACGTCATAACATTAACGCCCTGCGTATCCTTTGCGCTCTTGGAGGCAATCAAGCCGGAATGGAACAGCAACACCCTTCCGCCGGTGCTGCGCAATACAAATTCACAATCTTCCGTGATATAACGTACTCCGACTAAAGGAGACCGATCTGAATAGGCCTTGATCAGTTTTTTTCGATTTGTTTTTGTTGCATAAGAAGACATATCCACTTTGGCAACTTTCCCGTTTTCAAAGAAGAACAGCATATATCCGGCATACTCTTTCACAACCGCCATATATATGGCGGTTTCGCCCTCATCCATACCGCATTTTGTCGCAACAAAATCGCCGAGAGTACTTGCTTTGCACTCATCGAAGTCGGAGACGCGCATTTTATAGACCTGATTCCGGTTGCTGAAGAACAGCAATTCATCGGTATTATTCACTTCCATCTCTTCAATGATTTCGTCGCCGTCCTTTAATTTGTGCCCCGCTGTGCTCATGCGCCATGATTGAAGAGAGATTTTCTTGAAATATCCCTCTCTGGAGAAAAACACCATTACGCTGTAGTCCGGGATTTCTTCGGTTTCTTCCACCTGCGCAATATCGTCTTCATAGATGATCTGGGTTTTACGTTCCCTGCCGTATTTTTTGATCACATCCTGCAGCTCAGCGATAATGATTCTGCGAACCCGGTTCTTATTACCGAGGATATCTTTCATATCGGTAATCGATTTCTGAAGGTCCTCGATATCATTCAAACGCTTAAGAATATACTCGCGGTTCAGATGACGCAGCTTGATCTCCGCAACATATTCCGCTTGAATCTCATCGATACCGAATCCGATCATCAGATTCGGAACGACGTCGCTTTCCTCTTCTGTTTCACGAACGATTTTGATGGCTTTATCGATATCCAGCAATATTTTTTCAAGGCCCAGCAGAAGATGCAGCCGATCCTCTGCCTTTACAAGTTCAAAATGGGTTCTGTTTTTAACACATTCCGTCCGGAACGCGATCCATTCAAGCAGGATATCCGATACGCCCATCGTCATTGGGGTACCTTCGATCAGCACGTTAAAATTACAGGGAAACGGATCTTCAAGCGGTGTTTTTTTGAACAGGAACTGGGCAACCTTTTCAGGATCTGCGCCGCGCTTCAGATCGATGGTGATCTTCAGACCGGTTTTGTCCGTTTCATCACGGATATCGTTGATCTCTTTCAGTTTTCCTGCCTTTACGTGTTCAATCACCTTATCGATGATTGCTTCGCTGGTGGTTGTAGGGGGTATCTCGGTGATATCGATGCAGTTGTTCTGTTTATCATAACTGTACTTACCGCGAACACGGATAGAACCGCGGCCGGTATTATACACCTCGCGCAGCTTTTCAGGCTCGTATACCACAAATCCGCCGCCGCTGAAATCCGGAGCTTTCAGCGTTTCCATCACGTCATGATCCGGATCCTTGATCAATTCGATTGCGGTCTCGCAAACCTCTTTCAAATTAAACGAACAGATATTGCTTGCCATGCCTACTGCAATACCGGTGTTTGAATTCACCAATACGCTGGGGAACCGCACCGGAAAAAGCGTGGGCTCCTGCATGGTATTGTCGTAATTGGGAACAAATCGGACGGCGTCCTTCTCAATATCGGCAAACAGCTCGTTGCAGATCGGATCCAGTTTCGCCTCCGTATAACGGGAAGCGGCAAACTGCATGTTTTTTGAATACGCCTTTCCGAAATTACCCTTGGAATCGATATATGGATGCAGCAGGGTTTCGTTGCCGCGCGTCATACGCACCATGGTTTCGTAAATAGCCTGATCGCCGTGGGGATTGAGCTTCATTGTTGCGCCGACGATATTTGCGGATTTGGATCTTGCGCCCGTCAGTAAACCCATCTTATACATCGTATAAAGCAGTTTTCGGTGCGAAGGCTTAAACCCGTCGATCTCCGGGATCGCGCGTGACATGATAACGCTCATGGCGTAAGGCATATAATTGCTTTCCAGCGTATACGTTATAAACTGATTCTGTATTTCACCTGCGCCGAGGATATGCGCATTTTCTCCAAGAGGATTCCCCTTAGCCTCTTTATTTTCATCCGTTTTCTTTTTTCTGGCCATTGCTTCTCCCCTCCTCAGTAGAGATCCACAAGATCGATATAGTTATTTCCGTTGGTGGCAATCATTTCTTTTCGGCCCTGTAAATTATCGCCTAACAAGAGATCAAACATCTCCGCAACCGCTGTTGGATCGTAATCCGGTTCTACTTTGATCAAACGGCGTGTTTCAGGGTTCATAGTGGTGAGCCACATCATCTCCGGTTCATTTTCGCCGAGACCTTTTGAGCGCTGGATGGTATATTTCTTATTCCCGATCTCTTCCAGCGCTTCGGTCTTTTCTTTCTCCGTATAGGCAAACCAGGTATCCTTTCCGCATGTGATCTCATAAAGCGGAGATTCGGCAATAAACACTTTGCCTTCATCGATCAGCGTAGGCATCAGCGCATAAATCATCGTTAATATCAGTGTACGGATCTGGAAGCCGTCGTAATCGGCGTCGGTGCATATGATAACTTTATTCCAACGCAGATTATTGATATTGAATTCGGGAACGCCCTTTACGGCTTTTCCGGTTACCTCGACGCCGCAGCCGAGAATCTTAATCAGATCGGTAATGATTTCGCTTTTGAATATTTTTGTGAGGTCGGCTTTCAAACAGTTCAGAATTTTACCGCGGACAGGCATAACGGCCTGAAATCCGGAATCCCGCGCCTGTTTACATGCGCCGAGGGCGGAGTCGCCCTCCACAATAAAAATCTCCCGTTCGTTCACGTCTTTTGAACGGCAATCCGCAAATTTTTCGATACGGGTAAGCATATCTTTCCCACCGGAAAGCGTTTTCTGCACATTCAGCCGGGTTGCTTCCGCGCGCACACGGGAACGCATATTGATCAGAATTCGATCGCAGATCTTATCCGCGTCAAGTTTATTCTCTATAAAATAGATCTCGATCTGATGCTTGAAGAAGGCCGTCATCGCTTCTTGAATAAACCTGTTTGTGATCGCCTTTTTCGTTTGGTTTTCATAAGACGTCTGTGTAGAAAAAGAAGAAACGATAATCATTAAACAATCTTCCACGTCCTGAAAGTTAATTTTTGCGTCTGTCTTATTATACTTCCCGCTGGATTTCAGATAGGCGTCGATCTGAGATACAAAGGCGCTCTTTACAGCCTTTTCCGGTGCGCCGCCATGTTCAAGATAACTGGAATTATGATAGTATTCTTTTATTGTCTTTTTCGCGGAAAAAGCTACGGCACAGGTGATGCGAACCTTGTATTCCGGTTTATCCTCTCTGTCCCGACCGAATCTTTCCGTTTCCCAATACTGTACAGGCGTAAGCGCCTCCCCTGCGGCCTCTTCATTCAGATAATCAACAATACCGTTTTCGTATACATACTCAAAAGTATCAAATTTAGTTTCCGTTATCTGATTTTTCAATATCAGTTTCAGGCCGTTATTAACAACAGCCTGTTTTTTCAGTACTTCCTGAAAATATTCCAGCGGAATCGCAATATCCGTAAAAACGTCAAGATCCGGACGCCATCTGATCCGGGTACCGGTATCTTTTTTTGCATAGGGTTCTTTTTTCAATCCGCCTATGTTTTCACCCTTTTTGAACATTAATTGATAGCAGAATCCACCGTTGTGGATCTCCGCTTCCATAAATTCAGATGAATACTGCGTGGCACAAAGGCCGAGACCGTTCAATCCGAGAGAAAAATCATATCCGCCGTTCGCCTCGGGGTCGTATTTACCGCCCGCATACAGTTCGCAGAACAACAGTTCCCAGTTATACCTTTGCTCATTCTGATTAAAATCCACCGGCATACCGCGGCCGAAATCCTGAACTTCAATAGAACCGTCCAAAAACCGGGTAACGATGATCCGATTCCCGTATCCGGCGCGCGCCTCATCAATGGAATTCGAAATGATTTCAAAAACGGAATGCTCACAGCCTTCAAGACCGTCGTCGCCGAAAATAACTGCAGGACGTTTGCGAACGCGGTCCGCCCCCTTCAGCGCTACGATACTTTCGTTACCGTATTCCTTCTTCTTTGCCATTGTATCACTCCAAAAGAATTATCTCTGATTATAATACCACAAAATGTGCGGTTCCGTCAAGAACAAAAAGGGAACATTTGTTTCTTTTTGCGTATATCATGCGTTTTACAGTGTGACGCCGTCTTTAAATATCGCAATTTCACGATATCCGTATATCTCATTCTTGGTTTTTTGCCTTGATGCGGTTTGAAGAACCAAATTCCAAAGCGAATCCGCATCGCCGCCCATAGCGTTATAATCGATCCAGTTATGTTTTTTATTAAACAATCCTGTATTTGTCGCAATTTTTAAGGTAGGAACAGGCGCACCGAGCGGGGTGCCGCGACCTGTCGTAAACAGGATCATGTGACATCCTGCAGCCGTCAGGTTTGTGATCGCAACACCGTCATTCCCGGGCCCGTCAAGCAAATTTAACCCCGGTAGATCCGCTGTATCTCCGTATCCGATCACAGAAGTTACAGGGGCATGTCCGCCTTTTTGCACGCATCCGAGAGATTTCTCCTCCAGCGTAGTAATGCCGCCCGCCCTGTTGCCGGGCGAGGGGTTTTCGCTTACCGGCTGTTTGTGTGAAACAAAATAATCCTTAAAATCATTGATCAGCCGAACGGTATTATCAAAAACACGTTCATCCACACAACGATCCATAAGAAGCTGTTCTGCGCCGAACATCTCCGGCACCTCCGTCAATACGCACGTGCCTCCCATAGAGATCAAACGGTCCGATATCTGCCCAACAAGAGGGTTTGCTGTAATACCGGAAAAACCGTCGCTGCCGCCGCATTTCAGGCCGATACGCAGTTTTGAAACGGGTACAGGGGTGCGCTGATCTTTTGATGCGATCTTCTGCAATTCACGCACAATACGCTCGCCGTCCGCAACCTCGTCCTCAGAATCCTGTGCATTCAGGAATCTTATCCGTTTTTCGTTGTATACGCCCAGTTCTTCCTTAATACCTTCAATCCCGTTATTCTCACAGCCCAAGCCCAGCACAAGAACGCCGCCTGCGTTCGGATGACGAATCAAACCGCAAAGCGTTTTTCTCGTTCTCGCATGGTCGTCTCCGAGCTGACTGCATCCGAACGGATGCGGAAAACTGAAAGCCCCGGTTTTTTCGGCGATCAGCTGCGCTGTTCGATTCACGCACCCAACGGTGTTTACGATCCAAATATCATTCCGTATACCGATTTCACCGTTGGAACGGACAAATGCCTGAATCGAATCAGGGTCCCTATGCGAAACACTTACCGGAACCGGATTGTAATTATAATCTGCATGCTGCTTCAGCGCGGTGCGCAGATTGTGGGTATGCACATGCCCTCCCCTGTTTATATCACATATTGCAATACCGATCGGGAATCCGTATTTTATTACTTCGGAACCCTCTTTTATATCAAATCTGGCGTATTTATGTCCGTTTTCAAAACTGACAAGTACGTTATCATCCGGGTGGATCAGGTAAAGCTCCATTCCAACGCCTCTCCGATTCCTTTTGTATTTAAAACACCTGTACATTCCTCAACAAGAGGACGCAGAAAAGAAAGATCTTCACTCCAGAGCGCAGCGTTACTCAGAATATCGCAGACTCTGTTCGAACGGATATAAGCAATGGCGGCGGCGTCATCCTGCGCTTCTTCTTTTTTGTAGTAATGGATCAAAGCTGCAAGCGCCAATACGAATTCCTTTGGGATCTCCCCTGTTGCCGAGGAATTGTCCTTGAGCGTAGGTAAAATGCGAACGGTAAACTTTGATACGGAATTCAAAGAAATTGAAGCAAGGCGATGATGCAGATACGGATTCAGAAAACGTTCTTTTACAGCCGAAGCAAAAGCTTTGATCTCTTCACTGTCTTCCAGCGTCGGCAGAATTCTTTTTTCAAGAATTCTTTTGTTATACGCGGCAAGAAGCGGATCATTCATACAATCAGCTACTGTAACCAATCCGGATAACATACCGGGAAAAACCATGGAAGTGTGCAGCCCGTTCAGGATCCGTACCTTCATTTTTTTATACGGCGCTGCGGATTCGGTCCATATCACATTGACACCGGCCTGACGCAAAGGGAATTCATTTTCGAAATCGCCTTCGATCACCCACAGATGATACGGTTCCGCCGTATCGAGGAGTGGATCAACACAACCGATCCTTTCAAAACACGCATCCGCATCCTGTGCCGGGAATCCGGTAACGATACGGTCAACAAGCGTATTGCAGAATTGATTTTCGGTTTCTACCCACTGCGCAAACGCGTCAGAAAGACCCCATAGTTGAATATACTTCTTTACGCAAGCATGCAGTTTATTCCCGTTGTCGTCGATGAGTTCACATGGAAGC
>CAMOVW010000024.1 GCA_946627725.1 uncultured Clostridia bacterium
GCTGTGGTCAGCCGCGCTACGAGATACTGCGGAACAGCGCGATAAATTATAATTTGAAATACCACACCTTTCTGTGAAGAACGCAAAAAGAGAAGCACAACGCAGATCTCTCCGCATTGCGCTTTCTGTTATTTTAAATATATTTCTCCCGGAGGGACACTCAGTCCTCGTTCGGCATTTTCCAGGCCTTATGGTCGGTGTGCAGCAGCTCGTGGGAGAGGTGCGACAGGGGCTGGCCGAGAAAATCCCGATAGATGGCCTTGATGCTGGGGTTTTCGTGGCTGAAGCGCAGGGGCATGTTCGCATCCTGCCCGTAAAGCACCTCGGCACGGGCCGGGGCGCAGAAGCTGCGCTCGTGGATGGGCTGTCCGCCGCCGCCCACGCAGCCGCCGGGGCAGGCCATGATCTCCACAAAATCGTAATCCGCTTCGCCGTTCTTGATGGCCTTCAGCAGCTTATCCGCATTGCCGAGACCGTTTGCCACGGCGATTTTCAGCGGCGTGCCGCACAAATCGAAGGTCTGTTCGCGCCAGCCGTCCATACCGCGCACGTCCTTAAAGGCGTCCGGCGCGGGGTTCTCACCCGCCACCACGGCGTACGCCGTGCGCAGGGCGGCCTCCATCACGCCGCCGGTAGCGCCGAAGATATTGCCTGCGCCGCTGCCCACGCCCAGGGGCATATCCAGCGGGCGATCCGCGATCAGGTTGGGGTCGACGCCCGATTGCCTGATCAACCGGTCCGCCTCACGGGTGGTAAGGACGATATCCACGTCCGGGCCCGCACCGGCGCTGTTCATCACCGGTATGGCGCATTCGTGCTTTTTGGCAAGGCAGGGCATGATGGAGATCACAAAAATCTTTTCGGGTTCCACGCCCAGCAGCTTTGCGTAATAGCTCTTCGCCACCGCGCCGAACATCTGCTGCGGGCTCTTGGCGGTGGAGAGATTCTCCGTAAACTCGGGGTAATGGGCCTTTACAAAGCGCACCCAACCGGGGCAGCAGGAGGTGAACATGGGGAACTTGTTATGCTCCTTATCCTTCAGGCGCTCCAGCAGCTCGGAGCCCTCTTCCATAATGGTGAGATCGGCGCTGAAATTGGTATCGAAGATATAATCGAAGCCCATGATCTTCAGCGCGGCGCAAAGGCGCTCCACGGTGGCCTTTTCCGGCGCAAGGCCGAAGGGCTCGCCCCATGCGGTGCGGATGGCGGGGGCGATCTGCACCACGGTGATCTTTTCGGGGTCGTACAGCGCGTCAAGGGCCTTATCAACGTCGTCACGCTCGTGCAAGGCGCCTACGGGGCAGTGGGTGATGCACTGGCCGCACAGGGCGCAATCGGAATCCTCAAGCCGGTAAACCTCGCGCACGTCCACGCTGGTTTTGGGGCCGGTGTTCACCACGTCCCAGATATGGGAATGCTGAATTTTATCGCACACCTGAATGCAACGCATGCACTTGATGCACTTGGTGTAATCGCGCACCAGCGGAAAATTGCCGGTCTGCTTTTTGGTGGGCACGTTCTTTTCAAAGGGCAGCTCGCGGATGCCCATATCCGCCGCGGCCGTCTGCAGGGCGCAGTTGCCGTTGCGCACGCAGGCGGGGCATTCGGCGTTGTGCTCCGACAAAATGAATTCAAGGTTGGTCTTTCTGGCCTGCCGGGCCTTCTTCGAATTGGTGCGCACCGCCATACCGTCCCATACCACGTTGTTGCAGGCGGTAACCAGCTTGTTAAAGCCCTCCACCTCCACGGCGCACACGCGGCAGGCGGCGATCTCGTTCAGGCCCTCCCAATAGCACAGGGTGGGGATATTGACGCCCGCCGCCCG
This sequence comes from uncultured Clostridia bacterium, assembly GCA_946627725.1. Classification (GTDB taxonomy): domain Bacteria; phylum Bacillota; class Clostridia; order Oscillospirales; family Acutalibacteraceae; genus RUG806. Next base: position 1,826 of record CAMOVW010000024.1, read on the forward strand.
GGCGGCGTCGAGAATCTTCGTATTTTCGGGTACCGTTACACGGATGCCGTCGATCGTTACGTTTACCATTTCTTTTCTCTGCCTCCCTTAAAGCTGCCGTAGCCGAAGTGATCGCAGTGCAGGCACCGCGCGGATTCCTGCATGGCCTCCTGATCGCTCATGCAGTGCTCCATCAGGCAAAAATCGTGCCGCCGCTCCGCCGCGGGGCGTTCGGTCATGTTCACGCGGCCCCTAGGCTCGTTATCGTCGATGCGCATGGGCGGAAGCTCCACCGTGCTTTCAATCTCATGGTGGAAGCCGAGGTATTCGTCGATGTTCGCCGCGGCCACCTTGCCGCCCGCAATGGCGCGGATCACGGTTGCGGGGCCGGTAACGCAGTCGCCGCCGGAGAATACGCCCTCCATGTTGGCCACGGCGCCGCTTTCCATAGCGGCAATGGCGCCGCGCTTCAGAGGCACGTCGTTCTCGCCGAAATATTTACTGTCGATGCCCTGACCCACGGCCACCAGCACCATATCGCAGGCCATGCGCACCTCTTCGGCGTCCGCGTTCACGGGCGCGGGGCGGCCCCATTTTACCTCGCCCACGATCTGGGGCTTAACCCACAGGGCGGCCACGCTGCCGTTTTCGTCCTTTTCGATTCTTACGGGGGCCATCAGCTCGGCGATCTCGCAGCCGTCCGCAATGGCGCCCTCCACCTCTTCGGGCAGGGCGGTCATATCCGTTTTACGGCGGCGGTAGGCGATGGTAACGCTCTGCGCCCCAAGGCGCACGGCGCTGCGGGCCACGTCCATGGCCACGTTGCCGCCGCCCACCACAACAACGGTTTTGCCCTTGTAATCGGGATATTCGTCGTCGCCGATGGCACGCAGCATCTCCACGGCGGAAACCACGCCTTTGGCGTCCTCGCCCTCAATGCCCAGCTTGCGGTCCGTATGGGCGCCGATGGCGATATATACCGCGTCGTTCTGTTTTCTGAGATCCTCCAGCAGCATATCTTTGCCAACGGACACGCCGGTTCTGATCTCGAAGCCGGTTTTCTGCAGCCCGGCGATCTCTTTATCCAATATCTCTCTGGGCAGACGGTAGCCCGGGATGCCGTAACGCAGCATACCGCCGGGTTTGCGGCGCTGCTCATATACGGTAACGCTGTGGCCCATCAGGCTCAGATAATACGCGGCGGTAAGCCCGGCGGGGCCGCCGCCCACAACGGCGATCTTTTTGCCCGTGGCGGGCGCAATCGTCGGCGCGGGGATCTCGCCCTCGTGCTCAACGGCGTAACGCTTCAGGCCGCGGATCTTGATGGGGTCGTCCACAAAGGTACGGCGGCAGCGCTCCTCACAGGGGTGCTCGCAGATCAGGCCGCACACCGCAGGGAAGGGATTATCTTTGCGGATCAGCTGCACCGCGTCCGCGCTGCGTCCGGCGTGGATCAGCGCGATATAGCCGGGGATATCCACATGCGCGGGGCAGAGCGCCACACAGGGCACGGGCTGGTTCTGCACGCCGAGGCACCGGCCATATTTCACGTGGGCTTCGTAATCCTCACGGAAGCCGGTAACGCCCTTGAGCACCATGCGGGCGGCCTCGCGGCCGATGGCGCAGTCCGCGCTCTCAAAGATGCTGCGGGCGGCGGTTTCAAGCAGGTTTATATCCCCCTCCTGCCCGTTGCCGCTGAGCACGTTTTCGATCAGCGCCGAAAGCTTGCCGAGCCCCACCCGGCAGGGCGTGCATTTGCCGCAGCTCTGCGCGTGGCACAAGCGCAAAAACAGCGCGGCAAGGTCCACCGGGCAAAGCCCCGGCTGAGACGCCTGAATACGCCGTTCCGCGTCCTTGTACAGGGCTTCCACCGTTTCGGTGGCGCGGTCCTTGTTTACGATACTTAATCTTGACATCGCGTTTCCCTTTCTCTTTCCGGCCCGAAGGCCGTTTGTTGCCTATCATACAGCAATCTTATTATAAATTATTTTTATCAATGTGTCAACGCGCTATTGCAAAAAGCGCCTCTCCGCGCATTGGCGGAAAGGCGCTGCAGGGCTTATTTTGATTACATTGCGGTGTAGCCGCCGTCCACGGCGAGGTTTACGCCGGTAACGTAGCTGGCTGCGGGGGACGCAAGGAAGATGGCTGCCGCGTCGAGCTCGCCCTCTTCACCGTAGCGCTCTTCGGGGATCATGGTTTTGGCGTTGGCCTGGAAGAAATCGCTGTTCAGGGTGTCGCGGGTAAGGTCGGTATAGAAGTAACCGGGGCAGATGGAGTTTACGGTGATGCCGTATTTGCCCCACTCTGCGGCAAGCGCGCGGGTAAGGTTCACAACGCCGCCCTTGGCTGCGTGATAAGGCGCGGAACCGGCGATCTTGTTGCCCACAAGGCCGTACATGCTGGCGATGTTGATCACGCGGCCGTACTTTGCGGGGATCATGGCCTTCTTGGCAACGGCGCGGGCCACGCGGAAAGAACCGAACAGGTCTATATTCATCTCGTTGCCGAACTGCTCGTCCGTGATATCCTCTGCGGGAGCCACGGCGCCGGTACCGGCGTTGTTCACAAGGATATCGATGCGGCCGAACTTATCCATAACGGCGTCAACCATGGCCTCTACGGCGGCGGTATCGGTAATGTCGCAGCGAACGGCAAGGGTTTCAACGCCATACGCGGCGGCGATCTCTGCGGCTACGGCGTCGATCATATTCTGGCGGCGGGCAACGGCAACAATGTTCGCACCCTGATTCGCAAGGGCCTTGGCCATCTGTACGCCCAGACCGGTGGAGCAGCCGGTTACGATAGCAACCTGGCCTTTCAGATCAAAATAATTTTTCATAATGCTTGATTTCCTTTCTTTTGCATTCCCGAACAGTATACTACTTCCCGGCGGGGGATGTCAAGAAAAACCATATACAAAACCGAACTTATCCCCCTCCCTCCATATTGAAAAACCCACAAAATTTTGCTAAGATAGAATATATCATTCCAAATTACACGTTTTTGCAGGGGAATCGGTCATGAAAACCGTATTTGTTTCCAGCACATTCAGAGATATGCAGTTTGAGCGGGACGCGATCAGGGAGATCACGGCGCCGCTGGTGAACGCGCAGGCAAGGCGGCACAACGACGCCTTTGATTTCTGCGACCTGAGATGGGGGATCAATACCCTTTCCATGACGCAGGAAGAGAGCGCGCGCAAGGTGCTGGACGTGTGCCTGGACGTGATCGACCGCTGCGCATCTCCCATGGTGGTGATCCTCGGGGACCGATACGGCTGGCTGCCGCCCGCGGAACAGATCTCGGCGGCCGCCGCCCGCAAACGGCTGCGCCTGAAGCCCGGCGATTACAGCGTTACCGCGCTGGAGGTGGAATACGGCGCTCTGCGGGATACCGGGCGGTTTCAGAACACGCTGTTTTATTTCCGCACCATAGAGGGCGACGCGCCGCCGGACTATCAGGCGCAGGACGAAACCGACCGCCGCCGGATGCAGGCGCTGAAAAAACGAATCAGAGAGCGCGGCGGCAGAGTGAGGGACTACACGCTGCGCTGGACCGGCAAGGGCTTTGCGGGCGTAACGGAATTTGCGAACGCCGTGGCCGCGGATATCGCCGCGTTTATGCAGCCTGTTTGGGCGGAAACCGAAGCCCTCTCCCCCTTTGACCGGGACCGCCGCAGGCACCGGACCTTTATTGAAGAAAAGGCCGCCCTGTTCCGCGCCCGCAAGGCGGACGCAAACGCCCTGCGGAACGAGATCGAGCAAAGCCCGGTCACCATCGTAAAGGGCGACGTAGGCAGCGGCAAAAGCACGCTGTTCTGCCATCTGGCGCAAAAGCTGAAGGGCGCCGGGTGGGAGGTGCTGCCCTTTATCTCAGGCCTTACCCCCGGCAGCAGCAGCGCGGAGGACGTTTTGAAGGGCGCGGTATACTGGCTTGAAAACCGGCTCGGCCTGCCCCACGCCCCCGCAATGGACGAGCGCACCGGCAAGGGGCAGCCCAACACGGCAGGCGCCATACAGAAGCAGCTGGAAAAGCTCTGCCGCCGCTTTGCGAAAACCGGCGGACGGCTGCTGATGATGATCGACGCGGCCGACCAGCTCTCCCCCACCGAAGCGCGGGATAAGCTGGCGTTTCTGCCCTATACCGCACAGGGCAGCGTTCACTTTTTTATGACCTGCACGCCGGACTTTCCCACCCACGGCAGGCAGTGCTATGCCCTCGGCCCCATCGGGCCGAGCGATAAACGCGCGGTGATCGCGGAAGCCCTTTCCGCCGGGCACGAGCTGCCTGCCTCCGCCGTAAAGCTGATGCTGGAGATGCCCGCGTCCGATAATCCGCTGTATCTTTCGCTGCTGGTGCAGCGGCTGCAGATGATGGACCAGAAGGATTTTGCCGCCATCGGGGCGGCGGGCGGCGGCATGAAGGCCATAGAGGCGCGCCAGCTTGCCCTGCTGAAGCACAATTGCCCCGGCGATCTGAACAGCATGAGCGCGGCGCTGCTCTCGGAGGCCGCCGCGCGCGTTAATCCCGATACGGTACCGAAGGCCGCCCGGTATCTGGCGGTATCGCGCCACGGCCTGCGGCGGCAGGATCTGGCTGCCCTGCTGGGCAAACAGTGGACGGAGCTGGAATTTGCCCGCTTTATCAATCTGCTGCCGGATTGCTTTATGCAGCTGGACGACGGCCGCTTCGATTTCTCTCACAAGAGCATTCGGGCGGGATTTTTGAAGGGCTGCCGCGATACGGCCGCCTGCAACAGGCAGATCCTTGCTTATCTCAAAAAGCTGGACCCCGCCGACCCTGTGCGGATCGCCGAGATCGCTTATCACACCATAGGCGCGGACGACCGCCGCTTTTTTACCGAATACGTCACGGAATACTATACTTCTCACCGCAGCTATACCGAACAGGCGGCAAAGGATCTGCACACCCATAGCCTTACCGACGGCGGCGCGTGGATCACGGGGCTTTTGCATTCGCTGCAATACACCTTCGCCACGGATACGCTGCTGTGGTTCATCCTCACCGTTTTTCGCGGGGTGTTTACCGATTCGCAGAAGGAGCTGGAGCTGCTTGCGCCCATTCTGGACGCGGCGCTGGAATACGGCGAGACCCTTTACGCCTCTTTCAGGGTGGCAAAAAACGCCCGCGTGCTGATCGCCTGCTGCCGAAGAGCGGCCCAGCTCCGCGAAACGCTGGGCGACAAACAGAATCTGGATCAGGCGCTGCGGCTGTGCAAACGCGCCGTATCTCTTGCGGACAGCCTTCTCCGCGCGCAGGACGCCCCCGAAAACCGCCGCTTGCTGGCCGCCTGCTGCCGCCAATACGGCAGCGTTTACGAAGATTACGGCAGCAGAGAGGCGCTGAAATACGCCCTTGCCCTGTATGAAAGAAGCTACGGCCTTTGCGAACAGCTGCTGCAAAGCAACCCCACCCCCGCCAACCGGGCGGAGCTCGCCCGCTGCTGCGGCCTTACCGGCAGCGTATACGAAGCCCTCGGCAACGCGGGAGATATGGAAAAGGCGCTCTCGTTCTATGAAAAGGAGCTGCGGCAATGCCTGCTGCTCGACGAAGAAAAAGCCACGGTGCAAAGCCGCGCCCTGCTGGCGGACGGATACGTGCACGTGGCCGGCATCCACAAAAAGATGGGCGGCGCGGCCCATCTGCAGCTGGCGCTGGAGCTGTATGAGCAAAACCTGAAGCTGGCGCAGCAGGCGGCAAAAAAACAGATCACCGCCCGCACCCGCAGAGAGCTTTCGGTGGCATACGATCTGCTTGGGGATATTTACGAAACCATGGACGGCGACGAAAACTGCCGGCTGGCGCTGAACTATTTCCGGCGCAGCCTGCGGCTCTGCGAAGAGCTGGCGGATGAACTGAACACGGCCCAAAGCCGGCGGGATCTTTCCGTCAGCCTGAACCGGGTGGCGGATCTGCTTGCCCGCCGCGGCGGCAAACGTGATCTGGAGCAGGCGATGGAGCTCTGCGGCAGAGATATCGCCCTCAGCGAACAGCTCGAAAAAGAGCTGCACACGGCGGAAAGCAAACGGGACCTTGCCGTGAGCCTTTCCACCGCCGCCGGGTTTTATACGCAGCACGGCGAAAAAGAGGATCTGCTTACGGCGCAGAAATACCACCGGCGCAGCGTTGCCCTGCGGGAGCAGCTTGCCGCCGCCCGCCGCACCGCGCAAAGCCTGGCGGATCTTTCGCAGGGGTATCTGCGCTGCATCGACGTATGCATGCAGCTGGGGGACGCCCGCAGCATGACGCTGGCAAAAGAACTGAGCCGCAAGAATCTGGAAGCGGCGGACGCCTTTGCCGGGACCTGTAAAACGGAACAGAGCTATAACGCGCTGGTGCTGGCGCTGTATTGCAGCGCCAGCATGCCCGACGTTGGCGCGGCGCAGCAAAAGAAGCTGCTGCAGCGCGCACAGCAATACGCGCTTGCCCTTTGCCGAAAATATCCGGATAACGAAACCTACCGAGACCTGCTGGAGGAAATAAAAGAAGAGCTCGGAACAGAATAATTCTCTGTTTCTATTGCATTTTTTCAACAGATAGATTATAATAGTTGAAAAATAGATAACGGTGATAAAAATGCTGTTTTTACGTAAAATTGCCTCAAATACCCCTCTGTGCCTCGGCCTTCTTGCCGCGGCATTTATTTACGGCCTTGTGCTGCCCTTCTGCTGGGGAAATAACCCTGCCTCTGCCTACGGCACGCTGAGCCTGCTGTGCGAGCACCGGGTGGGCTGGTTCTGGGTATGGGCGCTGCTCACCGGCGGCAGCATCGCGCTGAACCTCTCGCGCGCATGCGCAACCCACGGCTGCCGCAGCCGCATTCCGGAGATCTCCATTCTCATCTCCCTGTTCGGCATGCTGCTTACCGCTGCCACGCTGAACCACAGCATTGAGAGCTGGAACCCCAAGCGGGTGGCCCACTGGATCGGCGCCATCGCCTACGCGGCGTTTCTGCTGATCGCCGTATCCTCCTTTTATCTCGCCTGCGCAAAACGGCACCCCCGCCTGTGGATTTTACTGGTATTCGCCGCCGGAGCGGGTCTCGCCGTGCTGGTGCAGCTGCTGGTATTCGGCCGCAACGGGTATATGGAGATTCTGCCCATTGCGCTGGTTGAGGCGGAGCTGTTCGTAACGAACTTTACAAAGCTCACCGTAAAAGAAGGCGGCGCGGCCATCGCAGTGCAAAACAAAAAACAGGCCTGATTCTCATCACCGCCTGTGCTATACCGATATCACTATCAAGAGTGCGTAAGAGACAAGCTCGTTGACCGCACAGCAACCTGCCCCCCGGGTAAGGCGCTAAAGCCAGACCGATAGAATGATACCGCAAACTTCGCCCTGTCGGAAACGATAGGGCTTTTTCTTACGTCTCTCAGTGATAGAAAACGTCACAAAGAGAGAAAAAAACATGAAAACCGACAGAACCTTACACGATCTCAGAAACAAACTGCAGGGCAAGATCTATATCTACCTGAAAGACGCCGACACGAAAAAACAATTTGCGCAGGCCGCCGAAAAGGAAGGCTACCGGTTCGGCGATATCGCCCCCACCCAGGCCGCGCCGGACGACCTGATCGCCATGAAAGACAACGAACAACTCGCCCACGTGGGCTTCGTGGGCAGAATCGCCTTTCAGTGCAACGGCGGCAGCAACCCAAAAGGATCCTTTCACCGGATCGACTACGCAAAATACGCGGCGGGAGAAAAACGGTATTACTATAATACATAAGCGCCACTGTAATATATCATTTCCTTTATGCAAGCGTCATGAAATTCGCATACCTGTTCCATTAAATACTTGATATCTTTTTCTGTGTTTATCGTATTCCACATAAGCATTCCTTTCACAAAAATGCTTCTCATTAAATTATTATTTAATCCTCCCCCATCGCACGAACCGTTTTCTGATCAGCGCAGCCTCCTGCGGGGATATACCGTCAAAGAACGCTCTCTTTTCATGGGCGACGGTTCTGCACCATACGGTATCGCCGCGAAAGAAAGAGATATCCTCCGGCGCGTTCGGGTACCGCCATGAAAACAGACTGTTTTCAGACACCAGAAATTCCTTCACGCAGTCCCGGTCCAACCGAAGCCGATACGTTTCGCAGAGATGGCCGTAGCCAAAACCGAGGTATTGAAAATCACGGCCGCAATGCAGAACAGAATCCCGTATGGGCTCAATGCGGGCTTCCATACGCCGTATATACCGCTCCCATTCCGTTTTATACGGGTCAGAGGTCGTTTCCGGCGCGGCGGCGTTCTGCGCTGCCTCGGGCGGGAGGCCCTCCATCATCTCCGGGTTCAGAACATAAAAATACGGTAAAAAGAACGTGCAGGAGGTGCTGCTTTGCAGCGCGTAATCAATAAAACCGACGTACTTTTTACCTGTGATATCTTTGAGTAACGTAAAAGAATCCACAAAAACGCCTCCTTCAGAAAAAATAAATCGGGGATCACCGTTCCTATTTTACAACGTCGCTTCCCGGTGCGCAAGGAAAAAAAGCTGCGAGCCTTCCATTTCCGGAGCGCCCGCAGTATTTTTTTGATTATTTCCCGAATTTTTCCATCAGTTGTTCAAAGAAAACCTTGATCGCCGTAATGATTTTGGAAAGCAGGGACTGCTGTGCGTCAAACATGGAATTCACCTCTTTTGCGTTTCCATTATAATCCCATCCGCGGAAAATGTCAATCGGGCCGGAAGAACTCCGGCACTTCCGGAATAGAAAAAAGAAGGCACATTCCGATCGATCTCACTCAATGTGATACACGATCTCACCAACGGTGCTGATCCCCCTATGTATATCGTTTCCGTTGATATAATAAACGGTCTCGCCAACGTAAGATCCGCCGGCGTGTACGTCGTTTCCGTTTATGTAATAGACCGCCGCACCTGACGGGGAAAATACGGTTTGTCCGTCCACATAATACAATACCTCTCCCGAAGGGCTCAGGATCCGGTTGCCGGAAATATAGGCCACAGCGGGATCATATCTTGTTGAACCGGCGTGAATCGCTCTTCCGTATCCACCGCCGTTGAACCCGGCGCGGTCCGTCGGGTATTGCCTGCGCCCAGCCGCTGCGGCATTTTTATATCTCTGTTTTCGATAATTGCTTTTATTGATCGACCGCTTGACCGACAATACAATAAATAAAACAACAGCGAGCGCAATACCGAAAAAAATGCCGAACGAAACCCGATCCGTTACCCCTTTTATATATATGCCTGTAGCGATGGCAGCGGCAAAAACAAATACAACGCTAAAATCAAGACTCGAAAAAGCCAGCCCTTTTTGAACAGCTTTTTGTTGAATTATTTCGATAATGAACAGCAAAACAATGCTGCAAATACCGATCAATATCAATTGAACAACAGGCAAATCGATCGCATCTGCGCGAATGATCGCACTGTGGAAGATCTGCGCGAATAAATAATTGCACCCCATAAGTTCATGCTCCTTTCAGATGTACGCGATGTTATACAGAATAATACTCTAAATCTGAAAAATAATTAAGTTAAGGCGACCGTTTTTGAAAAAAATCAAAAATCGGTCGCCTTAAAGCCTGTTTTTTAACTGTAATCGTTTTATTCCAGCCCATAGGGCCAGCCGATCAGGCCGCCGAGATCGTATACGGTTTCGTAGCCGTAGGCCAGCAGCTTTTCGGCGGCGGCTTTGCTGCGGCGGCCAGTGCGGCAGTACACCATCACGGGCGTGGATTTGGATGGGATGGTCTCGGCGGCGGTGGCGGGGTTGATATCCGCCAGCGTAAACAGCGCGGCGCCGATCGCGTGGCCGGTGATATATTCCTCTTCCTCCCGCACGTCCAGAAGGAGCAGGTCTTTGTTTTCCTGCAGCAGCCGGTGTCCCTCCGCAAAACTCACCTTACGATAATTGTTGTTGGATTTCGCTCTTGAAAAAAACATAATCAAAACCTCCCGAAAAGGTCCGTTTCATTTTTCATCTGCGCGCAGCGCAGTTAAATGCCGTATTTCGTTTTGATGCGGTCCAGCTTTTTGCCGATGGGCCTTGCCAGCAGCAAAAGGAACACCACGTTCGATACGGCGTACATCACCGTAAACCACACGGAGGTGGTAACGGAGGTCACGTACCGCCCCCATGAAAAAATGCCGTCCTCAAACATGGCGTGCCACACGTCCATCATCAGCGAATACACCACGCCCGAAAACGCGCCGTAAACGCTCAGCAGCACAAGGTTCTTTTTCAGCCGTTCGGCAAGCACCCCGGCCAAAAAGCCCAGCAGCCCCCACGCCGCCATCTGAAACACGGTCCACGGCCCCTGCCCGAAATAGAAGTTGGACAGCAACGCCGACAGCGACCCGGTGAGAAAGCCCGCCTCCGGCCCGAAATACATGGCGGCGATCACCACCACCGCGGTAACCGGCTTAAAGGCCTGCACCGCCGAAAACGCCAACCGCCCGATCACCGACAGCGCCGTAAACACCGCGATGAGCAGCAGATAGGTGACGGAGTGATCCTTTTTTTCGAAGCGGATCAAAAACGGTACCAGCGAGAGCGCCGCCACCGCAAGGGCGATATAAATATACTTTACTTCCGAAAACACGGTGAACCCCAGCACGATCACGGCGGGGATACCGAGCAGGACGATCAGATAAGACAACAGTTTTTTATTCATACGGTTCACCGAAAGCAGATGAAATTTGCGTGTGATCAGGTTCTTACCGCGGCGGCGATCTCATCCACAAAAATCGCCCCGGGCACAAGGCCGCTCGCCATACGGGCGGCGGCGGTGGTATAAAAGGTGTTGCCGGTAAAAAAGGCGTGGGGTTCCCCGGCGGCCAGCAGAACGCCGTCAAACAGCAATGCGCAGGCGTCCGAGATCAGGGCGGCGAATTCAATATCGTGGGTCACGCACAGCACGGCTCTGCCCTCCCCGGCCAGCTGCCGCAGCAGCGCGGCAAGGCGGAACTTGGAATAGGCGTCCAGCCCCTTGGTGGGCTCATCCAGCAGAATCACCCGGGGCTCGGTGAGCAGCAGCTTTACAATGGCGCATTTCTGCCGCTCGCCGCCGGAAAGATCCAGCGGGTTGCGGTCCAGCAGCGGGGCCACGCCGTAGGTATCTGCAGCCGCGGCAGCCTTTTCGGCGGCTTCTTCTTTTTTCATGCCTCCCGCCCGCAGGATCTCAACCAGATCCTGCCGCACCGTATCTTTGATGAATACGGTTTTCGGGTCCTGGGGCAGAAGAGAGAGGCCGTTGCGGTACAAAGCGCCCCGCTTGTAATCCGTGATATTTTTATCGAACAGCCGCACCTTGCCGTGGTAAGGGCGGCGAACGCCGGAGAGCGTCTGCAGCAGCGTCGTTTTTCCCACGCCGTTCGCACCCAGAATACTGAAGATCTCCCCATGCCGCAGAGTGAGGGACAGGTCCTTCAGCACGTCGGGGCCGTCCTTTGTGTAGCGGAACCACAGCCCCTTTGCGGAAAGCGCCGGCGGCGGCAGGGAACCGTCCACCTTGGCCGGTTGAGACAAGGAACCGTCCCCTGTCTTACTCTTAACGGAATTCTGCAGCAGGGCTTTGCCCTCGCGCACGTTTACGGGGCAGGGGGCGGGGGCATCCAGCGCCTTCCACAGCCGCGCGGCGGAGGGGAACCCCATAAACAGGCGGCTGTCTTTCAGCTGTTCGCACACCTTTGAAGGGGTATCGCAGGCGATCAGGCGGCCGTTATCCATGGCGAGCACGGTATCCGCCAGCGAGAAGACCTCCTCCAGCCGGTGCTCCGCTAAAAACACGGTGATGCCGAAATCCCGGTTCACCCGCTTTAAAGTATCAAGGAAGTTCATGGCGGTGATGGGATCCAGCTGCGAGGTGGGTTCATCCAGCAGCAGCAGTTTGGGGGCGGTGATCACGGCGGCGGCAAGGCTCAGCAGCTGCTTTTCACCGCCGGAAAGGGCCTCGGTGGAGGCGCCGAATTTTTCCGCAAGCCCGAAATAGCTGGCGGTTTCGCCGGTGCGCACACGGATGGTCTCCTGCTCCAGCCCCATGTTCTCCAGCCCGAAGGCCAGCTCATGCCACACCTTATCGGTCACGATCTGCTCGTTGGGGTCCTGCGTGACCATGCCGATCTCGTGGGGGGCGGGGGGATCGCCGAATTCCGGCGCATAACGGATGCTGCCCGAAAGGGCCCCGAAGGGGGCAAGCTCGGGCTTCAGCAGCCGCAGAAGGGTGGTTTTGCCGCAGCCGGTATAGCCGCACAGCAGATAAAAGCCGCCCTGTTTCAAGGAAAAACTGATATTCTCCAGCGCGGGTGCGTCGGTTTTGGGATATGTAAAGCTCAGATCTTTGACCGTAAGCAGTTCCATCGGATGTTTTCCTCCGTTTCGATCAAAAAGGGTAAAAACGCCAGCGCCCCAAAGCATATATACGCGGCAACCGGCAGCGCCGTTACCGGCAAGGGCGTGGGGGTGGGATAAAAGCTGAAGGCAAGCAGCCCCCGGGAGGCGGAAAGCCCCAGCAGCACGGCGGCAAGCAGCGTAAAGCCGAGAAAGACGCCGTCCGACGCGCGGAACCGGAATACGGAAAAGCAGGTGCGTTTACCCCGTCCCCAGCCCCGGGATCGCATATGCCGGCCGGTTTCCACCGCGTTTTCGATGCTCCAGCCCACCAGAGAAGAATACACCTTCGCCCCGCTTACCACGTTATCGGCGATACTGCCGGTGGAATACAGACCGAGGGTCTTCTGAGCGGCGCGGGTCTTTTCCGCCTGCCGTTTCAGTATGGGCACGTAGCGCAGCGCAACGCTTAAAATCAGCGCGGTTTTCGGCGCGGCCCGCCCGAACAGATATAAAAACTTATCGCTTGTAACGATTTTGGAATAGCTCTTGCTCCACAGCAGCACCGCAATGATCATTGCGGCGATGAACACGCCGTATTCGATGGCCTCCAGCGTAAAGGCGTTGCCGTTCACAAAAAACAGGGGCGTGCGCCCGTTGTGGGAATAGAGGGGATTCGTTACCGTGATCAGCAGCGACAGGGGAATATAAAACTTCAGGTCGCTCAGCTTTTCACGCTTATCGGTAAGGGTTGCGGCAAAGGCCCCGCCGCCCAGCAGCGACAGCGCCACGATCACGGGATTGCGCAGAAACATGGAAAACAGCAGCATTATAATAAAATAAGTAAACAGCGGCAGCGGATGCAGCCGTGAAAAGGCCTTCACGATCTCTCCTCCTCACTTATCGTTTTTTTCATTGCTCCCCGCTCAGAAGCATTTCCGGTCCCGCTTTTTGGCGCATTCCTCCATTTTGCCGCAGCGGTAGCACAGCTCGTTTTCACAGAAGCCCTCCGCTTCCAGCTTCCGCAGGTTCTCAAGGGTAGTTTCGGCGATATTCTCCAGCGCTTCGGCGGTGAGAAAGGCCTGATGAGAGGTGAGGATCACGTTGGGCATGGAGATGAGCCGGGCAAGGGTATCGTCGTCCAGAATATGGCCGGAAAAATCGTTGAAGAACACGCTGCTCTCTTCTTCGTACACGTCCAGACAGGCGGCGCCCACCTGCCGCGCCTTGATGCCCTCGATCAGGGCGTTGGCGTCGATCAGCGCCCCGCGGGAGGTGTTGAGCAATATCACGCCCTTTTTCATCTGCCGTATCGCGTCGCCGTCGATCATATGATACGTATCCTGCGTCAGCGGGCAGTGCAGCGAAATGATATCGCTTTCGGCGAAGATCTCCGGCAGGTCGGCGTAGGCGAGGCCGTCGTCCTTGGGAAAGCGGTCGTAGGCCAGCACGTTCATGCCGAAGCCTTTGCAGATATCCATAAAGATGCGGCCGATCTTGCCCGCGCCGATCACGCCCACGGTTTTGCCGTGCAGATCGAAGCCGGTGAGGCCGGAAAGGGAGAAATTGAACTCCCGGGTGCGGTTATACGCTTTATGGATGCGCCGCACGCTGGTCAGCAGCATGGCCATGGCGTGCTCCGCCACCGCGTAGGGGGAATAGGCGGGCACCCGCGCCACGTGCAGCCGCCCGTAGGCGTATTCGATATCCACGTTGTTATAGCCCGCGCAGCGCAGCAATACGTATTTCACCCCCTGCGCAACGAGGCGGTCGATGGTATCTTTATTCACCGTGTCGTTCACAAACACGCACACAGCCTCGCACCCCGCCGCCAGCGCGGCGGTATCGGGGGTAAGTCGGGTTTCGTAAAAACGGAATTCCGCGTTGTCTTCGCCGCCGTATTTCAGAAAGGCGGGCTTGTCGTATTCCTTTGCGTCAAAAAATGCGATTTTCATAATAACTCCGTGCAGCAGAATTTGTATGTAGTTTATACTATCACAAAAAGAATAACAATGTCAATTTTTTTCAGCGGCGGGTTACGATTTTGTTACGCCGGGTTACAGCTTTGCAAAAACGCTTGCGCGGAACAAAACGGATGTGCTATGTTACAGGCGACAGAAGGAGGGAGCTTTATGCGTCAATCTTTAAAAAGCGTATACGCTTTGCTTGCGGCAGGGCTGATGTGCTTTACGTTTCTGCTGCCCGCGGCCGCGAATTCCGCCCTGAAATCGTGGAGCGGCGTTAACGGCGCGGCGCTTTCACCCGCGGAACAATGCCCCGTGCGCGTGGCGCGGGAGCAGCTTACGATCCGCGTGGATCGGCTGCCCGGGCTCAACGGCGCGCCGGGCGAGGCGGACGTAACGGCGGAATACACCCTCGAAAACCCCACGGACGAAGAGATACGGGTGCGGCTGATGTTCCCGGTGGGGCAAAAACCGGATTACGCCGAAACAAACGGAAGCTACGGCGTTGCGGTCAACGGAAAAGAAACCGCCGTAACGCGGCGCTTTTCCTACCCCGCCTATACTGTTTTCAACGCGCAGCGGGAACTGGAAAAGCTGCGGGACGACATGATATCAGACGGGTTTCTGCGGCCCGACCTGCCGGTAACGGAATACGCCTTTGCCGTAAACGACCCGCCGGAGAACGCCGCAGCAACACTGACCTATACGGGGGAATACCCGGCGATCGTGTATTTTACGGGGGAGGAAGAGCTCTTTTACACAAGCTCCGCCGAAAATACGGTGGAATTCAACGCCGTGAGCGCTTTCCACGTGGCGGTGCTGGGCGGCGCGGCCCAGACGCTGACCTGCGCCTTTAAGGACGGCGAAACAAACGCGCCCCTGCCGGACCTGCAGGCGGAAAAGACGGAAGAAACGCAGTATACACTGCAAAGCTTTCTTGCGGCGAACGCGCCGGCAGACTCCCCCATTCCCGAAACGGACCGGTACAACGCCGCGGTGCAGTGGCTGAAGGATGCCGACGCCGCCGGCGGAAGATTGCTGTTGGCGGATGAAAACTCTTTTCTTAATGATACGGTTTTTATGGAGTGGTACGAATATACCCTCGCCTTCGCCCCCGGGGAAACGCTGGTAAACACCGTGAATGCGCCCTTCTTCCCCGCGGCGGACGCCCGGAAGCAGCCGCCGGTGTTTACCTATACCTATCTGCTCTCCCCCGCCGCGGGCTGGGCGGACTTCGGCACACTGGACGTGGAGATCGTAACCCCCTTTTATCTGCTGGACAGCAGCCTTGACGGTTTTGAGCAGAAAGAAACCGGCTTTGCGCTGCACACACAGGGCCTGCCGGAAAAGGAGCTGGAGCTGACCCTGTGCGCTTCCCCCAACCCGAAACGGGATCCGGAAGACCTGAAACATGAACTGCTGATCATCACGATGGCCGTACTTGGGCTGCTGTTCTGTGCCGGGGCGCTCGCCGCGGTCGTTCTGCTCGCGCGAAAAGCGGTGCAGGCGGCGAAAGCGAAACGGGCGGAGCGCAACAAATGACCTTCTCCCGTTGCGGTATTTCGCCGGATGTGCTACAATAGCTTCGGAAAGGATGGAACGATGATGAACAAAAATTATGAAACCGCGCTGCCGGAGGGATACGTTACGGCGTATGAGATCGACGCAAAAAACAAAAAGGTGGGCATACTGCTGAACATGGCCGCCCTGCTGATCATGGCGGCGGTACTGGCCGCAGCCGCGGCGCTGATCCGCCCCGCAAACCTGCTTGAAAACTTCGATCCCCTGAAATGGGGGATCGTTATTCTGGCGATGCTCGCCTATATCGTGCTGCACGAGCTGACCCACGGGGCCGCCTACAAGCTTTTAACGAAGCAAAAGCTCACCTTCGGCTTTACCGCCACGGTGGCCTTCTGCGGGGTGCCGCAGATCTACGTTTACCGCCGTGCGGCGCTGATCTCGCTGCTGGCACCCTTTGTCACCTTTACGCTTGTTTTCGGCGGGGCGGTATTGCTGCTGCCGGAGGCGTGGGATAAAATGCACGCGGCCGTGCTGCTGGCCATGCACCTTGGCGGCTGCGCCGGGGACCTTTACGATACGCTTCTGTTTGCCTTCCGGTTCCGCGACCCGGCCACGCTGATGAACGATACCGGCCCGAAACAGACGATTTTTGTGCCCCGCAACAGATCATAGCGTGACTTTTTTCTTGTTTTGTGCTATATTCAGGGCAGAAAAGATCGGAGGTGACGCCCTTTGGCGAACATTTCTAAAAATATCAAACGGCTGCGCACCGCAAAAAAGCTGACGCAGGAGCAGCTGGCAATGCAGCTGAACGTAACGAGGCAGACCATTTCCAGCTGGGAAAACGACCGCACTCAGCCGGATATCGATATGCTTGCGGCCCTTTCAGCCGCGCTGGACGCCGATATCGAGGACCTGATCTACGGCAAAAAAAAGCACGTCGGGCTGGAAGCCGACCCCGGCGACAAACGCAAAACGCTCTCGCTGGTGCTGGTGATCATGGGAAGCCTGCTGTTTGCGGTGGGCCTGATTTTTCTGTTCATATATTTCTGGGAGAAGCTTCCCGGGCTGATGAAAACGGCGCTGTCGTTCTTGCCGCTGCTGGCGGGGGCGGGCTTCGGGCTGTTTACCGTACTCACCAAAAGGGAGAGCGTACCCTTCCGCGAAAGCGCGGCGGTGCTGTGGTATGCCGGGGTGATCTCCACCTTCGCCTTGATCAACTCCCTGTTTTCGGTGGATTTCGGCTTTGCCAACCTGCTGACGGCGGACGTGATCCTGCTGCTGCCGGTGCCGTTTCTGCTGGACAGTATCTTTGCCTTTACCGCGCAAACCGCGCTTTCGCTGCTGCTCACCGTCCGCCCGATGTTTGACGACGGCGTCACATGGTATTTCTTTGCGGGGCTTGCGGCGTTCGGCGTCGGCTGTATTTACGTTTTCAAAAACGGCCAGCCCAAGGCGGCAAAGCAATACTGCGCATGGCTGGGACTGCTGGGCGTAGGGGCGGCCGCGGCCGCGGGCTGCTGGACGTTCGCCGATAACACGGTACATATGGTGATCGCGGTCACATTCCTGTTCTTTACCGCGCTCTATATCGCGGGCAGAGGCAGGCGGTTCGGCCTGCAGCTGCGCATCCCCGCCGCCGCGGTGCTTGTTGCCGCGCTGCCCGGCCTTACGGCGGCAGCTTTTATCGACGATCTTGTTCTGTTTTTTGATCTCAGCGTATGGGAATACCTGTTTCTGGCGGTATGGGCGGCGGCGTGCCTGTTTTTTGCCTTTCGCGCGCGCAAAGCGGACGAACAGAAAAACGACCGCCTGCAAACCGCGTTCACCGCTCTGTTCTTACTCTATTGCGCGGTGCTGCCGATCGCGGGCGTACCCAAGGCGATCACGCTGCTCGTCAGCCTTGCGGCGGGCGTGCTTACGGTGATGGCGGGCGTCAGGCGCGGCAAGCTGCCGATCTGCAACCTCGGTATGCTGGAGCTGGCGGCGAACGTGTTTATCCTGCTCATAGAGATCCGGGCGGTCAACCTCTTCCTGATGGGCCTCCTCTTTGTGATGATCGGCGTCGTCTTCCTTGTTGTAAATAAGGTGATGATCAAAAAATTCGAAGCCCGCAAAGCGGCGCAGGCGGCGATGCCGGCGGAACAGGCGGAAACGGAGGGAACGGAAAATGCGTAAGATCTTTGCAACGGTCCTCGCGCTGCTGCAGCTTACCTTCGGCGTCTTTCTGATTGCCAACGGCGGCATGGGCGACCGGGCGGAAAACGACGAGATCGCCCGCATCCGGCAAAACGGGACCGAATTTCTGTTTTCACTCTCCTCTTTTGAATACAATGAAGACGCCCGGCACGGGGATCCGCCCATCACCTTCAGCCTTTACAGCGAAAAATGGGATTATAATTACGATTATTATCCGCTCACCCCAAACCAATCCGGCGTGGCGCTGTACGGCGCCAGCGTACCCGAGCCCCCGGCGGAGCCCTACTACGCGCCCTTTAAGGGCAAAACCTACTGCGCCATCGATAAAAACGTGCTTCACGAGCTTTTCGGCGCAGACGCGAAAAACGGCTCGCACTATTACAACCGCCCCCTGCTCACCCCGGAGAAAAACATTTTCAACGTCAACAACAAATGGGTCCACGTTTTCGCCGTCGGCACGGTTTACGAAGGTAATATCGTGTTCACCGGCATAAAGGTGGACGGCGTGCTGTATTAATGAACACGCGGCGTCGCCGCGTATGAAAAATGAAAAATGAAAAAACGCTCTCCCTACAAAAAAGGAGGGCGTTTTTGTTTTTTATGGTTCTTCACGGAAATCGGTGTAACCGGTAAATTATAATTTATCGCGCCGTTGGCGCGACAAACTGCAATTTCCCCGCCTCTCCCGGTTCAGCGCTCCGGTCCCGCTTCCGGCACGCCCTCGCGGAAGTTCAGGAAGGTGCCTGCGGGGAACAGGCCGGTTTCGTTCAGGCAGCGATAGCCGTCTTTGGTCTGCAGGATGGCGTCCGCGAGATAAAGATGTTTCTCGCGGCAGATCACGGATAAGCCGTTGATCAGCTCCCGCTCTTCGCCGGTGAGGGCAAGAAAGCCCTCCGGATGCGTGAACACAAGAAACAGAAACGCGCCGTAATCCTGCATGGATTCTTTTACAATGGCGCGGAGCATTTCGGCGGGATCGAAGGAATCCGCCGGGAACACCATGCTGCGCTTTTTTACCAGCGCTTTGCTCAGCGTGACCAGCGTTACGGTATTGTGATGCGGATCGGGTATGGCGCCGAACAGGCTTCTGCGGGCTTCATGCAAAGAGTAAAACACTTCACACTCCGGGTCCTGATAGTGCAGATAGCGGCCGCACATGGCTTTAATGGCGCTGATAAACAGCCCCGTGCCGCTTTGCGCGGTACGGTTCGCCGCAAGGCTGTTGATAAAGCCCTCCGCCCCGCCGTGCCGATCGATCAGCGCGTGCGCCGCGGGGTTGGTATCCTGCCGGGGATTCACCTCAAACAGAAGCAGTTCCAGCAGCTGATACGGGTCAAGCACGTCCGGATGCGGCGTTGCTTTGTTTCTGAGCCGCAGCCGGTGATTTTTATGGGGATTATCGTCGTTTTGCATGAAAAACCCCCCTTTTCAACAGAAATAAAAATAATTACAGCTCCCGTATGGCGGCCGGGATATGGGCTGCGGTATCGCCCGCGGTCATGCTGATCTCTCCGATCTCCGCCTGCGCCAGCTCGCCCGCTCTGCCGTTGATCCACGCGCCCGCCGCGGCGGCAAGCAGCAGGTCGGCGTTATAGCCGCACAGCGCCGCCAGCACGCCGGAGAGCACGTCTCCGCTGCCCGCGGTGGCCATGCCGGGGCAGCCCCGGTCCGTCAGCAGCACCCTGTCGCCGTCCGTGATCACGGTGGCGGGGCCTTTTAATAACAAGGTAACGCCGGTCTCCCGCGCGTATGCGCGGGCAAGGGGGATCGGGTCCGCTGCGATCTCGGCGATGCTGTGCCCCGAAAGGCGTGAGAATTCCATATTGTGCGGGGTGAGCAGCACCCGGCAGGCGGCGTTTTTCAGTAGGGCTTTCTCCGCCTTTGCAAGTGCGTTGAGGCCGTCCGCGTCGATCACCAGCGCACCGGTGTAATTCTGCAGCAGCCATGCGAGCAGCCGCCCGGTTTCCGCCGAAAGCCCCGCCCCCATGCCGAAGGCGATCGCCTTCAGGCCTTTTACGTAAGCCTCCGCCTCCGCCGCGTTGAACACAAGGTCGCCGTTCTGCTCCGATAGGGGAAACAGGGTGGCTTCCAGCACCTCCGGGCGCAGCGAAACGCAAAGCGAACCGGGCGCCGCCAGTTTTACCACGCCCGCGCCGCCGCGCATGGCCGCGTTTGCCAGCGCCGCCAGCTTTACCGCGCCGATGTATCTGGCGCTGCCGCCGATAAGCCCCACGTAACCGTAGGTGGATTTATTTGAAAAATTTTTGCGGGGCGGAAAGGCCTTCTTCACGTCCGCCGCCTCGGCAAGATACCAGGGCGGCTCCGCCGGGGCGATGCCGATATCCACGCTCACCTTCCGGCGTATCAGGTCTTTTGCCATATTCAGAAAATGGCCGGGCTGAAACGCCCCCACCGAAACGGTGAAATCGGAGCGCACCGCCACGCTCGCCATGCCCCCGTCGCCGGAAAGGCCGGAATTGATATCCGCCGCCACGGTATACGCGCCGCTGCGGTTGATCGCTTCGATCGCGGTTTTGGCTCTGCCGGTCACGTCGCCGGAAAAGCCTGTGCCGAAAATGCAATCGGCGATGCTGCCGTAGGGGGTAAAATCGGGTTCGTCCGGCAGCAGACGGATCTCTATCCCCGCCGAAACGCACTTGTCGTAATAATACTTTCCGTCCGCGCTCCACTTTTCCGCAAGCAGAAACACGGTGCAGGGGATCATATTTTCGCGCAGCAGCAGCGCCAGCACATAGCCGTCGCCGGCGTTGTTGCCCGTGCCGCACACCACGGCCACCGGCGGTTTCCATTCCCCGGCTTCAAAAATGCCCCTGCCGGCCCGCAGCATCAGTTCCACGCCCGGCGTGCCCGCCGCAATGGTGGCCGCGTCGCTTTTCCGCATGGCGTTCACAGATAAAATCTCGGTCATGATCTCTTTCCTCCGATGGCAGTATAATCGAATTCGAAAAAAAAGTCAACCGGAAGGGGAGGGAAAGAGGGAGAAAATGCAGTTTATCGTGCAGTCAGGTAGGCAGACATGGGGACGGCTTCTATGTCTTCG
>CAMOVW010000025.1 GCA_946627725.1 uncultured Clostridia bacterium
GATATCCCGATGAACAATGCCTTTATCGTGCGCATGCTGGAGTGCGCGAAGTATCTGAATGACAAAATGCTCGGCTTCACGGATATCCAGAGTCTTTTGCCGGTCAATATACTCCTTCAGCGTGATTCCTTCAACATATTCCATAACAATATATTGAAGATTTTCACCAAAGCTGACGTCATAAACTTTTACGATATTCGGATGTGATAATACCGCCACAGCTTTTGATTCATTTTTGAACCGCATGCGGAATTCTTCATTTGCCTTAAATTCATCTTTCAGGATCTTAACGGCGACGATACGGTCGTCGACACGATCATACGCCTTATACACAACGGACATGCCGCCTATACCCACGATCTCCTGAATCTCGTATCTGTCACCGATCACTTTATTAAGGTAATTATCCATAATCAGCATCCTCCTTAATTCTGAGAAAGGACCACAGCCGTTATGTTATCGCCGCCGCCATTCTCGTTTGCCTCTGCAACAAGAACTGAAGCCGGGTCTTCCGTTTCATTTGTAAGGATCTCGGAGATCCCATCATCAGACACAAAATTGGAAAGCCCGTCGGTACATAACAGAATCTTATCATTTTGAGAAAGGTAAACCGTGTTAAAATCGATCTCAACCATCTCTTCCACACCCAGAGCCCGCGTGATATAGTTTTTACGCGGATGGTTCTTTGCCTGTTCACGCGTAATTTTACCGAGATCAACCAATTCCTGTACAAAAGAATGATCTTTTGTGATTAATTTCAATCGATCGGAAAACAAATAGGCTCGGCTGTCGCCGGCATGTGCAAAGATTGCATGATCCTTCAACAGGACGCAAGCTACCACAGTGGTACCCATCCCCTGACAACTGACATCCGCAAGGGATTTATCGTACACTTTAATATTTGCCGCGGTAATTGAGGTAAGCAGAAGATTACGCACCGACTCATCCGAAATATCGGCACGCCACCCCTCTTTTACACGGTCTACTACGGTTTCTACGACCATAGACGACGCGACCTCACCGGCATTTGCACCGCCCATGCCATCGCAGACAATAGCAAAGCACGAATGATCATCCGGGTAGAATGCAGCGCAGCTATCCTGATTGATTGATCTTTTTTTACCTCTGTCGGTTGCGAATGAGTATTTCACGATTGCTCCTTATTTTCCGGTCTGTTTTGATTGTTTTTTATTGTATTTCTTCTGAGCTGACCACAGGCGGCGTTGATATCGCTGCCGAGCTTACGCCGGACCGTTACGGCATAGCCTTTGGCGCTCAGAATATCGCTGAACCGTTTTACATCCGCAGGGCTGCTTTCACGGCAGCCGGTTTCGCGGACTTCGTTTACAGGGATCAGATTGATGTGACACAACATGCCGTGCAGCAAAGACGCAAGCTGCTTCGCGCACACGGGCGAATCGTTTTGCCCCGCAACAAGCGCATACTCAAAGGATATGCGGCGGGACGTTTTTTCGGTATAGGAACGGCAGGCTTCGATCAGCGTTTCCACCGGCCATTTTCTGTTAACCGGCATCATGGCGGAACGGATCTCGTTATTCGGCGCGTGAAGCGAAACCGAAAGCGTAAGCTGCAGATCAAGCTGCGCCAATTCATAAATCTTCGGCACGATACCGCAGGTGGAAAGAGAGATATGCCTCATGCTGATATTTTTACCGTAATCATCTGAGATAAGCCTTAAAAACCGAAGCACATTCTCATAATTATCCAACGGCTCGCCCATTCCCATCATAACGACATGAGAAATACGGACGCCGAGATCTCTTTCTGCCGCATAGATCTGGGAAAGAATCTCTGACGGATACAGATTGCGCACGACCCCGGCAAGCGTTGACGCACAGAATTTACAGCCCATACGGCACCCGACCTGCGAAGACACGCACACGGTGTAACCGTATTTGTATTTCATAACAACGGATTCTACAAATTCGCCGTCATGAAGGGAAAAAAGATACTTTACCGTACTATCATACTCGGAAATTAATTTTTTTTCAATATTACATGAAAAAATGACAAAATTGTCATTAAGTGTATTACGAAGCTGCAATGAAAGATCCGTCATTTCAGAAAAATCCTGTACGCCGACCTTATGAAGCCACCGATAGATCTGCCCCGCGCGATATTTCGGCAGCCCGAGCGAAACGATCTCTTCGGTGAGCTCTTCCATTGTCATAGACAAAATGTCCTTTTTCATTGCAGGGTCCTTTCAAATTTAGCGGCAAAGAAACCGTCGCCGCCGGATGGAGACGCAAAAACCGTCATATACGGCCCGCCGCCGGTAAACTGTGTATAAAACGGATCTTCGCTCACTCTGAAATCCGGATGCGAAGCAAGGAATGCACCGCATACGTCTTCATTCTCGGCGGGATTCAGCGTACAGGTGGAATACACCAGCGCGCCGCCGGCTTTTACCATACGGGAACATGAAGATAATATATCAAGCTGAACGGCGGGAAGAGAAGCGCAATCGGCAGGATCTTTATACCGTAATTCCGGTTTTCTGCCGATCACACCGTACCCGGAACAGGGAACGTCGCACAGTACGGCGTCCAGATCCGTATAAAGCGAAGGCAGATCAACTGCAGACATGCATACCGATTCAATTATACCGATACCGAGCCTTTGGGCGCCGTCGTCGATCAATCTGGTTTTATGAGGGTAGATATCGCATGCAACAAGACGGCCGGTATTGCGCATCTGCTGGGCGATCGTAAAGCTCTTTCCGCCGGGTGCAGCGCAGCAATCCGCAATGAAATCGCCGGGACGGGCGCCGACCAGAAGCGAAGTGATCTGTGAAGAAAGATCCTGTACATGGAAATAACCTTTTTTGAAAGCGGCAAGCGAAGCGATATCCCCTTCCGCCGTAAGAATAAAGCCGCCATCTATGGGGGTTGCCGCAACAGAGGCGTTATCCTTTGCCAGCGTTTCCGAAAGCTCTGCCGACGTACAGAGAAGCGGATTGATGCGAATAAAAAGAGGACGCGCTTCTGCGGAGGCTTCAAGGTGACGGATGGTATGATCAATTCCGTACGCCGAAACCAAATGGAGAAGAAGCTGTTTCGGACAGGAATGCTTCACGGAATAATATGCAATCTCATCCGCATCTTTATCCGGAAGGAGCAATCCGTTTGCAGAAACCTTTCTCAATACGGCGTTTACAAGGCCGGCGGCATAACCGGTGCCGTTGGCTTTTACCAACGCTACACTTTCATTTACGGCTGCGCGATCAGGGATATTGTCTGCAAAAAAGATCTGATACGCACCGATCCGGAGCGAAGTAAGAACGGCGGGATGCAGCTTTTTTATCGGCTGTTTCAAGTATAAAGCCAAATTATAATCCAGAAGCAGTTTCCGTTCAATGACGCCGTAAACCAGTTTTGCAGCAAGCGCGGACTCTTTCGGATCTGCGACGCTGTTTTTTTTCAGCGCGCCGTTCAGCGACAGCGAAGCATAGGAGCCGTCCCGTTCTACCCTTTGAAGGATCTCTGCGGCTAATTGCCGGGCGGACTTCATTTTCTGCCCCTCCCGGTGAACATGATAATAAACCGGAGAAGATTCGCAATGGAAACAGCCAGCGCGGCGACATACGTCATCGCTGCGCATCTCAACACTTTCTGAGCGCCTTTATTCTCTTCTTCGCCGTATAACAGATTGTTTTTACGGATCACATCCATGGCGCGTCTGCTGGCGTCCAACTCCACAGGAAGCGTAGCCAGCTGAAAAATCATAATAAAAGAATACAGCAGAATACCTACCCACGTAAGCGTAGGAAATGACAATACCACACCCAGAATGGCAAGCGGAATACCGGCATAAGAACCGATTTTGCAAACCGGAAGGATCGAATTACGGATTTTGATGGGCAAATATCCCTGCGCATACTGCGCAGCGTGGCCCGCCTCGTGACACGCGATACCGATCGCTGCAATGGATGCGGAAGAATAAACGCCCTGAGACAGGCGGATCACGTTTTTACGCGGATCAAAGTGATCTGTAAGCTTTCCGCTGACCTGTTCGATACGAACGTCGTAGATCCCGTAATAATGCAATACGGCTTCTGCGGCGGCAGCGCCGGAATATCCGCTTTTGCTGTAAACCTGAGACATGGAGGCATAAGCGCGTTTTACTTTTATCTGCGCCCAAACGGATAAGATCAAGGCCGGCAGCACAAGCACAAAATACCAATAGGTACCGGAAAAACCGTAAAGGCCGCCTCCGTAATAAACGTGTAATAAAGAATGCATAAACATCCTCCTGAATTCTCTATTCGAGTTCGATGACCCCGCTGACGGGATGCCCCCGCAGGAAATCCGCGGCATGCATGCGTCGGGCCCCTTCCATCTGCAATTCCTCGATCCGGTAGATTCCTTTGCCACAGCTGACAAGAAGATTACCGTCCTTATTGTAAAGTTCTCCTGCTTTTCGGTTTGTTTCAGATGAAAAAACGCAACCTGAGAAGATTTTTACGGTTTTTCCGTTCAGCACGGTTTTTGCAACAGGCCAGGGATTCATACCTCTTACTTTATTGTGAATCTCTTCGGCTGATCGATTCCAATCAATAACTGCCAATTCTTTGTTCAGAACGCCAACGTAGGTGGCGTCGTCCTCGTTTTGCTTTTTCGGCAAAATCGCGCCTGCGGCAAGACCTTCCAGCGTTTGCAGCAAAAGAGGCGGGCACATCTGCGCAAGGCGGTCGAAAAGCTCCCCTGCGGTTTCATTCTCATCGATTGGGGTTTCCGCGGTAAGAAGAATATCTCCGGTATCCAGACCGGCGTCCATCAGCATTGTTGTTACGCCCGTCTTTTTTTCTCCGTTGATCACACACCACTGGATTGGCGCAGCGCCACGATACTTCGGCAGCAGAGAGCCGTGCAGATTCACGCAGCCGTATTTCGGGATATCCAGAATATTCTGCGGCAGGATCTTGCCATAAGCGGCAACAACAATAAAATCGGGATGCAGCGCAGCAATTTTTTCGTACGCTTCCGGATTTTTCAGGCTTGCGGGCTGATACACCTCAACGCCATGCTGTAATGCGGTCTGCTTTACAGGCGGAGGCGTCAGGATCTGTTTTCGCCCCTGCGGCTTGTCCGTTTGTGAAACAACAAGCTTTACATCATAATCGGGAGAAGCGATCAGCGCCTCCAGCGATGCAACGGCAAAATCGGGCGAGCCCATAAAAACAACACTTTTCATGCGGACCTCTCTCAATAATCCTCGGTATAATGCACCGTTTCACCGGGAGCAAGCGAATCAATATAGAGCTTACCGTCAAGGTGGTCAAGCTCATGACAATAGCAGCGGGCTTTCAGCTCCGATCCCTCATAAAGCACCCAGTTACCGTTACGGTTCTGCGCACGCAGTTTTACGCTCATGGGGCGGGAAGTAACGCCGACCTTATTCGGCAGAGAAAGGCACGCCTCCTCTGCGCACTGCTCTCCTTTTGTTTCGAGGATCTCGGGGTTGATCAGTTCCTGATAACTGTCTTCAAAATTAACAACCACCACTCTGCGCAGCACGCCGATCTGCACCGCAGCCAGCCCAAGCCCCTGCGCCTTCATCAGGGTATCTTTCATATCGTCAAGCAATTCCCAAAGCCGTTCGTCAAATTTTTCTACGGGACGGCTCTTCTTACGAAGAATGGGATCGCTGTCCACTCTTATTTTTCTTAAAGCCATTTGATATCTCTGCCTTTCCAAAAACGCGGCTCAATCGGCGCTTTCCGGATTCATAGCCGCATATATATTCACATTTTTCAGTTCTCTGCGCGCTGTTACGGTTTTTAACGTCAGGCTGATCAATTCACGCAGAGAAGCGGAATTCACACACTTTATGATCAGCTTCTGGCGATACTGGTTATTTACTTTTGCAACCTTCGGCGGCAGCGGCCCGAGCACGATCAGGCGCTGCGAAAAAGAAGCGTCGTTCAAGCGGATCAGTTCGGAGAAAAATACGTTCGCCGCCTGAAAGGCCTCCGCTTCCGAAACGGAAGAAAAACCGATGCGGCAGATATCGCAAAACGGCGGATAAACCATCGCTTTGCGCATTGCGATCTCACGGGAGAAAAAGCTTTTGTAATCCTGCCGGGCTGCGATCGCAAGGATCTCGTTATCCGGGGCAACCGTCTGGATATAGGCCTTTCCGCTGCTCTCGCCCCGTCCGGCGCGGCCGGTGACCTGCGTGATCAGGTCAAACGTTTTTTCTGCGCTGCGAAAATCATCCGTATACAGTTCATTATCTGCAGATACAACGCCGACAAGGGTTACGTTCGGAAAATCAAGGCCCTTTGCAACCATCTGGGTGCCGATCAGAATATCGTATTTGCCTGCAGCGAAAGCGGAAAGAGCCTTTTCATGTGCGTTTTTCGCGCCTGTGGTATCGGCGTCCATACGCAGAACAGAAGCCTGCGGGAACCGGCTTTTAACCTCCTGCTCTACCCGCTGGGTACCGAAACCGGAATAACGGATATTCTGATTCGAGCATTTGGGGCACGTTTCGGTAAAGGGTTCCGAATACCCGCAGTAGTGGCACATCAACCGGTTGTTTGCAGCGTGGTATGTAAGCGAAATACTGCATTTGGGGCATGTGATCACATTTTTACAGGACTCACACGCAACAAACGTGTTGTAGCCTCTGCGGTTCACAAGCAGAATACTTTGCTTCTCATTCCGAAGATTCTCGCCGATGGCGTCGGCCAGAGGCTCACATAGAGCGCGGTAACGATTCACGTTCCGTTTATCCGTCATATCGACCTTCACAACGTCAGGCAGCACTGCCGGGCCGTAACGGCGATCAAGTTCGCACAGTAAATACTTACCCTCCATCGCCTTGGCATAGCTTTCCACAGAAGGGGTTGCAGACACAAGGATCAGCAACGCCTTGTGATAAGCGCAGCGGAATTTTGCAACGATACGAGCATCGTAGCGCGGGGTCATCTCGGATTTATAAGTATGCTCCTGCTCCTCATCCACAATAATGGCGCCGATGTTGTTCAACGGCGCAAAAACCGCGCTTCGCGTACCGATAACAACATGGGCTTCGCCGTTTTTGATACGGTAAAACGTATCTCTGCGTTCGCCGAGCGAAAGGCCGGAATGCATCACGGCGATCCCGCTGCCGAAGCGGCGGCGGAACAGATTGATCGTTTGCGAAGTCAACGAGATCTCGGGAACAAGAACGATCACATTTTTACCGTCCTTCAGCACCTGATCGATCACTGCAAGATACACATTCGTTTTACCGCTTCCGGTTACGCCGAACAAGAGCGCGGTTTCACCGGTATTCTTGCGATAAGCGGCAGAAAGCGTATCGCAAGCCCTCTGCTGCGCATCTGAAAGAACGGGCGTCGCCGCGGGTTCCGCAATATCAGGCGCTTCCTCCACCCGACTGACAGACTGATCGTATAACGCACAGATCCCTTTCTGCACCAGCGCCTTGATTACTGCGAGAGTAACGCCCGTGTAATAACAGATCTCTTTTACAGAAGCGGTATCAAACTCGCAAAGCAAAGAATACACGGCGTTCTGCTTCGGGGTGAGGGCTCTTACGTCGGTTTTCTCTCTGCCGACGTCCGTTAAACGAACCATTCTCACGCTGAGTTCCCCTACCCGGCGTACGGCTTCGGTATCTTTGATTACTAAGCCCTGCTTTTCCAACGCCGTAAGGGCTGCGGCAGTGCTCAAACCGAATTGCTTCAGGATCCGCGTTTCACGGAGCGGCTTTTTTTGCCCCCGCAGAAAATGAACGATCTGAGCCTGAAGCGCATCCTCAGGCAATGCGTCACCATCGCAGCGCAGGGAATACACGCGCTCTGTTTTAAGGCACATTCCGCCCGGAAGCATCGCTTTCGCCGCAGTGAAATAAGTACAGAACGTACGATCCCGTATTGTAAGCGCAAGCTGCAGCATCTCACCGTTCAACAGCGGTTGATCGTCCAGAACCGAAAATACGCTTTTCAGCGTACGGGCAGCTGTTTCATCCGGAGGTTCCACAGAAAATACCATCCCCTGCCGGATCACATTTCCTTTACCAAAAGGGACAAGAACGCGTTTGCCGGGAATAACCTCGCCCTGCAGGCTTGAAGGAATCAGGAAGGAAAACAGCTCGTCAAAGCTGTATGCACAGTTTTCAACCCCGATTTTTGCGATCTGCTGAATCTGCAAAGCGGATCACCTCAGTAATTCTTGATATCTTCGCTTTCCGTAATCACATATCTGCCGCTGCGGATATCCTCAACTGCAAGGCTGACGGGCTTTTCTTCCAACAGTTCTTTGTCTCTTTCTCTTCTTTCAACGGCCTCGTCGTTGATCTCTCTGGAACGCTTTGCAACAGCAACGCACAGAGAATACCGGCTGATGCCGCCCTTAAGCATGGGTTTCAAATCAATATTGATCATTCTGATCGTCTCCTTTGATAATATGATATACTTCTTCGATACACTGATTGAGATCGTCATTGATCACACAGTGATCGTATTTATCCATATTTTCCATCTCATCGATGGCGATTTGCAAGCGATTTTCCGTTTCTTCTGCGGTGTTCTGCCCTCGGCCTACGATTCTGTGGCGGAGCTCCTCCACAGAAGGCGGAATAATGAATATGGTTTCGGCATCGGGATACAGCTCTTTAAAACGAAGCGCGCCGTTGACCTCTATGATCAGTACGATGATCTTTCCCATTTCGGTAAGACGCGTGATCTCGCTTTTCAGGGTTCCGTAATAATTATGCCCGTAATTGACGTACTCGATAAATGCATCTTCTTTTATTTTACGCTGAAATTCTTCAACGGACATAAAATAATAGTCAACGCCGTCGATTTCGCCGTCACGAATCGCTCTCGTGGTTGCGGATACGGTTTGCGCGATCTCCGGGATCCGTGCGCGGACGCCGTCGTATACCGTATTTTTACCGGAACCGGACGGGCCGGAAATCACAAACAGATTTCGCTGATTCTTCAATAAACTACATCTCCGTTCATTATGATGCGCCTTCCTGCGGATCGGAAAAACGCTGAGAAAGCCGTTCCGCTTTCAGATAAGACAGGATCACGTGTTCGCTGTCGGTAAAGATGACCGACGCCGTTTTTCTACCCTGTGTAACGTCGATCAGCTTGCCGGATTCTTTTGCCTGCTGCATGATGCGCTTGATGGGCGCGGATTCCGGGCTGACGATACACACGATACGCTCGGCATTTACAAGATTGCCGAATCCAACGTTCAACAGTTTCATACGCGCTCCCCTTTTCGATCATTCGATGTTTTGGATCTGCTCTCTGATCTTTTCAACTTCGGATTTGATATTGATCACCTTTTTGGCGATATCGATATCCGAAGCCTTTGAACCGATGGTATTGGCCTCTCGGTTGATCTCCTGCACAAGGAAATCAAGTTTTCTGCCAATGGGTTCCGCCGCTTCAAAGAACGCGTGAAGCTGATCGATATGGCTTCTGAGCCGAACCGTTTCCTCCGCCACCGCGATTTTATCCGCAAAAATGGCAGCTTCCGTGAGCAGCCGCTGCTCATCTACAGAGACGTCGCCCAGCAGTTCCTTCAAACGCGCCTTCAGCTTTTCATTATATTCGGCAACGGTTTCAGGAGACCGCGATTCGATAAACGAAACGTCCGCAAGAATTGCCTGCGCGCGGGAGAGCACGTCCGATTTCAGCTTTTCACCCTCTTTGCAGCGCATGGCAATAAAGGAATCAAGCGCCTCCTGCGCCACGCCCCGAACGGCAAGCCAGATCTTTTCTTCGTCTGCCGGCGGTTTTTTTACGTTGAAGATATCCGTATGAGAGGCAAGAAGCTCCACATTATCGGAGGATTTCAGATGATAGGTTTCACACAGCTGCTGTATGGCGGCGTAATATCCTGCGGCGAGAGATTCGTTGATGCTGACGACGCCATCCTGCGTCTCCTCATTTTCGATCTGCACATAGCAATCCACCTTGCCGCGGGATACCTGCTGCTGTACAAAAGCCTTCAGCTTTTCTTCCAGAAACGAGTACCCTCTGGAAACGCGGGCGCTGAATTCAAAGAAGCGATGATTTACACTTTTGATTTCTACGGTTACGGTCATACCGTCGGCGGTTCCCACGGCGCGGCCGTAACCGGTCATACTCTTTATCATTTCAATACAAGTCCTTCTATGGTTTAATAACTGCCGGATTCTCTTTTCAGCAGCGCCACTTCCTGCGGGGTGAGCTCCCGATATTCGCCGGGCTTAAGCCTGCCGAGACTGAGCTGCCCCAGGGAGAGACGCTTCAGCCGTATTGTTTCAAGCCCTGCCTCTTCACAGAGCCTGCGGATCTGCCGGTTGCGCCCCTCAAACAAAACGATTTCAAGAATACTCTTTTCGGATTCTTTGCCGATCACGCGCACCTCTGCCGGCATTGTCAAACGGCCGTCGATCATCAATTGCGACGTAAGCACAGTGATCTGCGCATCCGTGATCGCCGGGCGGACGCTGACACGGTAAACCTTACGTATATGATGCGAAGGGTGCATCATGGCGTTTGCAAATTCACCGTCGTTTGTAAACAGCAGAAGCCCTTCGGAATCACGATCCAGACGCCCTACGGGATAAACGCGAACGTCCTCGTTCTGAAAGAACTCCGCAACGCACTTGCGGTCCTTTTCATCGCTCATGGTTGTAACATAGCCGCGGGGCTTGTTCAGCATGTAATAAACCAGCTTTGTTCCGCGCCGGATTTTCTTTGCGCCCACGGTTACCGTATCGTGCACGGGATCCACTTTTGCGCCGAGCTCGGCCACTGCGCCGTTTACGCGCACTTTTCCCGCAGCGATCAGTTCTTCCGCTTTTCTGCGGGAGGCGACGCCTGCCTCAGCCAAAAATTTTTGCAGTCTTATTTTTTCATTCATAACGCTGTATACCGGCATATGCAAAGCGACAATGCCGCATATGCCCTACCGGGATCATTCCGCGTTCTTTTTGCCGGACTGCGCTTTGCCGGTGATCTCGCCCACTTTATCGATCACATCGGGGATCATATTCACGATGCGCTCGGCAGCGTTATCATTCGCAGTGATATGTTTCAGCGTTACTTCACCGTTTTTCAGCACAAGAAACGCTACGGGATTGATGGTGATACCGGCGCCGCCGCCCCCGCCGAACAACTCGGCGTTGGATTTGGAGGGGAAATCGGACCCGCCGGACGCGAAGCCGTAGGTCACCTTGGAAACAGGGATCACTGTGATCTCTTCGGAGAGACGGATGGGCTCGCCTACAATGGTGCTCACGTCAACCAGCTGACGTACCTTTTCGATGGTTGTGGAAAGGATACCGGATGCAGATTGTTCTTTCATTTAACCTTCACTCTTTTCTTTTGTATTTTTATTTTCATTCCGGCTGCTCTTCTTTTCTTTATTTGCGCCGGAAATTTTAACGAGCATACCGATCAGCACACCAAACAGCAAGCGGCATACGTACGCCGTGGTGATACCGATATAATACATTGGGGTAATATGGAACGACGTTACAAAGGAAGCGTCGCTGAAACGGGCGATAAAATCGGGATAAATATTAAAATCGTACTTTTTCAGCTTACACTTGGAAGCGAGATTCCCCAGCAGAGGGAACAGAACCGCGCAAACCTCGCCGTAATAGATCGCCGTTGCGGCGGCGTCCTCTTTTGTGCAGCGGACGTCCAGATAAAGTTCATCCACAACAAATCCGCGATATGCGCCGCCGAAGAATCTTTTTGTGTAGGAAAGCACCTTTTGCAGGATCGCAAGAAGGCCGTCGACGCCTTCCGCGTCGTAAAGCGTTTGAAGGAAGCCGCCGCCCTGCTTCGGCTTCTTTTCTTTCTCTTCTTTTTCCTCTTCCTGGGGTTTCTCTTCCGGCGGTTTTTCTTCTTTCGGCTTCTTTTCCTTCGGTTTTCCGGGGTAGATCGGTATTTTAAGGAACAGCCACTTCAGAAGGACAGAGGTGTTTTCGGAAGAATACTCGATGCGGAAGCGAACCTTAACGCACAAGGCGAAAAGGATCAGCGCCAGCAGTAGTCCCAACAACCCCAGCAATACCCATCCGATGATTTTCAGCACGATCATTGCAGCAGTCCTCCTTATAAAATAGACATCTGCCCTGTGATTTGAGAGGAATCGTTCGGCTGAAGCGATTCCAGTACCTGTGCGGCGGTCTGCGTATCGGAAACCTCAGGCAGTTCCGCAAGCGTTGACATACAAAAACATCTCAAAAACGCCGACGTAGTACAATAGATCAGGGGCCGCCCCGGCAGATCGAGCCTGCCGCACTCCTCAACCAATCCCCGCTGGCACAGGGTATTGATCACGCCGCCGCAATCAACCCCGCGGATCTGCTCAACAAACGCTTTTGTAACAGGCTGATTATAGGCGATGATGGCCAACACCTCAAAGGCGGCGGAAGACAACGGCTGATTGCGCTTAAGATCCAGCACATTGCGGATGGCCTCGGAATACTGCGGCCGCGTGGCAAACTGAACCGTTGGCCCAAGCAATAACAACTGAATGGCGCTGCCGCGATCGTCGTATTCGTTTTTGATCTCATTCAGAACGGCGTCA
The DNA here is from genome assembly GCA_946627725.1 of uncultured Clostridia bacterium. Taxonomy (GTDB): domain Bacteria; phylum Bacillota; class Clostridia; order Oscillospirales; family Acutalibacteraceae; genus RUG806. The sequence continues at coordinate 12,576 of CAMOVW010000025.1, forward strand.
AGGCGTTCCGGCGTACAGTTTACGGCCTCCATCAGCCGCACGCGCTCCATCGGTTCGCCGGAAGCGAAAACGATCGCCTCTATCGTCCCCTTAAAATTCATTGTATCCTCAGTCAAAATCAAGCTCTCCCTCCGGCACCGAGATCAGATCCATCGTAAAATCGTCCTTTGCGCCGTCTACACTGATATTTCCGGTTTTTGCCAGCTCCAACACCGCTAAAAATACCGCCACAAGATCGGACCGGCTGGTGGCGGTGCGCACCAATTCGCGGAACTTCATCTTTCTGCCGCCGGACAACAAGGCTACCACGTTCTTGATTTTTTCGGACACAGAAACGATCTTCTTCTGCACCAGCGGACGGAACACGTCAAATTTCGGCGGCAGCATCCTTAGCTTTTTACCCATAACGCGCATATAAGCGTTGAGCAGTTCAATGGGATCGTGCACCCGGGTATAGGTGAGATCCGCCTCGATCTTTTCCGGCGCGCGGGTCTGGATATTGAAGCCGGCGGTCTGCATTGAAAGGGCCTCCGCCGCCTTTTTACATGCGGCGTATTCGATCAGCTCGCCGCTGAGCTCACGGCGCAGCTGCTCCCCTTCTTCATGCACGGGCAAAAGAGATAAACTCTTGATATGGATCAGCCTTGCTGCCATTTCAAGAAATTCGCTGGCCACGTCGAGATCCAGCGCCTGCATCTCGCGGATGTAAGCCGTGTATTGCTCCACCAGCGTAAAGATCGGGATATCATATATATTCAGTTTGTGCTTTGTGATCAGATAGAGCAGAAGATCCATCGGACCTTCAAACACATCCAATTTGTAATTCAGTTCAGCCAAAACAGAAACTCTTTTCTCAACTTAATAATGCGGTAAACGGCAAACCTGTAAGGGCGTTGATCAACCCTGAAATAAAAGTTGCGGCAATTGAGATTGGTGAAAAACCGATACGGTTAAACAAAAAGATCACGGCAAAAAGACCATACATCATATACCGTTCATACTGCATAATTTTATAATAGATATGATCAGGCAGCACGGCAGTAAGAACGCGAGAACCATCCAAAGGCGGAACCGGAATCAGATTGAAAACAGCAAGCGCCACATTGATATAGCTTGCGTTACTGAAAAAGAAGGTAGCGGCAAGAAGCGCATTGCTGTCGCTGCCGGTTCTGTACATGATAACGCGAAATACCCAATAGAGCAGAGAAAACACAATAGCAAGAAGCAAATTGGAGATCGGCCCCGCGATCGCTACCAAACCGAAATACACTTTTCTCTTCTTGGGTGGGAAATTTCTGATATTCACAGGAACAGGTTTTGCATAGCCAAACCCAAAGAGAAGCATCATTACGGTACCGATCACATCAAGATGCGCCATAGGGTTAAGCGTAATTCTGCCGCTGAGACGGCCGGTTGAATCGCCGAGGCGCTCCGCCATCCAGGCGTGCGCGCTCTCATGGATCGGGAAGCAGCATACCGCAATAAATACAAGGGCACAAATCTCTACGATCAACGACAATCCGACGTTTTCGCCGGACGCGATCGCTTGTATCAATGAAGAAAGCATAATTACCTCCTGAACTATTTTTCAATTATAATAAACCGGTTTACACCGTAGGCGTCCTGCACTGCGGAAACGGCGCCGAAGGAACAAAACAGATTCTGAAGGGCGTCAGATTGTTCTTCACCACACTCAAACGCGGCAAAACCATCGTCCTTCAGCAAAGGGAGCCAATTCCGCGCTATTGCTCTGTAAAACAAGAGCCCGTCGGTTCCGCCGTCCAGCGCTGTTACGGGTTCACGCTGCACCTCTTTTTGCAGAGAGGGGATTTCGGCGGTAGGTATATACGGCGGATTGGAAACGATCAGATCCGGCTGCGGGAGATCTGCGGGCGGGTGAAGGATATCCGCAGCGATAATATAAACACGTTCCGTGGCCTGTGCGGGGATATTAAGACGGAGGTACTTCAGCGCACCGTCATATTTTTCAAAAAGGTATACCTCTGTATCCGGACAAACGCGCGCGATACTGAGACCGATACATCCGCTGCCCGCGCACAAGTCAAATACCGTGTGATAATGTTTTTTTCTTATCTTCTCGATACAGCGAAGCGTAAGCTCTTCCGTTTCCGGCCGGGGGATCAGAACGCCCGGACCGACAGTGAAAGTGTTTTCCAAAAAATCCTGACTTTGCAGCAAATACTGCAGCGGCTCTCCTTCGATCCGCCGCCGAACAAGAACGGAAAGCGTATCAATGTTTTCAGGCTGCGCGGGACGGTCTCTGTAAAGCAGATATTCCGTGCGGTCCATTCCGCAGGAGTACAAAAGCAACTGCAGCGCCTCAAAAGATGCGTTATCGATCTTAGCGAAATCAAGCGCCGATTCCGTTTCGGAAAGAAGCTGTCTGAACGTCTTCATTCGTTGTCTGTACCGGTTTTTTCTTCCGGCGTCTCCGTTTCGGCAGGGTCGTCGGCAGGGATAAGCCCGAGTGAAGCTTTCAGAGAAGCGATGCCTACTTCAATGATATCATCGGTAGGCTCCGCCGTTGTGATGCGCTGCATCCAGAGCCCGGGGGCGGAAAAGATCTTGGTTACAATATTATTGTGACGGCCGGCATATTTGAGCATCTCGTAACTGATACCGGTAACAACAGGCAGAATCACAAGGATCTTCACAGCGACCCAAAGCAAACGCATGGAATGATCCTGCAGCACCGGGAATATCAGAGAGATTACCGAAGACACAATAATATTGATAATAAGTATAATAAATATGAAGCTTGTACCGCAGCGGGGATGGAACCGTTTGCAGCCGCGTACGTTTTCAACGGTAAGATCCAGCCCTTTTTCATAGCAGAAGATGGTTTTGTGCTCTGCGCCGTGATACATGAAAACACGGTGAATATCTTTGAGCCGCGACACGATAAACATATAAAATATAATGATGATCGTACGAATGACGCCTTCCAGCAGCGGATGGAAATTGAGCAGTTTTGAAGCGAAAAAATGCTCATCCACAATATCCACCAACCACGTAGGCAGCCACACGAACAAAAACACACCCAAAGCAACGGCGATCACAGAAACAATACCGGTGATTGCAGCCATAACCTTCGGCCCCATATGATCGGTAAGCCAACGATCCATTTTCGACATATTTTCGGGATCTTCATCCACATCCATCTGCCCCGAAAGATCCGCCGAACGCATAAGGCATTTATAACCGAACTTCATGGTTTCGATATAGTTTACCACGCCGCGGATAAAAGGAAAACCAAGGAACTTTACTTTATCTTTGATATGCTTGAAATCTACTTTTTCGGTAATGATAGTGCCGTTTGTATGGCGAACCGCCATTGCGCTGCCTTTGGGGCTGTTCATCATAACGCCCTCGATCAAGGCCTGCCCGCCGACGCTGGCGTTGGCTGCACATGCTTTATTTTTTGCCATTATGATTCTTTTCCTCCTGTTGAAGCGACTGCGGAGAGCGGGAATGAAACTTCCACGGTGGTGCCCTCCCCCAGTTTACTGCGAATATCCAGTTTGCCGTTGTGCATCGCAACGATCTCGTTGCATACCGCAAGACCGATACCGGATCCTTTGACCGACAGGTTCGCTTTATAAAACTTTTCTTTTACATGCGGCAGATCTTCTTCAGAGATACCGCAGCCGGTATCTGAAACCGTAATAATGATTGCATTTGCGGAGATGGACGCCACAATAGAGATCTTACCGCCCTCGGGCGTGTATTTTATAGCGTTATCGATAATGTTTACAAACACCTGTTTGATCCGGTCGGGATCGGCGCTGGCCGGCGCGGGCACGTCGGGGGTACTGTAATAGATATCGATCCCTTCACGGTTTGCGCGGTCGCGCAATACATATACGGCCTCGTCCAATTCAGCCAGAATATCGATTTTTTGTATTCTTAAACGGATATTGCCGTTTTCGATACGGGAGAAATCGAGTAGATCTTCCACAAGAGAATACAGCCGTTCGGATTCAAACAAAATGACTTTCAAGCCCTGCGAAAGGGTTTCATCCTCACTCTCGTTAACCGTGATCAGCGTTTCGGTCCATCCTTTGATCGCGGTGAGCGGCGTACGCAACTCATGAGATACCGTAGAGATAAAGTCGTTTTTCATTGTCTCCGTTCTAGAGATCTGCTCGGTCATATAGTTTATGGAATCGGAAAGCTCCGAGATCTCGTCGTACCGGTGCTGCACGTCCACTTTTTCGGAATAGTCCCCTGCGGCGATGCGGCGCGTAGCGGCATTGATCTTTTTCACCGGAACAAGGATGGAACGGATAAAGAACAAACCCGAAATGATAACGAGCACGATGGCAAGGGATACGATCATAAACACAACCAGACCGAGATCGATCACCTTCCTGTCCACGTCCTGCAGAGAGATCAGATAGCGGACCGCGCCGTTGCTGCTGTCGCCTGTTTTCGGCAAAAGGACGGTAAGCGCCATGTATTTTTCACCGGAATCCAGATAACCGCGTCCGAGTCCTCTGCCGGAAGGGGAATTCATCGCCGCGATGTAATCGTCGTCATCGGCGTGTTCGGCTTCAAATCCGGTAGAAGTGACTACAACGTCGCCATCTTTATTGTAAACCCAAAGCCAGGCGGAATTGATCTCTGAAAAGTGGTGCGCGTATTCTATAGCGCGCGCGGCGAAAGTATCGTTTGAAACGTCTATGAATCCGTTGAAATACTCCGCTACCGCGCTGCTTTGCCCCATGGACTGCAGCTTTTGCTCCACGGTTTTATAATAGTAATTTCTTACGGACAGTGTAATCACCACTGCGATCCCGAGCAGGATCACGGTGATCACCAACAGCGTTGTAAGGATCCAACGCTTGGTTATGCCGCTTTTCAGCATATGATCACCTCTGCGCTTAAACCAGCCACTTATATCCTACGCCCCAGATCGTAGTGAGATGCTTGGGAGAAGAGGGATCGTCTTCCAGTTTCATACGCAGCCGCCGGATGTTCACATCCACTACCTTTTCATCTCCGCAATACATGCTGCCCCATACGTGGTTGAGCAGCTCGGTACGCTCAAGCGCTACGGACGGATGATTGAAAAAGTATTCTATGATCTGGAATTCCACCTGCGTGAGTTCGATCTGCTTTCCGCGCTTTGTAAGGCTTCGGCTGCGCAGATTCAGTGTAAAATCGCCAAGCTCGATCACATTGCCCTTTTCTTTGCTCTTTTCCGCAAACTCTTTATTCAGTGTAACTCTTCTGTAGATCGCGTCTACCCGCGCCATCAGTTCAGACGGGGAAAACGGTTTTGTAACATAATCGTCGGCGCCGACCAGAAGGCCGGTCACTTTATCCATCTCCTGGGTTTTTGCCGTAAGGATGATGATTCCGATGGTGCTGTTCTTTTTACGAAATTGCTTGCAGACTTCAAGTCCGTCCACAAGAGGCATCATGATATCGAGCAGAGCGATATCGATATTACCGCCGTATTCGTCGTAATAACGGAGAGCTTCTTCGCCGTTTTCGGCTTCAAGCACCTCAAAGCCGTTCCGTTTTAAATTGATCACTATAAATTCACGGATCGACTTTTCATCCTCTGCAACAAGGATCCTCTTCACTGTAAACGCACCTCTCTTTCTTATAAAATATCAATAAATCGCCGAATCTGTTCCTCTGTAAGCCCGAAAGAGACTGACGCAGATTTTGAGATCCGGATTAATACTTCCTCCGTTTGCGGCTCCTCAGACACATATCGTACGGTAAACACCGGTAATTCAGGCGCATCCGGCTGATAGAAGCGCAGTTCTTTTTCCGCAGTATCGTACGCTGCCGTATATCGCTCGGCAAAACTATCCATACGGAAACGGAATTCCCCTTCCGTGGCATAGAAATAGGTTCTGTTCAGATATTTGATCGTATTCCCTTCGCAGCGCGCAAACGTGATTACAGGCATCGGCGCTTCGCCGTCCGTGTCTTTTGTATACACAACAGAATTTTCGTAAAACTTCTGCACGGGAAACTCTATGATGCGATCGTTGTTCACATCTTCAGAAAACGCCGGAGCGCCTCTGCTTGTGAGATCGGAAATCGCCTTTCCCTCTTCATCCTGAAGTCTTTTCAGAACAAGCTCGGCGGTATCGAACCATAAAACTTCCGTCATATACGATCCGTCGTAATTCTGGCAATCAATATACAGGCGATAATGACCGTCGCGGATATCAAAGCTCATCTTGACCGGAACATTTACGGTAAGAGAAAGCTGCAATTCACAAACAAAAGTGAACGCGCCGGCGGCTGGATCCATCTTGATCATGCTGGCCTTAAAGGGCTGTTCCGTATCGGCGCTGTTATCCATAAGATACAACAGTTCCTGCCGCCCGTCAAAATCAAAATCCCCCACCATGTAATCATAAATCTGAATAACGGATAGCTGGTCGATCCGTTCCCCCTCTTCAGAAGCGGAGAGTTTATACAGAGAAAGCGTTTTATTCCGTTTGGAATCCGATACGGTCCAGCTGACGGCAATCTCAAAATCCGAATCACCATCCAGCTCATGAAACGCAACGGAGTACACATCGCTACCGTTGCCCGTCATATCGCCGGCGGAATACCAATCTTCTCCGTCAAAACGAAGCAGATGGAGATGCGCTTCGTTGGGAGATTCCGTTTTTGAATAAAGAACCAGGGTTTCTTCTCTTCCGTCCCGATTGATATCATACTGTACAAACGCGGATCGGAATTCGCCCGCCATAGGGCTGATCAGCATAACATCCTTGCCCACGGCCTTTTCAAAAGCCTGCTGTATCAAAGCGTTTTCACCCGTAAGTTTCGGCGGGCGGATCAGTGAATCGGTGGAAAAAAAATCGATAAAAGAACAGGAACTGCATAAAAGCGCAACCAGCGCAAATAACATTATTGTAATTACGGTTTTGCGAATCGCTTTCATGTATGTTCCTCTTTCGATCAGTCTACCTGAATCAATACGGTATATTCACCTCTTACCCAGCTATCGGTAAGCGTGCGAAGCACGATTTTTGCAGGGACTTCATTCACACCGCTTTTCAGTTCGATTCCTTCCAGCTGCGGTACGGCATATGCATCGCTGTTCTCCATCCAATCCACCGAACCGGAGGGACCCACGACCTGTACGGATTCCACGGTAGAACTGAGCAATTTAGCATTGGAAGGCAGTGTGACGCCTTCGGTAGAAACGTCCACCTCAAGCCAGCGTTTGCTCATGGAGGACATATCGATGGTAACGGTAAACTGTTTTGTACCCTCGTTAAAAGTATAATCAAGCTCTGAAGCGTCAAAACGGAAATAGTTTCTCTCATTATTGATTTGTGAAAAATCGATGGTACCGATGGAGATCTCACCCGAATCTGCAGCCGAATTGTTTTCGCCGGTAGCTACCGTCACACTGACGCTTGCCGGAGATACGGTGTAAGAGATTCCGCTCTCACGGTAATCCTTCGGTATATTTGTAAAGGTAACCACCGGTTTATACTGCGCCGTATAGCTGATCGGAATGGTTACATGAACAGGCTCGGCGTCTTTCACCGTTACGTTATCGAACTTGGTGTTTTCACTGGTACCAACATAAACCAGTTCGGCGGTAAACACTTCCGTGGAAGTAAGTTCTTTATTTACTTCGACAACAGCCTTTACCTCTGAGATTTTATTGACCTCAAGGGCAGGTCCCTGCAAAGTAACGCTGTTCAGACTGAGGCGCGGATTCTCGCGGGTGTATCCCTCGGGAAGAGAATAGTTTTCTCCTTCGCGGATCTCATCGGTAATGGTAAACGCTTTTTCGGCGTATTCGTCTATATACAGAGATACGGAACTTTTGGAATACTTTACAATTTCAACATCCGGATTGGACACCGACACGGAAATCGGAAGAGAATAGGTACCCGGAGCCGTAACGGAAGAGAATGAAACAGAGGCGTTGATGTTTTCGACAAAATTATCACCGTTTACAAGGTAGCTTTTCCCTTTTACGGTTACGTCGACGTATATATCGGAATCTCCGAAAATCCGCATATTATTGTTATCGGGAAGCGAACCTTCATAATTCAGCAGTACCTTTACGTTCGTAAACTCCTTTTCCACCTCGGTGGTCTGGAACATACTCACACCGCACCAGAGAATCACGGCGATCACAAGTGAAAACGCCAAAACGAACCAGTTGTTATCAAACAAATGAGATAACGTTTTTTTGGTTTTTTGCGTATTATTCGTCTGCGCCATCGGTTTTCGCCTCCTTTTCGTTTACGGCAGCCTGCGCGTCTTCCGCGTCGTTTTTTTTCTTCTTTCTTTTTACACGCTTTTCATCTGCAGCCGGCAGAAGATACTGACCAAGCAGCTCCCTGAGCTCGCTGTCGGTAATACCGCGCCGAAGATTGCCCTCTACCGCAATGGAAATGATACCGGTCTCTTCGCTGGTAACCACGGCAACGCAATCGGAATTCAGGCTGGCTTCCAACGCCGCGCGATGACGGGTTCCCACGTTTTCGTTGATCACACGGTCGTTTTTCATCGGAACAACACAACGCGCAGCAAGGATTCTGCCGTTGCGGATGATCACAGCTCCGTCGTGCAGCGGAGCCTTGGGATAGAAAATGCTGCAAAGCATTTCAAAGCTCGTTTCGCTGTCGATCATTACGGCCTGCTTTGTGAGGTCGCCGAGCAAAGTGCGCCGTTGAAACAGAATAAGGGAACCGACCTTATTACGGCTCATAGCGCCGCAGGCACGGCAGACCGCATTGATGGCGTCGAGTTCGTCCTCTTCGTTTTTACGGTTCAAAAATGGCAGGCTTTTTCCGAAACTTCTGGCGCCCATATGCTCCAGAGCCTGACGGATCTCGCCCGAAAAAAGGATTACAACGATCAAAATAATATCGCTGAGCAGGCGATTGAAAATATACGTACTTGCCGACATGTTGAGAATGGAAACGAGCCCGTAAACGATCGCCACAAAAATGATTCCCTTGATCACCTGGATCGACTGGGTTTTTCTGAGCTGTACGATCACCGCATATACAAGCAACGTAACCAAAAGGATATCAAGGATATCCGGAATAAAATGGAAATTAACAAATACGTCTTTGAGTCTGAGGAAAAAAGTTTGGATTGCTTCTGCAAACATCGATTTACACCACCGTTTATGTATTATTCCTTTTCGATCAGAACCACCGCGTGCGCGCGGACGCCTTCCAACGCGCCGGTAAAGCCAAGACCTTCTTCCGTAGTCGCCTTCACGCTTACGTTATCTGCGGAAGTATCGCACGCTGCGGCGATATTCTGCCGCATCTGTACAATATACGGCGCCAGCTTCGGTTTCTGGGCAATGACAGTTGCGTCGATATTGCCGATTCTATACCCTTTTTCTGCAATCAGGCTGAAACATTTCTTCAGCAGTTCCAGGCTGTTCGCATTTTTGTAGGCAGGGTCGGTATCGGGAAAGTGTTTACCGATATCCCCCAGCGCCAGACTTCCCAGAAGCGCGTCGCACACGGCATGAAGAAGCACGTCAGCGTCAGAATGCCCGAGAAGCCCCGATTCATATTCTATTTTCACCCCGCCGAGGATCAGCTCTCTGCCTGCGGCAAAGCGATGCACATCGTAACCGTGCCCGATACGAAACATACCGTCACCTTCTTTAATGCGCGATACCGAGCAGCGATTCGCATGCCGCGATCTTTACAGCCGCGCAAAGGATCTTTGCAGCGGTATCAAGCTCCGATACGCTGGGGCAGCTGGGAGCGATACGGATATTTGCGTCGTTCGGATCGACCCCGTAAGGATACGTGGCGCCGACGCCGGTGAGAACAAGGCCGCAATCTTTGCAGAGCTTGCCGACGTATTTGGCAGACCCGACGTTTACGTCAAGACTGATAAAATATCCGCC
>CAMOVW010000026.1 GCA_946627725.1 uncultured Clostridia bacterium
TGCTGCCGAGGGCAAAGCCGTGTTGGGGCTGAATAACGCCGATAAACAGGATTTTCCGATCCTTATCAAGCTGATCGACGCAAAACAGAAACTTTCTGTTCAGGTACATCCCGGGGATGAATACGCAAGGCGCGTAGAAAACGAGAACGGAAAAACGGAAGCGTGGTACATTCTTGATGCGGCGCCGGACGCAGAGCTTGTTTACGGCGTGAATCGTGAGATCACAAGGGAAGCCTTTTCCGAGAGCATTCAGAATAAAGAAGTAGAAACCGTTCTTAATTTTGTGAAGGTGAAGAAGGGCGACGTAGTGTTTATTCCTTCGGGGATGCTGCATGCCATCGGCGCGGGAATCTTTTTGGCGGAAGTGCAGCAGAGCTCAAATACCACGTATCGCGTATATGATTATGACCGCCCCGGCAAAGACGGCAAGCCCCGTGAGCTGCATATCAAAAAGGCCACGGACGTTGTGGATCTGTCGGTGCCCGCCGCCGATTTTTCTCCGAAAGGGGAGCCGCTTGATTCAAACGGCGGTCAAAAAACATATCTTACCGGCTGCGCGTATTTCTCAATGACGCGCTTGTGCGTTGACGGTACATTTACCGATGCGGCGTCGGCGGAATCCTTTGTTTCGCTTCTTGTGCTTTCCGGTGAAGGGGAGCTTATCTGCGGCGAGCAGCGTCTTTCGCTGAAAAAAGGAAGCAGCGTGTTTATTCCCGCCGGTAAAGGCGAATATACCCTTAACGGTAAACTTGAGATTTTGGAAACGAGAACATAAAAAATGTCCCTGTTGAATTTTCAGAACGTATCTATGGCGTTTGCCGACCGTGAGATCTTTCACGGTGCTACCTTCAATATCGAAAAAGGCGATAAAGTCGGTCTGATCGGCGCCAACGGCAGCGGAAAAACAACGCTGTTCGGGCTGATTACCGGCGCGCTGGAACCAACCGAAGGCAATATCATTCTGCCTTCGGGGCTTCGCCTTGGTCACGTGGAGCAGCATGCCTGCGCCGGCAGTGAAAAAACGGTATACGAAGAGCTACTTTCCGTTTTTTCTCCTTTGATGGCGATGGAAGCAGAGCTGGAAGACGTACACCGGAAAGTGGAGCTTACCGACGGAAAAGTACCGGAATACCTTGAACGGCAGCAGCTTCTGAATGAAGCCTACGTTTCCGGCGGCGGGCTTACTTACGTTTCGCGCGCGCATGCTGCGCTGGCAGGGCTTGGTTTTACAAAAGAAGAAGAAAATCTGCAGGTTTCCGCGCTTTCCGGCGGGCAGCGTACAAAGCTGAGTCTGGGTAAATTACTGCTCAGCGAGCCGGAGCTGATGCTGCTGGACGAGCCCACAAACCATCTTGATATGGTCAGCCTTTAATGGCTTGAGGATTTTCTTCAGAAGTACGGCGGCGCGCTGCTTGTGATCTCTCACGACCGGTATTTTCTGGATCGCGTAACGTCCCGCACATTTGAACTGTCGGCGAATAAGCTTTATGCAGGGAAGGGTTCCTATTCCGCTTACATGAAGACGAAAGCGCTGCGTCTTGAAACCGACCGGCGTGAATATGAAAAAGGCATGCTTGAAATCAAACGCATAGAGAAGATGATCGAGCAGCAAAAACAGTTTAATCAGGAGCGAAATTACATTACGATCGCAAGCAAACAAAAGCAGATCGAACGTATCCGCGCAACGCTTCCGGAACTTCCGCCGAAAGAAAGAGAGCTGAAACTTCGTTTCGGAGAGGTGCTTCGGTCCGGCGACGAGGTTCTGATTGCGGAGGGCCTTTCCAAAGGGTACAGCGGAAAGGTTCTGTTCCGGGACGTCGATTTGCGGATCTTTCGGGGCGATCGGGTCTTTTTGCTCGGTCCCAACGGGTGCGGAAAATCCACGCTGTTGGGGCTGCTGATGAATTCTGTGCCGAAAGACGCCGGCATCGCTTATTTCGGGCATAATGTGCAGGTGGGGTACTTTGAGCAGACACAGCGGTCGCTGATGCAGGATCGAACGGTTCTTGAGGAGATTTACGGGTCTTTCCCGCGGCTTACCGTTCCGGAGTGCCGCTCTTTATTGGGCGCGTTCAACTTCCGCGGCGAGGATATCGAAAAGAATATGCGTTCGCTTTCCGGCGGCGAGCGGGCGCGGGTGGCTCTGCTGAAGCTGATCCTTCGCAAACCGAATTTCCTTATCATGGACGAGCCCACAAACCATCTTGACGCGTCCTCCCGCGAGGTTCTTGAAGAGGCGCTTGCGGAATATGAAGGAACGCTTCTCTGCGTATCCCACGACCGCTATTTTGTGAATCGCCTTGCCAATAAAATACTGTATTTCAGCGGTACCGCCGTTAAAACGCTGGACGGCAACTACGATACATACGCGGAATTTCTGCGCACCGGGCAGAACGCGTCCACCGACGCGCCTGCGGAAAAAAAGCTGAACGCCTATCTTTTGCGCAAGGAGCAGGAGCGCACCGAGCGGAAGCGCCTTTCCCGCGTTGCGCGTATCGAAGCCCGCCTCAGCGAGATCGAGGCAGAAAAAAACGCCGTTTCCGAGCAGCTCAGCGCGCCGGAAACAGCGAGTGATTATGAATTGCTTCTGAAGCTGACCGCACAGCTGCAGGTATTGGAGGATGAGAACGCAGCCCTTGAAACAGAGTGGCTGGAACTCAGCGAGTAATATTATTATTGTGTTGCAACGATTCTGAGCGTGTAATCCGCATTAACGGTCACGTTCAGAATTTTTTGTACCACGTAAGGATCGTTCCAGTTTTTTGCATAACGAAGGATCACGGTGGTTGTGCCGGGGTAATACCCGCGGAAAACAAACTTCCGCGTGTTGGTAAAGATGTCTTTTATGTTTGAGGCGATCCGCAGAATGGATTCGTTTTCGATCCTGCAGAGCCAATCCGACTGTGTTTTCTGGTTCAGGTTCAGCGAAACGGAAGATAATACGTGCCCGTCGATAATGACCATTTTCGGATCCACGTCCTCCGGCCCGGTGATCGATGGATTTGTATTATTGATATCAATGGTCTGCTCTCCGAAGGATACAGGTGTGATCTCGCCGTCTTTCCACTCGTAATCGGTGGTTCTCAGTGTCTCTTCCGATACCCGGTCAGAAGAATGGATCCGTCTTGTCTGCGCGTCAACGTCCGGCGAGGGGACGCTGGAAAGGGGCAGATAATACTCAAAGGTGCGTTTCTGCATGTTCCAGATCCAGAAAAAATAGTAGGAATTGAAATTTGCCTGCGAATACAGCAGATAAAAATCCGTATATCCGTCAAAATTCACGTCCTCGCCTATAAGCTCTATGGGCGTATCTTCGTAATTGGGTTCATAGCTGTAAGCGTATAAAACGCCGATCTGCGTATCGTATGGATCAAACAGAACAATGCGCTGATCCTGATAATAGGCGCGCACCTTTTCGTATATCTCCGAGTCAAAGCTGCCGAGGTATTCGGCTTCGTCTTCGTCAAATGTAAAAGGCCCGAGCTGTATCTCATCCTCGTTCGCGTTATTTACCGCCGTTGTGGGTGCCGCAGTCGGTTCCGTAGATGCTTCCGTGCTCCTTGTTGGAGACTGAGATCCGTTTCTTTTATTGCATGCGGCAAGTGGAAACAGCATTGCCGCCGCAAGGAAAAGAGCAATGAATTTTTTGATTTTCATAATGTATGCTCCGATATTTTTAATATAGTATTATTGTAACAAACTTCAAGCTGTTTTTCAAGTTACAAATCTGTATTACGTCGCGTGATCCGTTTGATTTTGATATTATGATCTTTTTTGCTTATTTTATTGACAAAATCTTAAAGTTAAGTTAAAATATAAAAAAAAACAAGGAGACATAAAAATGAAAAAGTTCTTTGCTGATTTTAAAGAGTTCGCCTTCAAAGGCAACATCATCGACATGGCCGTAGGCGTGATCATCGGCGGCGCGTTCGGTAAAATCGTTTCCGCTCTGGTAGAAATGATCATCAGCCCCCTCATCGGCCTGCTTACCGGCGGCGTGGATCTTTCCAAGCTCTCCGTTACCCTGCGTGAAGCCGAAATGGCCGGCGAAGAGGTTGTAAAAGAGGCCCTTGTGCTGAACTACGGCGGTTTTATTCAGGCCGTCATCGATTTCCTGATCATTGCCCTCTGCCTGTTCCTGGTTATGAAAGCCATCATGGCTGCCAAAAACAAAGCGGAATCCCTCAGAAAGAAAGAGGAAGAAGCTGCGGCAGAAGAAGCCCCTGCCGATACCGAGCTCAGCGTACTGCTTGAGATCAAAGAGCTGCTCGAAAAGAAGAACTGATTGTTATTATTTCACAGGCCCGCTGCCAAAAAGCGGGTCTTTTTTGTTTTTTCGACCTCTCACGTATTATCGGAAACTTCAAAAAAGACGCCCTTCCTTCCGGAGAGGCGCCCTTTCGCTTTTTATGTTGCTCTTCTGGATCAAAACACCGTTTTCGGATCGCGGAATTCCTTCAGCCGCTGTTCATAGGCGTCCATCGCCGCGTCTCGGAAGGCGGCGGGGGCGTCGAAGCCGGCGAGCTTTATCAGGTATTCCGTAAACAGCGGGTTCAGCGGCAGCAGCGGGCCCAGCAGGGAAGTGCAGATCAGGTTGTTCTTTCGCATGCCCTCCAGCTTTGTATCCGGGTTGATGCCGCAGCCCCGTTCCGCCTTCAGAAAATAACAATCGCTGTTATCGCCGTAAATAAAGCTGAAGGAGGAACGGAACGCCGTTACCGTAACGCCGTCCGCCGTGCCCAGCACCTTGCCGTTATAGCGTTTGAACCAGTCCGTTTTTACGGTAAGGTCAAATATGCCGAGGGCGTCGGTTTCAATGTTTTCGGTCACGTAAGAGATATGCTTTGTAAAGATCTCGCCCGCGTTTCCGGTGCAAAGAAAAACCGTTCCGCTTGCGATCAGTTCCTCTATGCGGCTTTTCAGCGGCAGCAGCTTTTCGATCACCCTGCGCTGGGTGTGTTCGCTCATGCCTCCCAGCAGAATCATCTGCGGCGTGTTGTTCACAAAATAGGGCTCGTCCGTAATGGCCGTATCAATAAATTCCGCCGCGGGCAGGGTCTGTTTCAGATAAACTTCGTTTTGCGAATCGCCGTAAAGATTGCAAACTTCTCCGAATAAGATCTCGATCATGCTTTCACTTCCCCCCTTGCGGCAAACTGCTTTTTCATGGCCACGGCTTCATCCAGCCGGTAGTTATCGTAAAGAATAAAAATATCGTGATACGTATCTGTATCAACAAGCGAGGCGGCGTCTGCGGTGGTCTCATGCAGCACGATTTTTTCTTTCGGTATGCCGGTCATCAGCGCGCGCAGATAATGGTCTTTGCAGCGGGGCCCGGCAAAGATCAGCCTGCCGATCTTTTCATCCGCCATCGGCGTATAATCGCAATCGTACAGCCAGCAGGTGCTTTCGGAGTTGTTGATGTTATCTTCCACGTCGTCCACAAGGAACAGAACGCACTTGTTGTCGCCCTCGCACGTTGAAACGTAGTTCATCACGCGGCTGGTGGCGATGGGGTTCTGCCCTTTGGTAAGGATCATGGTCACCTTGAAATTGCCCGCGTCCAACGTGTCGTAACGGGTCTGCACCAGCTTGCCCGCGTCAAAGGCGGAGGAGATCTGCTCCCACGTCAGGCCGAAGGCGCGCAGCAGCGAGATGGCGCCGCAGAAGTTATACACGTTTACTATGTTGTCGTTGATCAGGCGGAAGGTATGTTCTCCGTTTTCCGCCGTTACGGTAAAGGTATGGTTCACCCGGTCAATGGCGGTTACGCAATAATCCCGGTCGGGGCTTTTATTATCGCATTTGGTGCAGTGCCAGCGGCCGATGTGGTTAAAGCGCAGGTAATCCGGCGCAAACCGCCCGCCGCAAACGGGGCAGTAGCACACGTCTCTGATCTGCCCCTTCGGAAGTTCTTCGGGGCGCTCCGCCTCCACGCCGAAATAGGTGCGGTTTTTGCACTGGGGCATCAGGTCGGCGCAGTTCAGGTCGTCCGCATTGAGGAACACCTTTGTTTGGGCCGGCACGGCGGTGTTGATAACGTAAGAAATAAATTCGGTATGGGCGTTGCGCTTCAGGGAATCGCGCATGATGTTGTTGCAGATCAGGTAATCGGGGGTGATGTATTTATACACCAGCAGGCTGCTGCGCTCGTCCACCTCCAGCACGGCTACCTTGTTTTTGTGCTTGCCGGTAAAGGTGGAATTCAGCAGCAGCGCGGCGGCCACGCCCGCCTGCACGTTGGATCCGAAGGAATTGTTCGTCACTTTATATCCGTTGTGGGTCAGCACGGTATTCAGCAGGTTGCTGGTGGTGGTTTTGCCGTTTGTGCCGGTAACGCAGATCAGCGTTTCGGGCTTTTGCAGAAAACCGATGAAATCTTTGCAGTTCTTCAATGCGATCAAGCCGGGCAGATAGGTGGCGTTCCGCCCGAGAAGCCGCAGCGCCACAGCCGAAAGCTTGGCGGCGGTCATAGCCATGTAGAATCTGAGTTTGCTCATTTGATACAGTCCTTGTTTCCCTTCTGTGTATTGATACCGCAGGAATGGATGCGGCAGCCTTTATGAAACTGTTATATGCAGCGGTATCTCCAGAAAATGCTCGTCCGCAGTTTCCGGCGTGATACCTGAGGTGTAGTTTATGATCAGCTGAAAATCATTCTCTTCTGCAGCGTTTACGGGCAAACGTACGGTTACTTCCCACCGTACTTCTTTTGTCTTTCCGTTTTCGGCGGGCAGTATGAGTTCCTCCGGCGGCAGGTTTTCCGAATCCGAAACCGTTTGAAAGCGGATCGATTCATACGCCGCGCCCGAAATGGTAACGGAATGGATCACCGCGTAGAAATCCGCCTCGGTTTTTTCCGCCGAAAGCGTAAAGGTAAATTCATATCCGTCCGATGCATCCGCAGACTGTTCAAACTTGAAGTCCGTCCGGTCCACGGCAAAGCGCACCCGGTCGGTCACGTTCTGCTGGAAACCTCCGTTGGATTCCGCAGGTCTTTGTACGGCAATCGCGATCGCTGTAAATGCTGCCAGCAGTACAACGGCCGCGGCAACGAGCAGAATTCTTTTCGATCTGTTCATATTTTTCACCTTCCCCCATTTTACTTTTATCTTGTGCGCTTGTCAACCGTTAAATTCCTTCAGCCGAAGTAAAAAATCGTCTCTGGTCATAAAAGCGTTTATCGCCTTCAGAAGAGCGCCGCCGGAAAGCCGACGGGGAAGCCCGCAGAACGCTAGAAACGCCCGCCTTCGATCTGCGCTGTTCGCTCCGCCGCTGAGGCCCGCTTCGTAAAGATCCGCAAAAGTCACGGGATCGTTCTGCCGCGTATCGTCGCTGCCGAACAAGCCGGAGCGCGCAAGCGCCTCTTCCAACGCGGCCGTCGGCATGCCTTCCACTCCGATTTTTCCCTCTTTCGAGGCCTGCTCTTTGCGCCGTTCCTTGCCGTAAATATCGGGGATAAACACGTTTACGATATCCGCGTTGCCTGCGATATTCACTATAAAATTGCGGATCTTAAATCCCGCGGCGTCGGAATCGGTGATAATGATCAGCCCTTTTTCTTTTGCGAGTCTTTTTATGAACCTTTGTTTTTCTTTGTTGCTGAATATGCCGAAGCCCTCCGTGGTAAGGATCAGCGCGTCGGTGAGCGCGGAAAGACGGATCTGGTCGTATTTCCCTTCCACCAGTATCACTCTTGACGTGTGAAACATTTTGGCTCTCCTTTAAACGGCGCACAGCTTCGCAATCACGCCGGTAAGCAGCGTTTCGGGCGGAGTATTGGAGCTTTTTGAGGCGATATCCGCTTCCATAAGTATATCCAGCGAACGGCGGATCCGGTTGATATCGGTTTTGTTTGCAAACCCCGCCACTTTGTTGAAAACATAGCTCTGGTCCGTCTTGTATCCCATGGCCTGCGTCATTTCCGGCAGCGATCTGTTTGCGGAACGCATTACCTTATAGCGGTAGATCGTCATATAAGATTGGTTCAGCGCGCCGATAATGGATTGTATCGGCGTTTTCTGCCGCAGAAGTTCATAAACAATGGCAAAGGCTCTGTCTGCATTGCCTGAAAAGATCATGGCGCTGATATCAAAAACCGAGGCCTCTACGCTTTTCGTTGCTATGGAATCGATCATTTCCGTTGTAACGGGCGCGCCGTCCGCATAGGCGCAGAGCTTGTTGAATTCATTCAGCAGATTGCCGAGATCGTCGCCGACCACGCCCAGCAGGTATTCCGCCTCCGCCGCGCCGATGGAAGTGCCCCGCGCGCCTGCGCCCTTGATCAGCATTTGAATCATCTTGCGTTCGGTGCGGTGCGAAAGCTCCGCCGCCGTTCCGCAGCGGGCGAACATCGCGATCACGCTGTTCCAATCCGGGAATTCTCTCTTATTGTTTGTGAAATCCACAGCGGAATAGTAAAAGATCAGCACGCTGCTTTCGGGGGTATCAAGCAGATCTTTTTCCAATTCCTTAAGTCCCTTTTCCCCCAGCTTGTTCAAAGGGTAGTTCTTGATCATCAGGCAGGTGCGATCCGTCATCACCGGCAGAATATCCGCATCCTTCAGAATGTCATCCAGGGTTGCGGTATCGTCCTCATAGGTGTGCAGATTAAAGAACGAGAGGGCGTCGTCTTTGATCACAGCCTTCTGCAGGCGTTCGGCGTATACTTCTTTCAGATACGCGTCGTCGCCGAAAATACAGAAGATGTGTTCTTTCAGCGGCGATTTCAGAAGCCGTGCAAAGCCGTCTTCATCTATGATGGCCATATAAGCTCGCCCCTTTCTTAAAGAATGTTGTTGATAAAATAGCTTTTGTATTTGTTCGGATCCACTTCGCTCAGCCGGTGCGCGTCGGTGCCGATCAGAAAGCAGACGCCGACCTCTTTGCCGATGTGGAAGTATCTGCGCATAAAATCGCGGTACGGTATAAAGGCGGAGGTGTTCAGTTCCCATGCGATCTGTTTTTCTTTCGCTGCCGTCATAATATCGCCCAGCTCGTTATCCGTCCACAGATCGGTGATGCAGCCCTGCGTAAAACCGTAATCCTCCTCAAATTCCCGCACAATATATTTGTCGATAAAGGGGTGCGCGAAGCAATCCGCCTTACCGGTTTTGATCATGTTTTGGAGCACGGCTTTGCAATGGTTCTTATAGCTCATGGGGGACCGGTCTTCGGGCTGCTCCCAGCCGAACATATGGTAATGGTTGTGGGCATAAAGGCTGTATTCCGGCCTGAAATCGGAATACCGCAGCGTATATTTGTGTTCGCCGTGGGCGGAGAGCTCCGCGCCGAGATAAATGTGTATGTTTGTTTTCTGCGCATCCCGCAGCGGGGTCAGAATGCGGGCGTTCCTTCGCAGCTTTGAGGTTTCATACGGGTGGATGTGATCCGTAAGGGCGATCTCTTTCAATCCCGCGGCCTCCGCCGCCCGCACAATGGCATCCACCGTCATTTCCCTTCCGCCGCAGCGGGAGAGATTCGTATGGATATGATAATTTGCGGAGAAAAGCTCGTCCGTATCATAAGTGGGTTCGTGAATATACATGGTTATTGGTTCTTTACATCATTATTTGTTGTTACCAGCGCTTTCGCGATCTGCTCCAGCGTTTGCAGGGAGGTTTCATTGTTCATGATGCGCACGGAATAGTAGGGTTTTATTGAGGCGTTTGCCGTAACTCTGCCGCGCAGAACGGAGAGCTTCTTCAGCGTTTCCTTATCTATGGCCCGCACGAAAAGAATCAGGCTGTTGCCCCGCTGCGTGATCTCGTAAATATCGTTATCCGCGGCGGTGTTCTTCAGCAGCGCAACTTTGATCAGCCCCATGGCGGATTTCGGCGGTTCGCCGTAGCGGTCGATCAGCTCGTCGGTTACGTCCATGGCGTCCTCTTCGCTGTGGATATCCGCAATGCGCTTATAAATCGCGATGCGCTGCGGGTAGCTTTGAATATAGGTCTCGGGGATGTGCGCGTCGATCTGGATATCGATCAGGCAATCCTTTTTGATCGGCGCCGCGTTCTCGCCGTTCTTCAGCTTTGCTACAGCCTCTTCAAGCAGTTCGAGATACAGATCGTATCCAACTGCCTCGATATGCCCGTGCTGCTGGGCGCCCAGCATGTTTCCCGCGCCGCGGATCTCCAGATCGCGCATTGCGATCTTAAAGCCGGAGCCGAATTGCGTAAATTCTCTGATCGTTGTAAGCCGCTTCTGCGCAACGTCGCTCAATTCTTTTCCCCGCTGGAAGGTGCAGTAGGCGTAGGCGCGGCGGGAAGAACGCCCCACCCGTCCGCGGATCTGGTGCAGCTGCGCAAGCCCCATCCGGTCCGCGTTTTCTATGATCAGCGTGTTTACGTTTGAAACGTCCACGCCGGTTTCTATGATCGTGGTGCAGACAAGGATCTGAATTTCGCCCTCCAGCAGGCGTCTCCATACTTCGGACAGCTCCTGTTCGTTCATCTTCCCATGGGCGATACCGATCTCAGCGTCCGGGAAAAACTCTTTCAGCTCGGCTGCGGTCTCCTGAATATCCTCCACGCGGTTGTGCAGGTAGTACACCTGCCCGCCGCGCCGCAGTTCCTTTTCGATGGCCTGCGCGATCAGCCCCATATCGTGCTCGATCACATAGGTCTGCACCGGGTAGCGATCAAGAGGGGCTTCTTCGATCACCGAAAGATCGCGTATGCCCATCATGGCAAAGTTCAGCGTGCGGGGGATGGGCGTTGCGGAAAGGGTCAGCACGTCCACCCCGGGAAATTTTTCTTTCAGCCGTTCTTTCTGCGCTACGCCGAAGCGCTGCTCTTCATCCACGATCAGCAGCCCCAGGTCCTTGAATTCCACGTCCTTCGAGATGATGCGGTGTGTGCCCACAAGAATATCCACGGCGCCGGCCTTTACCTGCGCCAGCGTTTGTTTTTGCTGCTTCGGGCTGCGGAAGCGGCTGAGCATATCCGCCGCCACGGGGAAGCCCTCCATGCGCAGCATTACGGTGCGGTAATGCTGCAGCGCCAGAATGGTGGTAGGCACAAGGATCGCGGCCTGCTTGCCGTCGCACACGCATTTAAATGCGGCGCGCAGGGCCACCTCTGTTTTGCCGAAGCCCACGTCGCCGCAGAGAAGCCGATCCATGGGGCAGTGCTTTTCCATATCGTTTTTGATCTCATCCACGCATCTGAGCTGATCTTCGGTTTCGTCGTAAGGGAAGCGACGCTCGAAATCGTTCTGCATGTCGATATCGGGCGAAAAAGCGTATCCCTTAGAAGCCTGCCGCTCGGCGTAGATTTTGATCAGGTTTTCGGCGATGTCCTTCACCGCGCCCCGCACCCGATTTTTGGTCTTCTCCCATTCGCCGGAACCGAGCCGGTTGATCTTTACCGTGCGCGAACCGTCCTCTTCATGCGGCCCCACGTATTTTGAAACAAGCTCCAGCTTTGTAACGGGCACGTACAGGATATCGCCCTTTGCGTATTTCAGCTTCAGATAATCCTTGGTAACGCCGTCCATCTGCACCTTTTCGATCCCGTCAAAAATACCAATGCCGTTGGTTGCGTGAACAACGTAATCGCCCTTATGCAGTTCTTCCAGCGAATTGAACGCGTTCGGATTGCGTTTTTTACGGGCCGCCGCGCGTTTTTTTGTGCGAACGGCGTCTCTGCCGTAAGAAACGATCACGGTTTTTCCCGCGGGGTAATCGATTCCGCCGGATAACGTTCCCGCAAGAATATTTACAATGCCGGGCTGAAATACCGCGGGCGTGTTCTTGCATAAGATCGCAGGGATCTCATCGTCGATAAATTCCTCAAATAACCCCTCCGCGCCTTTTTCCGTACCGGCAAAAACCGCTATGGTGTGTTTGCCGCGCAGGGCGGGGGAGAGGTCTTCCACAAGGATCTTATAAGAGCCGTCCCAGCGGGAGGACTGATTGATGCGAAAGCTGATCAGGTCTTTTACCGGCAGGTCAAAGCTGCCCCGCGCAAAGTTATCGATAAAAACCGTGTTGTGGGTCTCATAGGCGGAGAGCACCTTTGAAAAATCAATGGAGTAACCGTCCAGCCCGCGGCACAGAATGCCCTCTGTGTATAAGGATTTGATCTCTTCGTTGCGCAGCTTATCCGCGTCCGTCAGCTTTTCTTTAACGGAAAAGCTTTCCACAATCAAAAACAGCGCGTTTTTGAAATAATCTATCACCGTGCAGTTCTCACTGTAGGCGAGGGGGAGGTATTTGTCTGTTGCGCCGGGGAACATATTCGCCTCCAGCAGGGCGATATCCTTATCTATATATTCTCTTGCGGCGGCTGCGCTTTTGCCACGCAGCCCCGCCTTTAATTCCGTAAGCTTCTGTTTCAGGATATCTGCGGAATCAAACAGGATCTCGGTGCAGGGGGTGAGGGTGATGCGCTCCAACGGATCCGTCCTGCGCTGCGACAGCACGTCAAAGCCGTTGATCGTATCGATCTCATCGCCCCAGAATTCGATCCTTACCGGATTTTCCGCATTGGGAGGAAAGATATCCAGTATGCCGCCGCGCAGAGAAAACTGCCCCGGCCCTTCCACCATTTCAGAAAAGCTGTATCCGGCTTTCACCAGCCTTCTGCGCACGTCTTCGGTTGCGATCTCCATGCCCTGTTCCAGCGTAAAACTGCTGTTTTGCAAAATCTGCGGCGGAATGGTTCGCTGCGAAAGGGCCTCCGCGCCGCATACCAGCACGGCGTTTTTATTCTGCAGCACATGGAACAGCGCCGCGATCCGCATCTGTTCGTATTCCGTCGAGTGGCTCTCCGCGCCGTAAAAATTGAAATCTCTTGCCGGATAGAATACCGCCGGGGTGCCGAAGGTGATCAGGTCGTCCCTGCATTTCAGGGCAGCGGCTTCATCCGGGCAAACCACCAGCGCGCCGTGGGCGGTATCGCCGCACAGCGTGTGGATCAACAGGTTTTTTGTGGCGGGAGGCATACCGAGAACCCCGAAGGGGAAACGCCCGTTTTTGACGTCGAGGGCGATATTCTCATATTCCGGCCCGTTTTTAATAATGGTAGAAAATGCGTTCATATGCTTAACCGTTATACTGATTCATCGCCTCGTCGGTTTTGCCCTGTACCATCAGCCCGATGGCGGCCACGGCCCGCTCGCTGGTGGCGCGGATGGTTTCAAGCTCCTGTTTTGAGAATTTGCCCAGCACGTGATCTTTCAGATCGTCGTCTGGATCTTTTTTTGCGCCGACGCCGATCTTGAGCCGGGGAAATTCATCGGAATTCAGATGCCAGATGATGCTCTTTATGCCGTTATGGCCGCCGGCGGAGCCTTTTTTGCGGATGCGCAGAACACCGGTGGCCAGTGAGATATCGTCGTAAACAACGATCACGTTCTGCGGCGGGATTTTATAAAAATCCGCTGCGGCTTTCACAGAGATCCCGGAGTTGTTCATATAGGTCTGCGGCCGCATCACAAGGCAAACGTGCCCCTCGATATCCGCAAGGGCGGTAAGCGCCTGATATTTCAGCCGGTCGGTTTTGAAGTGATATGTATTGCACAGCACGTCAAGGCATAAAAAGCCGGTGTTGTGCCGCGAGTATTCATATTCTTTGCCGGGGTTGCCCAAACCGGCGATAATAAATTCGGGCTTGCCGGATCCCCTCTGCGTATCCGGCGCCTTTTTCTTAAAAAAACTCATTATTTTTAACTCCTGAAAAAGAGGAAAACAGATCCCGATTATCGCAATCCGGGTTTGCTCAGTGTTTTTTCTCCCGATACGGTTTCTTTTTTATCACCCAGCCGGGCTTGTTGAGCTGGCGGTTTCTTGCAATGGCAAGAGCGTCGTCGGGCACGTCTTCGGTGATGGTGGAGCCCGCCGCCGTATAGGCGCGGTCGCCCACCTTTACCGGCGCGATCAGGTTGGTATTGCAGCCGATAAAGGCGTCGTCGCCGATCTTGCAGCGGTTCTTTGTTTTGCCGTTGAAGTTTACGGTAACCACGCCGCAGCCGAAGTTAACGCCGGAGCCCACGTCGCTGTCGCCCACATAGGTGAGGTGCGAGATCGCCGTGTGTTCGCCCACCGTGGAATTCTTCACTTCCACAAAATTGCCGCAGTGTACGCCGCTGCCGATCACGGTGTTGGGTCTGAGATGCACAAAGGGCCCGAGGCGCGCGTTATCGCCCACGGTCGCCTCCTCCGCCTGTACCTGATTCAGCGAGCTGCCGTCGCCTACCTTCGTTTTGTAAAGAACGCTTCCGGGGCCGATCTCGCAATTCTCGCCGATCACGCAGCCCTCTTTGATGATCGTGCCGGGTAAAATCACCGTGTCGGGGCCGATCTCGGCGTCCGCGTCGATGATCACCCCGTCGGTGCAGGGGATGGATACGCCCGAAAGCATCAGGCGGTTCAGGATCTTATGCCGCAGCAAATCGTTGAGTTCGTTCAGCTGTACCCGTGTGTTTGCGCCGAGCACCGCATCCGCGTTCTTTGCGGTATACGCGCCTACGCGCATTTTTTCCGCAACCGCAATGCCGACGGTATCGGTAAGATAGTATTCCCCTTTGGAATTCTCGTTGGTGATTTTTGAAAGCAGATACAGCAGCGCATCTTTCTGGAACCACATGGCGCCGGAGTTGATTTCGTTGATCTTTTTGGTCTCTTTATCCGCGCTGGACTCTTCAACGATCGCGCAGAAATCGCCGTTGAAATCGCGTACGATGCGGCCGTACCCGTAAGGGTTTTCGATGCGGGCCGAGATCACGGTCTGCACAAAACCGCGGCGCACGTGGTAATCCAGCGCCTGTGAAATCGTTTCGCTGTCCATAAAGGGCGCGTCGCCGTTGAGTATCAATACGTTATCGAAATCTCCGTGCCGCAGGTAATCCGCCGCCTGCATTACCGCGTGGCCGGTACCGAGGCGTTCGGTCTGGCGTACCGTATCGGCGCGGCCCTCCAGATGGGCTTCGAGAATCGCCGCCTGATAGCCGGTAACAACACAGATATCATCCACGCCGGCCTTGTGCGCGGCTGCAAGCACATGGTCGATCATCGGCTTGAACAGCAGCTCTGCCATCACCTTCGGTTTTTTGGAATGCATTCTTGTACCCTCGCCCCCGGCAAGGATCACAGCGCAATTTTTATTCATGCATTAATTCTCCTAATATTTATATTATTTATATACTATATCATATTTTATGCTGAAGTGCAATAGATGTTGCGTGTTTTTTCAAATACGCCTCAAAATACTACAGGTTTCTTCCGTTATGTGGGGCGTATCCGTTTGCGGCTTCACCAAGCGCCGTCAGCAATTTAACTAAATCCAAATCAGAAAAATCATTCAGAATGCCGACATCATTTTAAACGGTTTTTCTTGATTTTATTCTTTTCAATCATTTATAATTATAATGTTACAATGCAAATATATATATTTTGAAAGGATGAACAGTCATTATGAAATCGAGAGCCTGTAAAAAGACCCTCAGCGTGTTTTTATCGCTGCTCATGATGCTCACAACGTTTGCCGTCGGCTTTCTGCCGATGGCCGCCACCGCGGCTGTGGATGATTCCACGCTTGTCGGCCGCTATTTTTCTACGGATAACGTTTGGTTCGACGCCGCAAAGGGCGCAAACGGTATTCAGTGGCAGATGGGGGATTATCCGGCGTACAACGGTAATCTCGGAATGACCTATTTCAACGGCATGTACGTGCGGATCGATAACAATAATCTGTTTTCAGACGTTACCGCCGATACCGGCGTAACGTTCGCGTTCAATTACCGCCCGAATTTTACCGGAGATCACCGTCATATTTTATCACTCGGACAGAATGCCTACGGGAACGGGACAGAAAACCAGTTCTTTATTTCCGGCGCTACCTCCTGGTACAGTGACGGGAAACTGCCTGTTGTTGCATGGGTCAACGGATCCGGAGCAGAGCTGATCAAAGCTTACCCGGACGGTGTTACGCCTGTGCTCGGCAAGGAATACAATATCGTTGTCACCGTCGATCAGGTGAACGGCGTCACGTTCTACGTGAATGGCGAAAAGAAAAACACTGTTTACAAAGACAGTAATCTGAACGACCAGCTCGGAAACATCCGAGACTTTCTTGACGCCGTACACAACTACGGAGAAAACTACATCGGCTGCTCCCGTTGGACGGCGGATGCCAAGATCGAAGGTTACCTCTCCGACGTGCGCATCTATAAAACTGCCGCAACGGAAACCGAGGCATACGGTCTTGTTGCCGATATGGCAGGCTCCTCTTTCAATTTGACGCAGCCCTCCTTCAACGCCACGGCATATCATTATTCCGACCCCGCCACCGGCGCATACTCTAATTTGGCCTATTCCTCTCCCGCAACGAA
Source organism: uncultured Clostridia bacterium (assembly GCA_946627725.1). Lineage (GTDB taxonomy): Bacteria > Bacillota > Clostridia > Oscillospirales > Acutalibacteraceae > RUG806. The sequence continues at coordinate 16,336 of CAMOVW010000026.1, forward strand.
CGAAGACATCGGTATGGGCATCCGCGGCGCGGATAATTCCGACGATTACAAAGATATCTACGGCGTTTATTTCAAGTTCTTTACACCGCTCAACGTGGTCATGGTTTACGATGGCGCGCATGAAACCTACGCCTCCATAGAGCTGGAAACAAAACGGCATAATAAAGCGAACATAAAAGACCAGCGCATTTACTACGTGATAAGCAACAGTTCCCTGCTGCAGACGCGCCATAATTGGTACGGCTATCTGGATTCCGCCTGGACAACCTGGGCCGGCGCGTATACCGCAAACCAGATCAATACGGATCCCAATCTGGACGTATACGTCGGCTCTACAAACGATACGCCCCGGTTCTGGTGGAACGCCATCAAATATTCCGGCACCGGCAACAACGATACGTATTACGACCATGAACAGAACATATCCTTTACCCTTGAGGCGTTTTATGATTATACCCTTGGAGGTACTTCCAAGGGTACCGGCACCATCACCACGCTTTCCAACTATTACGTGCTGAACTATAAGCCCGTTTACGATATCCTAAACGCCGCCGCGGCAAAGTATAATAACGAAATGGCCGGTAAGGCGTGGATGTACACCGAGGCTTCCTACGCGAAAGCCGTGCTTGCCATGCGCCGTTTGGCGCTGTGCAACCCGAATCTGTACGATTACGGTACGCGCGGTGTGGACGCCGCCGCCGTGATGTGCGCCGCCGCCATCAAGCAGGCAAAAGCGGATTACGACGCCATCAACCTTGTAAAGAAAACCGCCACGGTGCATATCAGCGCAGGTACAGGTACAACGATCACCGTCACCAATAACGGTATACCCGTAAACGACGGAGATCTTGTAAACTACGGCGATACGCTCACCGTTTCCGCCGCCGCGCTGGACGCTTACGATCAGCATACGCCCGTTGTGACCATAAGCGACGAAACAAGCACGACTTCAACGCTGGTGAACCGCCCCGAGATCACGGTTTCCACCGATGCGCTCACGCTGAACACCTATACACTGACCTTTGATCCCAACTGCGGTACGCTGGCGGGAAATGAAAGCAGCGTAACCGCAACCTACACCCAGCCTCTGCCTGCGGCAATCGCCGCCACCCGCGACGGATATACCTTCCAGCGGTATTATTACACTGGCGGCAGCGCAGACTACACTTATTACGATCAGAATCTTGCGAATACGCATGGCAATTACGACGTAAAAGGCGATATCACTGTATTCGCACAGTGGGCGCCGGTGAATTATACTCTCACCTTTATTCCCAACGGCTGCACGATAGACGCATCCGCTCTGGCCAACTTCGGCAGCACGTATACGATCGAGGACGTTAAGACGCTGCCTACCGCCGTGGCTCCCGTGGGATATCATTTCGACGGCTGGACGGTTTCGTCCTCCAACGCCGGCGACGCCAACGGCTGGGGCAGCGAGAAGATCGCCGCCAACGCATCTGTAGCAGGCAAGTGGGGCAACGTGACCCTTACCGCAACCTATGCGCCGAATACCGATACCGCATATACCGTTGAATACTATGAAATGGGTACCGACGGCGCTTATCCTGCCGCCGCAACCCGCACGGTCAACGGCTCCGGTACCACGGGTGAAACGGCGTCCGCCGATACCGCATCCCCCACCGGCTTCACCTTTGACAGCGACAACGTGAATAACGTTACCTCCGCCTCCATCGCGGCGGACGGCAGCACCGTGCTGAAGGTATATCTCAAACGGAATCAATATACCGTTCATGTGACCCTCGGCGAAGGCGTCTCTCTGAACGTGGCCAATGGCGCGAAATACTATTACGGCGAAACTGTTACCTTTACGGCGACCGCCGCAACCGGCTATGATATCGATTCTCTGAACATGACCGTTGACGGCGCTTCCGCTGCCAACGGCGCTTCGGTGACTGTGACCGATGATATTACCGTTGCCGTAGATACGCTTGAAAAGCAGAAGTTTACCGTTACCGTTGCTGCGGGCGAGGGCACCGAGATCAGCGGGGTTTCCACGCAGGAATATGTTTACGGCACAGAGCTCACCGTAAGCGCGTCCGCGCAGGAGGGCTATAACGCTGCAGGGCTCAAGCTGAAGGCTGCCGGCAACGTGGTAACCAATCCTTATACCTTCACGGTAACCGGCCCGATCACGATCTCTACGGATGATCTGCACAAGCTGACCTTTACCGTAAGCAAAACCGAAGGCGCCGGTACGTCCATCACCGGCGACGGCAGTTACGAATGGGGCAGTGAAGTTACCGTCAGCGCCGCGGCGCTTGAGGGGTACGCCGGCGATCTTGTGCTCAAAGTTGATAATGAGGTCGTCAGCAATCCATATACGTTTACCGTTACCGAAAACGTAACCGTTGCAACCGAACCCCGTACTGCGATCATCTATTATACCGTAGTTTTCAATAATTACGATAATACAAAGCTTTATGAAACCTCTGTTGCCGCGGGCGGCGCCGCCGAATTCGCAGGCAGCGATCCCGTAAAGCCTGACGAGGGGGCGCATTCCTTTACTTTTGCAGGCTGGGATAAATCTCTTGAAAATATCACTGAAACCACCGTTTTCACCGCACAGTTCAATACGGTGCACAGCTTTACCAAGCAGGGCTATGACGCAAACGGCCATTATATGCAGTGCGCCGAATGCGATCTGATCGATGAATCCACCCGCGCCGTACATATCCTTTCCACCGTAACGGACCGTGAAGCCACCTGTAAAACGGAGGGCCTGGAGCATGAAGCCTGCTCGGCATGCGCTTATGCAACCGAACCGGTTTCCGTCGGCGTGAATGAGAACAACCATAAGAATATTGAAACCGCTGCTGCCGTACCGGAAACCTGCTGCACGGTGGGTTATACCGCGGGTAAGGTATGCGCCGATTGCGGCGTTTATACCGAAGGCCATGAAGAGATTGCAGCCGATCCCGTAAACGGCCATCTGTACCCCGAAGCGTGGACGCCCGCCGACGGCACGCACACCAAGACCTGCACCCGTGAGGGCTGCACCGACGCGATCACGAACCATACGATTTCCGCGCCTTGCAACGGTACGGCTACATGCGCAAACAAAGCCGTATGTACGGTCTGCGGCGGCGAATACGGAGCGCTTGATCCCGCAAATCATGAAAATCTGCAGACGGTCGCTTTGAACGAAGCCACCTGTACCGAGCCCGGCAACAACGCATACTATTATTGCTCCGCCTGCGATAAATCCTTCACGGATGCAGCCGGAACCGTTGCCGCAACGGACGATGATATTGTGATCCCCGCATCCGGCCACAGCTGGAGCGTAAGCTGGGCTTGGAACGACACCGTTACCCCGCCCACCGCAGCCGCTACATTTGTATGCGCGAATGATGCGGAGCATAATACCACCGTTGAAGCTGCTGTTTCCGAGATCGCATCCTCCGCTGCGCATTGCGGCGAGCAGGGCAGCGTGACCTACAGAGCGTCTTACACTATGGACGGCGTTACCTACACAACGGAAGGCGGCAGCGACAAGACCGTAACCACCGAGTCTCTTCCTCACCTGTGGGCTGTGGACAGCTGGAACTGGAACGACGATCACACCGCCGTAACCCTGAACCTGATCTGCACCAGAGATAACGGCCACACCCATCAGATCGCCGATATCCCCGCATCGGAAGAAACCGTTTCCGAAGCGGACTGCGAAAACGATAAGGTTGTAAAATATACCGCAGCCGCGCAATACGACGGCTATAGCTTTGCTTCTGCAACCGATGAGATCACCCTTGCGGATACCGCTCTCGGCCACAGCTACGAATTCGTAAACTGGAGCTGGGCGGAGGATTATGCCAGCGCTACCGCATATTTCCGCTGCACACGTGAAAACTGCGATCATACCGCCGAGATCACCGATATCACTATTGATACCGCTACGGTAAGAGCCGCCGACTGCGAATATGATCAGATCGTGAAATATACCGCCAACGTGGAGCTTGCGCTGCAGAAAGGCGCCGAAGCCACCGCGTTTACGGATACCACCGACGAGATCACCCTCGCCGGTACAAAGACCGCCCACAGCTGGGGCGAGATATCCTATACGTGGAACGGTACCGAAAGCGTAACGGCAAAGCGCGTCTGCGAACATTACGGTTCACATGTGGAAGAGGAGACCGCTTCCGCGGGTTATGCCGTGACCACTGCGCCCACCTATACGGATAAGGGCGAGGGGACCTACACCGCCACGTTTACAAATCCTGCGTTTGAGGCTCAAACCAAAAAGGAAGAGATCGCTTCGCTCAAAGAGCAGATCGAAGCAGCCCTCTCCGAGAGCGGCAGCGGCGTTGGCGATATCGACGCGCTGATCGAAACCGCAAATAAGATCGTAAACGGTGAAGATCCTTATACCGCGCCTTATGAAGAGAGCTATATCGATGCGCTTTCCGGCAAGCTTGCGGAATTTGAAGCAAACAAGAACGATCCCGAAAAGGCAGAAACCCTTGCGGATGCGCTGAATACGATCAAAGAGCTGGTTGATACCCATGAGGATCACATCGTATACACCGTAACGTATATCCTCAACGGCGGCGCCGCGCAGAACAAGACGTCGTTTGTGAGAACCGACGCAGCTTTCACCCTTGTGAACCCCACAAAGGCCGGATACGTATTCTCCGGTTGGACCGGCACCGGCATTGCCGATGCGTCTATGACCGTAACCGTGAACCCTGCAGACGCCGAAAATAAAACCTTCACCGCAACCTGGGCCATAGATAACACCGAGGCTGAAAACGCAATCTCCAACGCGTCCACGCTGATCGCCGACGCCGACGATCTGTATGAGGATGCTTACAGTGAAGCTCTCGCAGGTCTGGTTCAGCAGCTTGAAGACGCCCTCGCTGCCGACCCGCAGGATCCCGAGGCCATCCGCGGCCTGATCGACGCCGTCAACGATAAGATTGCCGAAAAAGACAGTTATAAGCATAAATTCACCGTAAACGCGGGCTATAAAGAGGGCTATGCCCCCACCTGTACGCTGGCAGGCGTTACGCTGATGAAGTGTGAAAACTGCGATAAGATCAAGGAGGTCACTGCGAAAGCCCTCGGTCATGATTGGGGCGAGTGGCAGGTGATCACGCCCGCCGATTACGGTGTGGATGGTGAAGCCCGCCGTTATTGCTCCCGCTGCGACGCGTTTGAGAGCAAAACGCTGACGCTGAGCGCGGAATATGACCGCCAGATCCGGTTCAATACCGTATCCAAGATGCACTATGTGATCGAGCTGGACGACGGTTACGCCGTATTCAACACCAATACTATTCTCTGGTATTCCGCCGCCGCGCTGAAATTCCACGTGTATACCTACACAAACGCCAATTTCGACGGCTATGCGGTGTATATCAACGGTAAAGAGGCCACCCCGGATGAAAACGGCAGCTATACGCTTCCCGCCGGCTCTACCTATGATACCGTTACCTTTGCCGCAAGACCCACCGCGACCGACGGCGGCAGCCAGCAGAGCGGCAGCGGCGTATGCGCCTACTGCGGCCAGGTACATCCCAATACCCTCTGGGGCAGAATCATCGCCCTGTTCCACGCGATCTTCGCATTCTTCAAAAGTCTGTTCAACAGATAAACCCCAATAAACAGCAACGGAGCGTGCTTCGGCACGCTCCGTATTTTTTTACTTCTTAAGAGATTTTCAACTGCAATTTTTATCGATTGCGGAACACCATCCATCTTTACATATCGGGCGACCGTTGAGCCGCTTCTGCACATCTCTCGACCAACAGCAGCATAATTCCCAATCGTTGCAATCATCAAAACTTTATTCAAATCTTAGAAATGCGATCTTTGATGATTTCTCAGATTTGTTGGGCAGTATTACCGTCAGCGGCGCTGCACTGCATAAAGGTGAATGCGCTGTGAACTGAAATCACGGCTGACGGTCTTTCTCGACGACCCCAATATCCCGCTCAGCAACAACCGGGCCGAAAACGCGATC
>CAMOVW010000027.1 GCA_946627725.1 uncultured Clostridia bacterium
GCTCATTATAATGCCGGCCGCAGGCCCCTTTCTTCTTCACTATTCACTCTTACTTTTTCACTATTATAATTTGGCGCGCAAGTGCGCGACAAATTATAATTTGTCTGTTTGCTCTATGCCAACAATCTGTTCAGCGTTCAACATACGTTTCCGCTCTTGACATTTTCAACTGCGGCGGGTACAATACCTTATCATAAAAACATCATAAAAACGCGGCGGTATGGCGATACCGGATACGTTTTTGAAAACCATTGAAACGGAGAACAATATGAATAATTATACCGAATACGCCGTAACGCAGACCATGGAGCTGCTTGCCATCGACAGCCCCACCGGCTATACCGACGCCGTTGCGGCGGAACTGGAAAACAGATTTCAGGCGCTGGGCTGCCGCGCCTTTCTCACCAACAAAGGCGGCGTGGGCGTGGAACTGGGCGGCCCCGCCGGAACGGACGCGCTTCTTGTTCAGGCCCATGCGGATACGCTGGGCGGCATGGTGAGTCAGATCAAATCCAACGGGCGGCTGAAGATCGTACCCCTCAACGGCCTTCGCGCCAACAACTGCGAGGCGGAAAACTGCCGTATCATCACCCGCAAAAACGGGATCTACGAGGGCACCTTTCAGCTGGTGAACCCCTCCATCCACGTAAACGGCGAATACGATAAAACCCTGCGCACCTTTGACGTGTGCGAGGTGGTTGTGGACGACGCGGCGGACAGCGAAGCCCAAACAAAGGCGCTGGGCATCGGCGTGGGTGATATCGTATGCTTTGAGCCTCGCTCCAGAGTGACCGGTACCGGCTATATCAAAAGCCGTTTTCTGGACGATAAGCTGAGCGTAGGCATTCTGCTGGCCTTTGCGAAATACGTAAAAGAGAACCGGATCGAGCTGCGCCGCAGGATCTATCTGCACGTCACGGTGTATGAGGAAGTGGGCCACGGCGCTTCCGCGATCCCTGCCGGGTTTGAGAACGTTACCGAAGTGCTGGCTGTGGATATGGGCTGCGTTGGCGAGGGGCTTACCTGCACGGAGCGGCAGGTATCCATCTGCGCGAAGGACAGCGACGGCCCCTATTCCCACGCCATGGTACAGAAGCTGATCGACGCCGCCGAAAAAACCGGCGCGGATTACGCTGTGGATATCTATCCCCACTACGGTTCCGACGCCGGCGCCACCCTGCGCGGCGGCGCGGACGTGCGCCACGGCCTCATCGGCCCCGGCGTGTTCGCCTCCCACGGCTACGAGCGCAGCCATAAACAGGGCGTGGAAAACACCCTGAAGGTACTGGCAGGGCTGCTTTGATAACAAGAAAAACAATCGTTTTCATTTGTTATCCTCCAATATGAATGCTTGCGACATCGATTCAATTCTCAACCTCATAGAAAAAAGGGGCAAAGTTGTATTTTTCATATTCTTTACGGAATGCAATCTCTTTATCCAGAATCGAATGCATCGTATGCAAGTGTTCCTTATATTCCTCTGGTATTGTGTATTCACCTTTAATGATTACCTTATCTGCGTCGCATTCACTCCAAAGCAGATCCCAAAATGCGCTCCAGTTTTTTCCATACCATTCCGGGAAATCAAAAGCTTTACGAATACGCTCGTGAATATCCCATAAGCTCTTACAACCGGTTAAATCCAAAACGATCGTTTTCATTTGTTATCCTCCGATCATTTCATAGAATGTTTCATAATGATCATATGTTACAAAAACCAATCCGTCATCAGACCAAAGAACTCGCTGTTTATTCCTTCTCCCTGACGTATAGTTATTCAAATGTTTTGTGAAGGGATCTCAGCTTTCGATAACATAAGAGAACTGTTCAAAATCACATTGCTTGCACCAATCAATGTTTCTATCCAATATTTTATGCATAATTTGTAAATGCTTCTCATATTCAGAATCTAATGTTTTTTCGCCCCGAACAATCACTTTTTCAGCGTCACATTCACTCCGCAGCAAATCCCAAAAGGCGCTCCAGTTTTTCCCGTACCATTCAGGGAAATCAAATGCGATCCTGATTCTTTCGTGTATATCCCATAAGTTTTTACAACCGGTTAAGTCTAAAATAATTGTTTTCACTTGTTACCCTCCAATATGAATAACTGATTTAACTTTCGATTGTATACGTAAAAGGTGCGTTAACATACTTTTCATATTTTTTGCGTAATCCAATTAAATCATCTAAACAGGAATGCATGATCTCCAAATGTTTTTTATACTCTTTCGGTATTGTTTGTTCGCCCTTGATGATTACTTTATTTGCATCACACTCACTCCAAAGCAGATCCCAAAAAGCATCCCAGTTTTTTCCGTACCAATCCGGAAAATCAAACGCTTTACGAATACGCTCATGTATATCCCATAAACTCTTGCAGCCGGTTAAATCCAAAATAATCGTTTTCATTTGTTATCCTCCGATAATTTCATAGAATGTTTCATAATGATCATATGTTACAAAAACCGATCCGTCATCAGACCAAAGAACTCGCTGTTTATTCCTTCTTCCTGTCGTATAGTTTATATCGGCCTCATGCCATTGCCGATTTGTGGCAGAAGGAAGATGCCCGTCTCTATTTTGATAATTACCAATAGTTATCATCTTTCCGGGGACAAAATTGGACGGCCATTTCCCGTAATCCCAATTTGCATCAAGCGCTTCTTGCAAACTTACGTAATACTCCGGCAAAATTCCTTCAAACATCAGTTTCCAATCCGCGCCGTCTGTGCCGTTGATGGTCGCCGTACCTGCTGTGATTGCCCTCATAAGCTCAATTACACAACGGCAGTTTGGATGGAGGGGTGGTTTCGGGTTCGGTTCTTCACCAATCAAGTATATTTTTCCGTGGTTTTCTTCACAGTCCTTGCATCGTTTCGGGTCTTCCATGCTGATCCAGTGTTTGTAATTTTTTTTGTTGATCAACGCCAACAGTATAGCATATTCCAAAAACAGATTTCGCCCCAAAACGGGCGTTTTTTGAAATTTTTTTGATTTTTTTTGAAAGCCGTTTTCGCTTTGCGCATTTTCAGCGCGGATCTTTGGCGCAGGAGAAAGGCGGATATAAATTTGAGCGGGTCAAAAAGCCCGCTCGGTTTTGCTGGTATTCTTACTATGAATCTTTCACTTCTTCACTATTCACTCTTACTTCTTACTTCCCACCAAAAATCCCGCGCGGTTCGGACAGGCGATTTTTTTAGTGAAGAGTGAAAAGTGAAGAGTGAAGAAGTAAAAATCCCACGCTGACGCGCGGGATTTTTGGTGGAGACATGGGGACTTGAACCCAAGACCTCACGGATGTGAACCGTGCGCTCTAACCAGCTGAGCTATGCCTCCGTTAACGTTAGGTATTATACATCAACTTTTTCGGTTCGTCAAGCCCTTTTTTAAACCTTGACAAATATTTTTACGTATGCTACAATACTGTTTACTTTATGAAAGGAACGGTATTTATGGAAACCGACCCGGACAGTAGTCCCGCGTGCCCATATATCAATGCATAGACCCGCATGGCTGGCGCAATTTGCGCCCGGCTGTGCTTTTTTGTACTTAAAACGATTTTCGGAGGGAACTGTTAACAACCTATGATCAATACAAAAGATATTTTGCTGCGGCTTTTGCTGCAGTTGGTGCTGATCGCGCTGAACGCCGTTTTTGCCGCCGCCGAGATCGCGGTGATCAGCATGAACGACGCAAAGCTGGCTTCTCTGGCGGCTGCGGGCAATAAAAAGGCCGTGCGGCTGGCCCGCATCACCAGTACGCCCGCGAAATTTCTGGCCACCATTCAGGTGGCGATCACGCTGTCCGGTTTTCTGGGTTCGGCGTTCGCTGCGGATTACTTTGCGGAGCCGTTGGCAAAGGCCCTGCAGCCTGTGATCAAAATTTCCGAAGGCACGCTCACCACGGTGTGTGTTATCCTGATCACGCTGCTGCTCTCTTATCTTACGCTGGTGTTCGGCGAGCTGGTGCCAAAGCGTATCGCCATGAAGCGGGCGGAGAGCCTTGCGCTGGGCATTTCGGGTCTGCTCACCTTTATTTCAAAGGTGTTTGCGCCGCTGGTATGGCTGCTGAGCGCCTCCACCAACGTGGTGCTGCGCATCTGCGGCATCGACCCCAACGACCAGGATTCCGCCGTCACCGAAGAGGAGATCCGCATGATGATCGACGAGGGCAGCGAAAAGGGCACCATAGACAAAGACGAAAAAGAGCTGCTGCAGAACGTGTTTGAGTTCGACGACCTCACCGCCGGCGAGATCGCCACCCACCGCACGGACGTGGCTATTTTATGGATCGAAGAGCCCGGCGATTGGGAATCCACCATTATAGAGAGCCGCCACACCATTTTTCCCGTGTGCGAAGAAACCGTTGATAACATCGTGGGCGTGATCAACGCCAAAGATTATTTCGCGCTGCGCGGGCGGCACGACAAAAACGCCCTGCGCTCCATTCTGCGCCAGCCCTATCTGGTGCCGGAAAGCGTGCGGGCCGACGTGCTGTTTGCCAACCTGAAGAAAAAGCGGGAGCAGTTCGCCATTGTGCTGGATGAACAGGGCGGCATGGAAGGCGTTGTAACAATCACCGATATTCTGGAGTGCATCGTGGGCGATTTCGACGAGGATACCCTTGCGGAAAACAACGGCCAGCCCGATATCGTGCCCAAGGGCGAAAACCTGTGGCAGATCAGCGGCGGCACCCCCATCGACGAGGTGTGCGAAGCCCTGAACGTGAGCATATCGGATGAGGATTTCGATACCTTCGGCGGTTACGTGCTGAGCATTCTGGGCGAGATCCCGGAGGACGATACCCCCAGCTTTACAATAGAAGACGAGCTCGGCCTTACGATCACCGTAACCAGCGTAAAGGAACACCGCATCGAGATGACCGAGGTGCTGAAAAAAGAACCCGAAAACGAGGAAGAGGAAGAAAAAACCAAATGAACACACCCGCAATCTCACCCGCCGCAAAGCCGACGGTAACCGCCCATTCCGGCGCCTTCAACACGCCGGATAACTCTCTGGAATTCGTGCGGAAAGCCCTTGCCGAAAACTGCGATATCCTTGAGATCGACGTCACCTTCCGGCCCTCCGGCAAACCCGTGATCATCCATAAAGGCGCGCCTGACGAAAACGAAGGCGTCCCGCTGGAAGACGTCTTCCGTCTGATTGCCGCCCACCCCGCCATCCGTATGAATTTAGATCTGAAAAGCATCGCAAATCTGCCCGCAATCGACGCGCTTCTGCGGGAATACGGCCTGTTTGACCGGGCGTTTTTCACCGGTGTGGAGGAAACCGGGGCTGCCGCCGTAAAAGCCGGCAGCAAAGTGCCCTATTACCTGAACGCGGGTATCTCCTTCGGCGAGCGCCGCGGACGCAGATTGGCGGACGCCCTCGCAAAAAGGCTGATCGCCCTCGGCGCCGTGGGTCTGAACGTCCATTACGGCAGCGTTACCCCCACCGTGGTACGGGCGATGCACGAAAACGGCCTGCCCGTTTCCCTTTGGACGGCAAACACCAAAAAAGCCATGCGCCGCTGTATCGCGCTGGGTGCGGATAACGTCACCACCCGCCATCCGGACGCGCTTTGGCCGTTGCTGAACGAAACAGAAGGGAAGGTGTAGCCTACGTTCCCTGAAAAGATCGCCGTATTCGATCTTGAAATGCCCAGCGCCCGCAGAGACGCCATCAGCGCCGTGGGCGTAACGCTGATCGAGAACGGCGAAATCACAAACAGTTATTATACGCTGGTGAACCCCGCCTGCCCCTTCGATCCCTTTACCGTGGAGCTGACCGGCATCACCCCCGAAATGGCCGCGCAGTATCCGGAGTTCGACGCGCTCTGGCCTGAGATTCGCCCCTGGCTGGAAGGGGCGCTTTTGTGCGCCCACGGGGCTTCCGGCGATCTGCACGTGCTGGCCCGCACCCTTAAAAGATATCAGCTGGAATGGGTGGAAACCGTGCCTTTTCTGTGTACCGTAGAGGCGGCGAAGCAGTGCTTCCCCGAGTGGGAGCGGTACTCGCTGAATCTGGTGTGCAAGGCGCTGGATATCCCCCTGCAGCACCACGTCGCCTCGTCCGACGCCGCCGCCTGCGCCGCCTTTCTGCTCAAATGCATGGAGCGGGATCCCGCCCTGCCGGAAAAGGCGCGGCAGTTTGACATGCGCGAGGCCCACATTGTGGGCGCGGCAAAAAAGCGGCCCCGCCGCAAGAAGACCGGCGCAGCCCTGAACATAGAAAACGAGCTGAAAAAGCTGGCGAATAAAAAATTTGCCGCCGAACGGCGGCTGCAGTACCGCGATACCGGCGAAAACGTGCTGGGCGTAAAAAGCAAGGCCGTAAAACGGTTGGCGCAGCGCATCCACCGCAAAAAAGCGGCGGAGGCCTTTTTGCAGGATACGCCCCACAGCTATCTGGAAGAGGATCTGCTGCACGCCTATCTGCTGGATCTGCAAACCTCGTACCACGCCTGTATCGAAAAAACCAACGCCTTTCTCCCCTTTGTGGAAAACGACGACGTCTTCTTTGCCCTGAAGCCCAAAGTGCTGCTGCGGCTGCCGAACACCCTTGCCGGGGAGTGCCGCCGCTGGATCGAAAGCGAAAACCCCTACACCGTGGCATTCGGTATCCGTATGCTGTCGCAATCCATCGGCGCAAAGACGGAGGAGGACGGCTTCCGCATTTCAGACGCGGAGCATATCGCCGGGATGCACATCGGCCATCCCACCGTTTCCCTTGCCGCAGCGGATTATTTCTTTCGTCTGCTGAAATTCGGCGGAGACGAAGCCGCCGATTATGTGCGCAGCGTTGTCGAAACCAGCGCCGCCGCAAAACGGGGCATGTATTTTTACGAAAAAGACCGGCAGGCGGTTTCTGTCCACAATGCGGGCGCACAGTGTGAAGCTGACGCGTCCGTATCAGAATAAATTTTGTAAGGAGGCATTCCGGTATGAAAACCCGCAGAGTATTTCAAAAAACCACTGCACTGCTTCTGTGCGCCGCGCTTACCGCGCTGTTTGTTCTTTTTGCGCAGGCGGACGCGTGGGAACCCCCCGATGATGCGTTCAATTATTTTCTGGTCGGCGATCCCGCCGGCAGCAGAGTTGTCAACCTCGCGGTGAGCAACCTTGTGGAATCGGGGCTTACGGATCTGAATGTTTCCGATAATCTGATCCGCGCCGCCGCGCTGAAGCATATCGAACTCAACGAGAGCCAGTATAAGGACGTTTCTCTGCACACGGACAGCAGAGGTCAGCAGTACATGAAGATCAAGGCCTCTAAATTTGAAGAGGTATCAAAGATGGTATTCAACCGGGATATCAGCGCGAAAACCTGCGCGGGCTACAATAACGGCTATATCACGGTAACTGCCGCAAACGCAAACGCGCCCATCGATGTTTTTGCCATACACAGCAATTGGATCGAATATGTCGGTAATTCTGTTTACCGGATCGACTTCGATATCTATCGCCTGAACAGCGGCAATCTTTCGGATATGTACGATTATTACGGCCCGGCGGCACTTGATGATTTCTCAAACGTTACCTACCTTGGCAGCGGCGCCGCAACGTTCGGGTGCTATATCGGCAAAGATGCGACCCCTACCACCAGAGACATCCGTTTTCTCAGCTATTCCAGCGATTACGCCTGGAATGCTTACAATAATGAAAACGACGCGTATGTACCGCAGGAAACAACAACCCGTGCGGATGCGCCTTCGTCCGCCGCGCCTTCGTCCACTGCGCCTTCTTCCACTGTGTCGCAGCCCGTCGCCACGGACGCAGTTGAAACCGCCGATCCCGGGGTTTTAACCTCGGCCACAGAGCAAACGACCGAAGAAAAAAAGGAGCCCGCCCCCTCCAAAACCGGTGATTCAAAGAACACACTGCTGCTGATCCTTACCGTTGTTGTGGCGGTATCCGCCGCGGCTATCGTGATCGTATTTGTGATCGATATCAATAAACGGAAACAGAGCCGCTGATCGAAACGGCAGCGTCCTTTTCGCAGAACCGCAGGTGGTTTATATGAAACGAAAAGATCTGATACCGGTTTTGTTGACCGGCGCGGCGCATTTTCTGGTGGATTTTGTATGCACCTTTCTGCTCACGCAGCGGGTGCTGCCTGCCGCCGGAGGGCGAAATACCGTTGTGCTGTGCGCGCTTTTATATAACGGTTTCGCCTTTGCGCTGCAGCTTCCCATCGGCTTTATCGCGGATCGGCTGCGTCTGACCCGCTTATTCTCCGGCGCGGGCTGTGTGATCGTGGCTGCGGCCGCGTTTTTGCGCCGTCCCGTTGCGCTGAGCGTGATCGCCGGGCTCGGCAACGCCTTCTTCCATGTGGGCGGCGGCAGAGAAGCCCTTTTGCGGGGCGAGGGGAAAAACACCCTGCCGGGTATCTTTGTGGCGCCCGGCGCCATAGGCATCTTTCTTGGGCCGGCGGCTGCCCGCGCGGCGTATCCGGCGGAGATTTTTGCCGCGCTGCTGGCGCTTACCGGCGCTGCGCTGGCGCTCACCCGCAGGGGAACGCCGCAGGAATATACCGGCGAAGCGTTTATCGCTCCGCAAAAAAGACCGCGGCGGTTCACGGTGGCGGCGCTGCTGTTCGTTACGGTGCTGCTGCGCTCGTATATGGGCGCGCAGCTGAAGTATCCCTTCCGCTCGCTGGCGATACCGGCGCTGCTGTTTGTGCTCTGCGTTTTCGCGGGCAAGCTGCTGGGCGGCGTTTTTGCCGACCGCTTCGGCGCGCTGCGGTTTTCCTCCTTCGCGCAGGTGTTGTGTACCGTTTTGTTCGTTGTATCCGTGTGGGTCCCTTATCTCGGTATGCCTGCGGTGCTGCTGTTCAACACCTCTATGGCGGTAACCGCAGCGCAGCTGTTCCGCTGCTTTCCCCGGCGGCCCGGCGCGGCCTTCGGGCTCACAACAGTCGCTCTGTATCTCGGGGTGATCCCGTCTCTGCTTCATCTGCCGTCGCCCGGCGTGCAGGTGTGGTCCATGCTGCTTCTCGGCGCGGCCTCCGCGGCGTCGCTGATCGCCGGATTGCTTTTCATCGGAGGTGATGCCAATGGTGTCCGCGGTGGTGATCTCGCTGGTAAAATCGCTGGCGCTCACGCTGATTTTTGAAACTGCCGGCGCGGCTGCGCTGGGGTTTCGCGCAAAGGGCGATTATCTGCTGCTTTTGCTGGTGAACGTCGCAACGAATCCGGTTGTGGCCGCCACGCTCGATTATATGTATTATTATCACTACCGCATTTTCGGCTGGTATCTGATCCTTGCGCTGGAGGTGGCCGCCGTTTGCGTGGAATGGCTTCTTTATCGGAACCGGCTGCGCTATCGTAAAATGAACCCCTTTTTCGTCAGCCTGATATTGAACGCCCTGTCTTACACCGGCGGGCTGATCGTTGATAAACTGTTTTAGCGCGCGAAAAAACGGGACATGTACTATTTTGAAAAAGACAGAGCCGCCCTCTCTGCGCACACGAAAGAAGCGGATGCCCCCCTGCAGCGTATATAACACAATAACCCCCGACGCGGTCTTTCAAATCGAAAGGCCGCGTTTTAAATTCGGAAAAGAAATCTGATTCCGTTCTTCCCCAACGTCACCCTGTTTTTCCTTACCTGACCGCGAACTCCTACGGCAAAATTTGCCGCAACTGCTCATTTCGTTCCCAAAATCGGGCATTTCGTTCCCAAGGGGTTGAAATTCCCTCTTGTTTTCGATAAAATGATTTCCGAACCGGGCTTTACGCCCGGGAATCTGTTTTTTTACAGGGAAATCTTGACCTTCCCGTTGTTGCGTTTCTCTGCCGGAAAACAGAAAACAAAACAGAAAGGATCATTTATGATGAAAAAACTGATTGCCGTACTGTTACTTGCCTGTATGCTGTTCTCCTTTGCCGCCTGCGGCGGTAAAACCGCCGATGAACCAAAAGAAACGGATCCCGTCACCGAAGCGACGGTACCGGAAGAAAAAGAAGTTCTCGAAACCGATCACATAAAGATCGAGGGGCTGTATCTGGATAACGGTTATACGGATAAAGACAATGATTCCATGAAACTGCTCTATGTGTTTTACACCGTTTCCACCAATGACACGAACCTGAAGGTATGCAGCAAGAATTCAAAGATCACAATTGAAGACACAAACACCTATTCCTCCGAGAAATACGAAGTTGCGTCGAAATGGATCAAGAATTACTATTACAGCGATTACATCGAAGACGTTTATATGGGCAATGAGCTGAAAATGCTGGCCACTTTTAAAATGCCCGTTGCGGAGCTTGCCGCAGGCAGAAATATTACCTTCTCCCTGTACGGCGTAGAGGATTCCGCCAACCTGAAGCTGACCACCGATCTGATACAGACCTTCGATTCCGCCGAGGCTATCGCCGAAAAAGCGGATCCCACCGGCTATGCCGAGATCCAGGACATGTATCTGCCCGCGGATGATGAGACCGAAAGCAAGGTGAAGAAGGCCCTAAACGGATATTATTGGTCCTTCTATGTGAATTCCACCAGCTACAGGCTGGAGTTCTTCTCCCCGAACAAGTTTGAAATCAGGGTTCCCGCGCTCAACCACAAGGCCGGCGGAACCTATGAAGTAAAGAAGGGCTTTATCTGCATCACTTATACCGGCAAGGATGAACCTGCCGTGGATATTCCCTATAATTGGGGCGATGACGGCGATATCGAACTGCACTGCACCGACGCGTTCGACGTACACTGATTTTTCATTGCGGGAAAAATAACGCAATGAACCGTATGAAAAATGGCTTTGAATCTGTTTATCTCTGATTTGCATCGCAGGTTCTCGGCTGTTTTTGGCGATAATCCTGCGGCGCGGTCTTCTATCCCGGAAGGCCGCGCTTTTTTGTGGAGAGAGAAAAATTGCAGTTCGGCGAGGAAGTTAGGAGTGAGGAGTTAGGAATTTCGGTGGCGGCTTCGCCGCATTAAATGGAACATCCGGAATTCTGCTTGCCGGCGCCATTTATAATGTATAAGGGCGCTTCTCAGCTGCCGCCTCGGTCGGCGCTTCTGCCTTCGGCAGAGGTCTCCCCCCCGAAGACCCGCGCTCCTTCCGTCGTTCCTAACTCCTAACTCTGCGATATTGTTCTTTGTTAATTGTTTATTTCTCCGCGGGGCGGGCGGCGCGGCTGCTATCGCCACTGATACGGGCGCCGGATAAAGTTCACTTCGTCCTTCGGCGGGATCAGCCCGAAGGAGGATACCCGGTTGACGCCGTGCGCCTTGAAGGCGTCGTACAGCGCCTCGTTTTCTTTCAGACGCAGCGGATTCAGGAAGAAGTATTTGCCGATAAACAGGTTCGCCTTATAGAATTCCCAGCTCAGGTTCGCCGTTTCCACACGAAAGCGCTCTTCGTCGGTGATATCGGCGGCAGCGGCCTGTTTCCACAGCCCGTCCAGCTTTGTAACGGTCTGGGGAGGGTAGAAGCCGCTCTGGTAGTGCCAGTCGAAATCGAAGGCGTGGGCGGTGGCGCGGATCTGCGCGGTCTGGATATCGATGATCTGCCTGATATACGGCGCGGCCGCTTCGCCGTAATAGGCCGAAAGAAAGTCGTTCATATGGTAGCTGACGTCGCAGTTCACGTCCCACTGGAGCTTCGTGAGCAGATAATTGCGCAGCTCGTTGAAGGCGGCCTCGTGCCCGTCGCCGCAGTTGTAGATATAGCCTGTGATACCGATATCGTGCATATACCGCATCGTGCTCTGCAGGGTCTCGAAGTTGCTGAAGAACTGCGCCGAAAACAGAAAGTTGATCGTATAATCGTAGATGTAGGTCCGGTCCGCCAGCGTGACCCAGGCGGCGAAATCCTGGGCCACAGTGGGCTCGTTGTCGCCGAACAGGTTCATAAAGCTGTCGTCGCCGTCCACCGCGCCGCATTCGGTAAGAGGATGGCTGCGGCAGGCCTTGTGCAGGCCGCACAGCACCGGCGCCACGTTTTCACGGCACCTGAGGCCGCCCGTCGGCGGGCGGTCCGTTTCGTTATAGGCGTAAAAGGTAAAGGTGAAATCGGGAAATTCCGGTTCCAGCCGTTCCGCCAGTGCGTTTGTGAAGAGTATCGTGGGGGCGGATACCGCGCCGTACCGGGCGTACAGCGCCTCGCACGTGGGGCAGCGGCAGTAGTTGGTGTTGTCCTTCTGCCCCACGTGCAGAAAATGCGCGTCCCGCTCGCAGCTCAGGATCGCCGTCCTTGCGTTTTCAACCGCGATCTCAAGCACGTCGGGGTTCGAGAGGCACACGTGGTCCGCGGTGCGCGCGCCGTCCTCCCCCAAAGCAAAATATTCCGGGTGCGCGCCGAACAGCGCGTCCGGCACAAGCCGGTCCAGCGTCACGTCCCAGAGCACGTAGGTCAGCGCGCCGCCGTAATCGGGCATATCGTACCAGAACGATACGTTCATTCTGCTGCGCGCGCGATAGGCGTCGTTTGTACCGGCACAGTCGTTGCGCCGAATAGAGAAGGACGGGCGCACCGTGCGGTTAAGAGAAGCGTCGATCACAACGTCCGGCGTTTCGGGCACGCGCTCCAGCTTCGGTGTGAACCAGCGCACGCCGAGGTATTCCTCCAGAAACGTGTAAACGCCGTACAGCGTGCCCCGGCTGCCGCCGCCCAGTATCGCCAGCCGCGTGCCGTTTGAAACCAGCCGGAAATCCTCTTCGCCGAGCGTCTCTCCGCCCGCCATCGCAAGGGCGGCGGCGCTGTCGCCCACAAGGATCGCCCTTTGCCCTTCGCCGAGCGCGCGTTCGCTCACCACGGGCAGCGCCGCGCCGCAGATCCGCTCAAAATAGGTCCGCAGCTCGGTTGCGGCGGTCTGCTCGCAGGCGTCGGGCGCGTCCGGAAGAACGATCACGAAGTCGCTGCGGCCGTGTTCGCTGAGCGCCATGGGCGCCGTTACCGCCGGCGGCGTGTAGGGCGTGCCGCCGTAATTTACGCTCATATCCACAGGCGCCAGCCCTGCGGCGAAGCAGAGCATCTGAATAAACGCGATCACCGCGCTGAGTGTCTTTGTGAACATAAGGTTTTCTCCTCCTAAAAAAACGTTGATATTTATGCTTATTTATGGTATAATGATATCGGCTGCGGAGAGGCTTGTGAACGGTAGGTGCAGTAAGAATACATTGGAGCTTCTGCTATCGTTATCATAGCATATGCCGTGTCGATTTGCAAGCAAGTGCGGCTGCACAGCCGCGCAATGAAAATTATAATATCAATCAGTTTTCCGCGCATCCCGCCGTATTATAATTTATTCATAACTCCGTCCTGAAAAATTTTCATATAAAACCCCTTGACAAGGTTTTTTTCCGGTGCTAAAATGACCGTACAACCGAAAACAAAAGCGATGACGAAGACGAAAACGGCGTCCGTTTTTGCTCCCAGAGAGCCGGGGCAGGTGAGAGCCCGGCAGCAGAAAGCTTGTTTTCCATCCCTTCCGAGCTGAAGAAGTGAACGCGTAAGCAAAGTAGTTTCTTCCGTGATTGCTGCGTAAAAGCATAAGGCTTGTCAGAGCCTGAGTGGCGCCGGGGACGGCGCAATTTGAGTGGTACCGCGGGTTATAACAAACTCGTCTCAAAGAAATTTTTCTTTGGGGCGTTTCTTTTTTGCCCCGCGAAAGGAGCCAAAAACATGTCAACATCCAAAAACACCATGCACGAGCTTTCGGAGATCGCCGCCCGTATCAAAGAGATGCGCGAGATCATGGGCTACACCGAAACGGAGATGGCCGAAAAAACCGAGGTAAAGGTAGAAGAATACCTTACGTTTGAGCAGGGCAGAACCGATATGCCCTTCACCTTTATCTACAAATGCGCACAGGCTTTCGGCATCGGCATCACCGATCTGCTCGAAGGCCACACCGCCCGCCTTACCTCTTATACCGTCACCCGCAAAAGCGAGGGCATCGATACCGCCCGCGAAGAGGGCATCCTGATCCAGAACCTTGCCCCCAAATTCCGCGATAAGATCGCCCAGCCCTACTGGGTGAAATACGAATACAGCGAGGCCCAGCAGAATGCCCCCATCCACACCGTGAGCCATAAGGGGCAGGAATTCGATCTGGTGCTCTCCGGCTCCCTGCTGGTGCAGGTGGGCGATAACAAAGAGCTGCTGCACGAGGGCGACAGCATCTATTACGATTCCGCCACCCCCCACGGCATGATCGCCGTAGACGGCGCAGACTGCGTCTTTCTTGCGGTGGTGCTGCCCGGCGAAAGCAAGCACAGCGATATCATCCTCGATAACGCCGGTACCGCCCGCGGCGACGCCGGATTGCTGATCGAAGAGTTTGTAAAGTGCACCGAAAATGAAGACGGCGCACTGCAGAAGATCGAATTCACCAATACAGATAAATACAATTTCGGCTTCGATACGGTGGACGCCATCGCCCTGAAGTACCCCGAAAAGCTTGCCATGATCCATCTGGACCGAAACAAGACCGAGCGCCGCTTCACCTTTGCCGATATCCGGCACGAATCGAACCGCGCCGCCAACTATTTCAAGAGTCTCGGCATCAAAAAGGGCGATAAGGTGATGCTGGTGCTCAAGCGCCATTACCAGTTCTGGTTCGCCATGGTGGGTCTGCACAAGCTGGGCGCCGTGGCCATCCCCGCCACCTATCAGCTGAAAGAGCACGATTTCGTTTACCGGTTTGATTCCGCCGGCGTTTCCGCCATCCTCTGCACGGCGGACGGCGACACCTCCGATTTCGCGGACGCCGCCGCGGCGCAGTGTCCCACCGTAAAAACAAAGATCATGGTGGGCGGGCAGAAGCCCGGCTGGCGCGATTTTGACGAGGAATATAAAATTTTCTCCAGCCACTTCGAGCGCACCGAGGATACCCCCGGCGGCGACGATACGGCGCTGATGTTCTTCTCCTCCGGCACCACCGGCAACCCCAAAATGGTGGAGCACAAGCACACCTATTCGCTGGGCCATTTCGTTACCGCCCGCTATTGGCACTGCTGCGAGCCGGACGGCCTTCACCTCACCATCTCCGATACCGGCTGGGGCAAATCCCTGTGGGGCAAGCTTTACGGGCAGTGGATGTGCGAGGGCGCTGTGTTCGTATACGATTTCGACCGCTTCAACGCCTCCGATATTCTGCCGCTGTTCAAGCAGTACGGCGTTACCACCTTCTGCGCGCCGCCCACCATGCTGCGCATGATGATCAAAGAAGATCTCAGTAAGTACGATTTCTCCACCGTGAAGCATATGACCAGCGCCGGCGAAGCGCTGAACCCAGAGGTGGCAAAGCAGTTCCTTGCCGCCACCGGCCTTGAGATCATGGAGGGCTTCGGTCAGACCGAAACCACCCTTACCATCGGCAACCTTGTGGGTACCAGAGTGAAATTGGGCTCTATGGGTAAGGCCAGCCCCCAGTATAAAGTGGACGTGGTGGACCCGGACGGCAACCCCGTGCCCAACGGCGAAACCGGCGAGATCGTGGTGCATCTGGACGAAGGCGCCCCTGTGGGCCTGTTCAAGGAGTATTACCGCGAGCCGCAGAAAACCGCCGAAACCATGCGGGACGGACTCTACCACACCGGCGATACCGCATGGCGGGATGAGGACGGATACTTCTGGTACGTGGGCCGTGTGGACGATATCATCAAATCTTCCGGCTACCGCATCGGGCCGTTTGAGATCGAAAGCGTGATCATGGAGCTGCCCTACGTGCTGGAATGCGGCGTTTCCGCCGTGCCGGACGAGGTGCGCGGCCAGATCGTGAAGGCCAGCATCGTGCTCACCAAGGGCACCGAGGGCACGGACGCGCTGAAAAAAGAGATCCAGAACTACGTCAAATCCCATACCGCGCCCTATAAATACCCCCGCGTGGTGGAATTCCGCGAGAGCCTGCCGAAAACCATCAGCGGTAAGATCCAGCGCAACAAACTGTAAATAAATCCCGCCATTCTGAGGAGGCGTTTCTATGAATATTTCTTTGATCCAGATGGATATGGCGCTGGGCAAGCCGGATGAAAACTTTGCCCACGCAAAAGAGCTGATCCTGCAGGCAGCCGAAACAAAGCCCGACGTGATCGTGCTGCCCGAAACGTGGAACGTGGGCTTCTTCCCCCGCGAGGGGCTTGCCGCCCTTGCGGACGAAAACGGCGTTCGCGTAACCGAAGAGATCGGCGGCCTTGCAAAACAGCTGGGTGTGAATATCATTGCCGGCAGCGTTGCCAACGTAAAAAACGGTAAAGTTTATAATACCTCCCTTACCTTTGACCGGCAGGGAAACCTTGTGAACGCTTACGATAAAACCCACCTGTTTTCCCCTATGGGCGAGCACGAATTTTTCCAAAAAGGGGAGGGCGTGTCAAGATTTGCTCTTGACGGACACACCTGCGGTGTTATAATATGTTATGATATCCGTTTTCCGGAACTCACCCGCACCATGAGCGTACAGGGGCTGGATTTTCTGTTCGTGGTCAGTCAGTGGCCCGCCGTGCGCGTGCCCCAGCTGAAGGCCCTTCTCCGTGCCCGCGCCATTGAAAACCAGTGCTTTGCCTGCGTGTGCAATTCCTGCGGCGTGGCGGGCGAAACGGTTTACGGCGGCAATTCGCTGGCGTTCGATCCTTTGGGCGGGCAGCTTGCCGAAGCCGGAACAAAAGAAGAGATCCTTACTGCAGCCTGCGATCCCTCCGGTTTGCAGAACATCCGCGAAACCATCAACGTGTTCCGCGACCGCCGTCCGGAGCTTTATCAATTATGAATTCGGAATTCGTAATTCGGAATTACATCGTATCATATAACAAATCGTAAAATGAAAAGGAGCGCTAACACTATGGAGTACAATTTCCCCGTAACCAGAACCACCCATCCCAAGGCCCGTCCGGCGGATGAAACCAAACTCGGCTTTGCCAAATATTTTACCGATCACATGTTCTGCATGGATTGGGACGAGGGCCTCGGCTGGCACGACGGCCGCGTGGTGCCCCACGAGCCCATCGCCATTGAGCCTGCCTCCTGCGTGCTGCATTACGCGCAGATGATGTTTGAGGGCATGAAGGCCTACCGCACCCCCTCGGGTGAGATCCAGCTCTTCCGCCCCGATATGAACGCCAAGCGCATGGCCCGCACCAACGAGCGTATGTGCATCCCCGAGCTGCCCGAAGAGCTTCTGATCGCCGGCGTTAAGGCCGTGATCAAAGAGGATATCGATTGGGTCCCCACCGCCCCCGGCACCGCGCTGTACGTGCGTCCGTTCATCTTCGGCGATGAGGTTTCCTTCAGCGTGCTGCCCGCAAAGCACTATCGCTTTATGGTCATCCTCAGCCCCACCGGCTCTTACTACGCGGCCAACGACGGCGGCATCACCACCACCCGCATCTACGTGCAGAAGAAGTATATCCGCGCCGCGAAAGGCGGCACCGGCTATGCCAAGGTGGGCGGCAACTACGGCGGCGGCATGCGCGCCTCGCAGGACGCCATGAAGTACGATTGCAAAGACGTGCTCTGGCTTGACGCCGCCGAGCATAAATATGTGGAAGAGATCGGCACCTCCAACGCCTTCTTCCGCATCGCGGACGAAGTGATCACCGCCCCGCTGGACAGCGAGACCATTCTGCCCGGCATCACCCGCGATTCCGTGATCCAGCTGCTCAAATACTGGGGCATGAAGGTGAGCGAGCGCAAGCTCTCCATCGATGAGATCTTTGAAGCCGAAAAGAACGGCACCCTGCAGGAGATCTTCGCCAGCGGCACCGCTGCCGTGATCAGCCCCATCGGCTGGCTCAACTGCGAAGGCGAAGAGCATCAGGTGGCGGACGGCAAAGTAGGCCCCGTAGCCCAGAAGCTGTACGATACCCTCTACGGCATCCAGACCGGCACCGTGGAAGATTTCATGGGCTGGACCTATCCGCTTGGATTGAAAGTCGAATAAAATGCGGAATTCGGAATTCGGAATTCGGAATTCAGAGTTTCCCACTCCCAGGCGTGTATCGCTTTTCTGCGGGCATTACGGCAGCGGAAAAACGAATCTGGCGGTGAACTGGGCGCTTTCGCTGCGGGCGGCGGGTCTGCCCGTTGCGCTGGCGGATATCGATATCGTAAATCCCTATTTCCGCAGTAAAGACAGCGAAGCGGCGCTTGCGGCGCAGGGCGTTCAGGTGGTAAGCCTGCCCTTTGCCAATTCAAGTGTGGATCTGCCCAGCCTGCCCAGCGCGGTATACGGGCTTGTGCAGCGGCGCGATATTTACGCCGTAATGGATATCGGCGGCGACGACCGCGGCGCGCTGGCGCTGGGCCGCTTCGCCCCCTATATCGCCGAAGAAAACAACTACGATATGTTCTTTGTGGTGAATTTCTACCGCCCGCTTACCCCCACGGCGGAGGATGCGCTTGCGGTAATGAACGAGATCTCGGCTGTTTGCCCGCTGAAATTTACCGCGATCATCAACAATTCCAACCTCGGCGAGGCCACCGCCCCCGCCGATATCGAAAAAACCTTTTCCGAAGCCGCGCGGCTCTCGGCGCTCTGCGGTCTGCCGGTGGCCTTCACCTCCGTCCACCGCCGCCTTGCCGGGCAAACGGAAGGGGAGAACATGTTTTATATCGATTTGCAGAAAAAGCTGTTTTGATACAGGGGACGGTTCTCTGTATCATCCGTTGAATCAGCATAAACCGGCAACAGCTGCGCGATACAGAGAACCGTCCCCTGTATCACTGTATCATGAATGATTTACAGGATGTGATTTTATGGCAAAGGTGACCTTTAACACCGATATCTGCAAGGGGTGCGGCTTGTGCGTGCTGGCGTGCCCCAAAAAGATCCTTGTGATCGCCGCGGATAAGATCAACAAAAAGGGGCATTCCCCCGCCGAAATGACCGATCAGGAAAAGTGCATCGGCTGCGCCTTCTGCGCCACCATGTGCCCCGATTGCGTCATCACCGTGGAAAAGTGAGGTGTCGGTATGAGTGATAAAGTATTAATGAAGGGCAACGAGGCCATTGCGGAGGCCGCCATTCGCGCGGGCTGCCGCCATTACTTCGGTTACCCCATTACCCCCCAAACGGAACTGGCCGCTTATATGAGCAAGCGCATGCCCAAAATCGGCGGCGTGTTTCTGCAGGCGGAAAGCGAAATCGCCGCCATCAATATGGTGTACGGCGTGGCCGGTACCGGCAAGCGCGTTATGACCTCCTCCTCTTCCCCCGGCGTTTCGCTGAAGCAGGAGGGCATCTCTTACATCGCGGGCGCGGATCTGCCCGCCCTGATCGTAAACGTGCAGCGCGGCGGCCCGGGCCTCGGCGGCATCCAGCCCAGCCAGAGCGATTATTTTCAGGCCACCAAGGGCGGCGGCCACGGCGATTACCACCTGATCGTGCTCACCCCCGCCGGGGTGCAGGAGATGGCGGATCTCACCGGCCTTGCCTTTGACCTTGCCGATAAATACCGCATGCCCGCCATGCTGCTGGCGGACGGCACCACCGGCCAGATGATGGAGCCGGTCACCCTGCCGGAGGAAGCCCCCCACCTGATCGAAAAGCCCTGGGCGGTCATCGGCACCGAAATGAAGCGTAAGCACAATATCATAAATTCCCTGTACCTGCAGCCCGAAGAGCTTGAGCGCACCAACTTTGAGCGCTTTCAGCGGTACGCGCAGGTGGAAGAAAACGAAGTGCGTTACGAAAGCTACCTTACCGAGGACGCCGATATCGTGGTGGTGGCCTTCGGCATCGCGGCGCGCGTTTCCAAAAACGCCGTGGTCGCCGCCCGCAAGGCCGGCATCAAAGCGGGCCTGCTGCGGCCCATCACCGTGTGGCCCTTCCCCAAAAAAGCGCTGGAAACCCTCTCCCACACCGCAAAGGGCTTTTTGAGCGTGGAACTCAACATGGGCCAGATGATCGAGGACGTGCGCCTTTCCATCCACGACCGCAAACCCGTGCGGCTGGTCAACCGCGCCGGCGGTATGATCCCCAGCCCCGACGAGGTGCTGGCCGCCATCGTAAGAATGCAGAAGGAGGTTTGAGTTATGATCGTATTCCAAAAACCCAAAAGCCTCACGGACGCCGAATTGCATTATTGCCCCGGCTGCACCCACGGCATCATTCACCGTCTGGTGGCCGAGGCCATCGATACCCTCGGCATTGAGGGCAAAACCATCGGCGTGGCGCCGGTGGGCTGCGCCGTTATGGCGTATAACTACTTCGCCTGCGATATGGTAGAGGCCGCCCACGGCCGCGCCCCCGCGGTGGCCACCGGCCTGAAGCGCTCGCTGCCCGAAAACGTGATCTTCACCTATCAGGGCGACGGCGATCTTGCCTCCATCGGCATGGCGGAAACCGTACACGCCGCCACCCGCAACGAGAATATCACCGTGGTGTTCGTGAACAACGCCATTTACGGCATGACCGGCGGCCAGATGGCCCCCACCTCCCTGCCCGGGCAGGTGACCCAGACCTCGCCCTACGGGCGCGACGTTGCCGTGGCCGGTTACCCCATCCGCGTGTGCGAAATGATCAGCAAGCTGGATGGTCCCGAATACGTCGCCCGCGTGGCGGTGAACAACGTGAAAAACGTAAAAGCCGCGGGCAAGGCCATCTTAAAGGCCTTTCAGAACCAGATCGAGGGCAAAGGCTTTTCGCTGATCGAGGTGGTATCCTCCTGCCCCACAAACTGGGGCCTTACCCCCGAAAAGGCGCTGCAGTGGGTGGATGAAAAAATGATCCCCTACTATCCCCTTGGCGTATATAAAGACAGAAGCGCGGAGGTGACGGAGAAATGACAACTGAACTTCTGATCGCCGGCTTCGGCGGGCAGGGCGTGCTCTTCGCCGGTAAGTTTCTGGCCTATAAGGGCCTCATCGAGGACCGTCAGGTTTCGTGGCTGCCCTCTTACGGCCCCGAGATGCGCGGCGGCACGGCAAACTGCAGCGTGATCCTCAGCGACGATCCCGTAGGCAGCCCCATCGTTTCCAAGCCCACGGTGCTGATGGCCATGAATCTGCCCAGCCTCGATAAGTACGAAAACGACGTGGTCCCCGGCGGCAAGATCTTTGTGGACAGCACCCTGATCTCCCGCAAGGTTGCCCGCACGGACGTGGACGTTTACTATATCCCCTCCACCGGGCTTGCCAGAGAGATCGGCGCCCCCACCCTTGCCAACATGGTGATGACCGGCAAGGTGATCAAAGAGTGCGAAGGCATCTCCGCGGACCATCTGGAAGAAGCCCTCGGCAAGGTGGTATCCGCCCGCCACGCGGACCTGAAAGAGATCAACCTGAAAGCCCTTGAAACCGGCATGGCCTACGAAGCCTGACCGCAATAATTTCCTCCCCCGGCCGTACCCCGTGCGGCCGGCGGTTTTTTGGTGGGGAATGCGGTAAATTATAATTTATCGCGCTGTCTGCGCGATAAACGCCGTTCGCCGTTTGCCGTTCGCCGTTCGCAAATAACTGAGTTTTTGCATATTGGTTGGGCACCAAAAAGCGGAGCGATTATAATGGTAGCGCGGTTCCTCAGAACCGCCCGCAATGCGAT
>CAMOVW010000028.1 GCA_946627725.1 uncultured Clostridia bacterium
ATGCGGTAATGCTGTATTTTGGGTTTTTGCTACCTATCATTATACAGATAAATCCACGTTCTTACAAGCTTGGGGGTCTTACATATTATCTACCGAAAGTAACTTCTCGTTAAATTATAATTTTACTTTTCGTCAAAACAAACGCCCCCACAAAAAAGCCCCCTCGCGGCTCGGGAGGCGAACGGCGCGAGGGGGGGGCAGATGGTTTATTTTGTTTTATGCGGGCGATATTGATTTTCAATTCTCTGTTCGGGTTATTCCGTCCAGAGCTGAACATTCATCAGGATCAGGCAATTATCGTCTTCGCCGTTTGACAATGCGTCTTTACAATTCACAACGATTTTCACGTAATCAGCGCCGGCGATATCGGCTGTAAACGGGATCAGATCGGTTTTTCTTCCGATGGCGGAAGAAGTGTATACCAGCTTATCATCCGCATAAACCGATATCTGACTTGTTCCCATTTCAGGGATATCCGTATGAGGAACCAATTCACCAGAAATGCTCTTATACTTACCGTACAATCTGTATTCGGCATAGTATTCTTTACCGGCGGAATTGGCATTACCGGAGAAGATCACATAATTAACGGCATTGGTATAGGTATTTTCAAACGGGTCGGTAGGCGTGCCTTCGTTCCACTCCCAACCGCCGTTGATCGGGGTAAGGCTTGAGAGCAGCGCGGGCTGGTTGGCTTTTACGGTATCAAGCTTCTCTTTCAGCGCGGTATTGTCCGGCAGCACCTTCAGGGCGGCTTCCAGCGCGGCGATGGCCTCGCCGTAATTGCGGGCGGCGGTGAGTTCATCCACCTTTGCGGTAACGGCGGCCACGTACTTTTCGCTGTATTCCTTCATAAGTACGGTCAGTTCGGCGTCCGCGTCGTTATCCTTCATGGCGGAGCGGATGGCGCCGATGGCGCTCTCGTAATCCTCCTTCTCGGCGTACTCGGCGGCGGTTTTGATGGCGTCCTCTTTCAGATGGGCAGAGTTTTCGCTCTGATATACCGTTATCTGCTCTGTAAGGGAAGCGTCGTCCGGCAGTATTTTCAGGGCGTTTTCCAGCTCAGCAATGGCTTTGGCGTAAGAGCCATCTTTTACGAAGGCGGCTGCGGCTTCCAGCTCAGTCTTTCTGTAGTTTTCAACGGCAGCGGACAACTGTGATTTTGCGGTTTCGTAGTTGGAATCTTCCTCGATCACCTTTTTATAGTTTTCGATGGCACCGGGATAATCCGCTTTTTCAAACATGGTTTGCGCGGTGTTGAAGGCGGTTCTGGAGGCGTTCATCGCAGCAAGGTCGTCCTTTACGGAAGAGAGCGTATCGGCGATATCCGCAATGTTCATTTTTTCGATGGTGGAAACCTCCATGTTTGCCACTTCATATTCGATCTCGTTATTATAATACTGATCCTTGATCTGGTTCAATCTGGTTTCCAGCGTATTGATCAGTGCTTTTCCTGCGTCGTCGTCATAATTCTCGTTATAAACCGCAAGAGCGCCGTCATAATCCTTCTTTTCCAGCGCACGAACGATCTTCTGCTCGCTGCTGAAATAGTGCGAGAGCATGATTGCGCCTGTACCTGCCGCGCCCAGAATCAGAAAAACAAGAATAACTATCAGCGTTTTTTTGGCCTTAGACATTTTCTTCTTTTCTTTTTTCGGCGCTTTGGGCGGTACAAGAGTTTCTGCAGGCGGCACCTGCGGCGGGTTCGGATTAAATCCTTTGGCGGGGGGATTGGCTTTTGAGCCGAATCGGGTTGCATTGGCGTCAAAGGAATTCACGCCGATCACGGTACCGTCGGGATCCACGCCGGGGTTGGGCTGGGGCGGCGCCGGACGGAACTGAACAGGACGGCCGTTTTGCACATCCAGCAGCGCCTGTTTCATTACGGTGGCATTGGGGAAACGATTGCGCGGATCGTAGGCGCAGGCGGTAAGGATCACGCTCGCAAATGCGTCGCTTGCATTCACAGGTTTGGGCAGCGGCGCGCCGGATTGACGCAGGTCAAACGCCTCCTGCATCTGCTGATGGGTAACGCTTGTGCTTTTCGGATCCACCAGCGGAAGCCGGTTGTTGTTGATCAGCTTATACAGCATGATACCGAGGGAATAGATATCAGAGGTGATATCGTAACTGGTGCTGCCGCAGTAAATCTCCGGCGCCATATAGTTATAGGTACCTTTTTTGGACATGCCGGAGCTGGATCTTTCAAGCTTTCTGGCGATACCGAAATCGCCCAGCTTATAGATGCCGAACGGAGATATAAAGATGTTTTCGGGCTTGATATCTCTGTGCATAATATTCAGCTTGCCGCAGAATTCCAGCGCGTTGCAGATATCGATACCCAGTTTTACAACCTCCTGCTCGTTCAGGATTCTGTTTTTTGTAAAGGACACAAAGCTGGTAAGCAGCTCCATGCGGATGATAATGGTCCAGCCGAAATTCACCTGATCCTCGATCACCTTGTAATCCTCAATGCTTACAATGTTCTGGGTGCCTTTCAGGGATTCCATGGTTTTTATCTCGTTGACGCAATCGTCAACGATGCTTTTGAAATATGCAGTGGTGGATTGGTCGTCCAGCCCGATCTCGGACCGGGCGAATTCAGCCTCTGACTGATTCTGGGGAACCTTGATGATCTTGACCGCAGAATATACGGTAGAACCAAGATCGTCCCGCTTTGCGCGGTATACTTTGCCGAAGGAGCCCTCTCCGATTTTATCGGTAATCTCCCAATCCGGCCAGATGGAATGAACCAGCACGTTTTGGGCGGCGATATCGGCCGCGTCGGCCCCTCCCATGATACGGTTTCCCTCTGCCGCAGGGCGAACGGTTTGTTTTGCGCCGCATTTAGGGCAAAACGAAGCGCCGTCATTCATGGCTGCGCCGCATTTTTCACAAATCATAAATCATCCTCCTACAATATTTAGTATTATATTACAGCATCCTTCCGATTTTTGCAAGAGCATAACACAATTTTGTTGTGTTGCAGAATAAAACTGAATAAGCTCCTTTAATACCACCGATCAATACGCAGAATGTATCCGAATTCCCCCTCTGTTACGCTGACAGCCGCCTTATTCTCAAAATATGCTATTTTTTCTTCGGGAGAGGGATCATAATAATCGATATAACTGAGCGTGGTAAACGGAACATAAACAACGTCCGGCCGCTTTTCGGGATGCATCTCCCACCAGATCTCCTCTCTCGACCAATCATTGCCGAAAAAGTGAGGAATGGGTGACGCGACCGGCAGATCGGCGTTCAGATAAACCGAAGTATCGTAATCAACGGACAAAAACGTATTCTTGCAGATGCGGCGGATCTTTTCCGTATCGCGCACGCTTTTTTCATAATTTTCTTTCAATTCCTCTGTTGTGAGGACTCCTTTCAGGGCTCCCGATTCGATTTTTGCATCCAGCGGCGCGGCAGATCTGACAAAAAGACGTTCCGTTTCATGGAAGCGCGCCATATAGGCGTAATGCCAGATTTCGGTACCCGAAAACAAAACCAGAATCGCGCACAGGGCGGCGCCGCTGATTTTCAGCGCCGTATGATTTGTGCGCGGTTTTTTGACGGTTTTTTCAGCGCTTTTGATTTCTGCCCATTGTTCGGTACAATACGCCTTAAGAAGCAAAACAGCGGGTACGCTGCCCGACAAAAGCATGGAGCCGAAAGAATTGTTTGAATACGCGTCAAACACAAGCGAAACCGAAAAAGAAAGCGCCAGAAACGCGAACAGCCTTCTGTTCTTTTCTTTTGTATACACGTATGCCGCCGCAGCCAGCAGGCTGATCATCAGCGGATGGCTGACACATTCGCCGGAGGCGTCCGCAAGAGAATGCTCCGGAAGCAGCAACAGCCGGATATTCAGCGCCGCCGCAAGCAGCCCCATAACCGCAAAGCAAATTCTGTTATACTTTGAAGTAAACCGGCGAAGGATCATACCCGCAATCAGCGCCGCCGCAAACAAGATGAGCAGCGCCGGATGGTACAATCGCGTGTAGGTTAAGATTTTTGAGAGCCTGATCCGGCTGAAGGAGGTTCCGTCGGCGGCAGAGGAATTCACAAAACGAAAAATGATTTTGACGCCGGACGTAATCGCGGACAGATCGACGCCGGTGAAAAACACGGCGCACAGAATCAGAAAGAGCAGCGCGCAGGAACAGATACCGATGAAAATATACACCCAACGCCTCGGGGAAAGAATAAAATCGTAGTTTTTCAGAAAGCGGTCTTTTCTTTTTCCCGATGCGGCTCTCAGCAGAACAAGCGCCGAATAGAATACCCATACTGCCGCAGCAACCGGAACGACAAGTACGCTGCAGCTGAAAATGAACCCGGCCGCGACGGAACAAAACTTTTTTTCCTTCGGATGCATAAACAGCGCCATACCCGTGAGCGAAACGGTTTGCACGCAGATGGAATAGTAGGACGCGGTTTTGATGCCGAACAGATCGGTCCCTACGAAAAGAACCCCCGCCGCCAAAGCCCAGAAGCCGTGCTCCCGCAGCCGGGCGTAAATATAAAGAAAAAAACACAGTTTTACACAAACATAAAAGTACCGCATGGCAAGAATAAGCCCCTGGGTACCGCCGTGCAGAAGCACATAGGCCCTGAAGGGCAGATACTGAAAAACCGTTTGCATACCGACGATCATCCAGTTGTCGGCAATAAGCTTTTCACCGCGCATCAGCCTTTGACAAACATACTGATACTGCGTTTCATCCGAGATTGTTATCCCGGTGTTTGCGGTAGTGAAGAAATATAACGCGAGCAAAGCGAACAGAACGAAGAACAATACATCAGACGCCGTAAGAAGGCGACCGTTCTGTGATTTTCGGTTGATAAGCCTCTGCATCTTTGCGCCTGCTTTCTCTGAGATAAAAACCGTGAGCCCGGCATGATCACAGTATACTAAAATACGAATTCTTTGTCAAGGCAATGCCGACTTACATAACGGCGGGCGCAGGGCGGCACAAAAGGGAGGGAGTTTACAGTGAAGGGCATCGCGCGGCGCTTTTGCGGCGGCAAAAAACAATTGAAAAAACACAGGACATATGCTATACTTTTTTTATAGTATAGATCGATTCATTTTCCGGAAGTCACTGTACCGGCATACGACGGAGAAATTGTTATGGCTGAAAAGAAAAAAGACAAACACAAACCGAAGAAAAAGAAGTTCCCCAATCGCAGATTTGTGTTTGCGCGGATCCCGGCAGAAAAAAGACGG
Organism: uncultured Clostridia bacterium; assembly: GCA_946627725.1. Taxonomy (GTDB): domain Bacteria; phylum Bacillota; class Clostridia; order Oscillospirales; family Acutalibacteraceae; genus RUG806. Next base: position 5,231 of record CAMOVW010000028.1, read on the forward strand.
AAGCTATTTTGCCGTATCGGCACTGCGGCGGCCGCATTGATATTGATCGCGCTGATACCGCTCATGATTTACGCTTCATTGCGCCCGGGAAACGCGGCATCCGCCATACAATACACAGGCAAAACCGTATGCATGGGGGTTTATCCGCAAAGCAGAGTTACAGACGGCGAACTGACGCGGCGGCTTTTGCAGCAGCCTTTGAACTGGACGGCATTTGAGGATTGTTACGCAGGGGGCAACAATTACGGCACCGCAGCGCCCATGACCGGAATGAAATATGCCGATCTGGAATATGAGGGTAGCCGATACAGAGCGGTATCCATTGAATCGTACCGGCCGCAGGCGATCATAAACAGCTCCGCTGCGGGATATTCGTATCAGGATGATAACGGATATGAAAGCGGCAAAACCTATTTCTTTTTGTATGAACCGATCCGGTGGCATGTGATCGGCGAAAACCAGAGACTGCTGCTGACCGAAAAAGTGCTGGACGCGATGCAGTTCAGCAACAGTTTTTACTGGATCGACAGGGATTCAGACGGAAGCGTGGATTGGGCTTCGGAATTCTCATCACGCAGGCTGCTGTTTTTACCGGCGAATCTGTATAAAACCAGCGGACTGCGCACATGGCTTAACAACGGATTTTTCAGCGCGGCTTTTTCAGAAGCGGAACAGAAGCTCATAAAAAGCGGGCTGCGTCGTTCGGATGAATCCTCTGCGCAGGCAAAATACGGCCTGAACGCCGTTTCTTCAAATCGGGTATGGCTGCTTTCCGCCGCCGAGGCGCAGGCCTGGCGGGATTCCGGCGCAGACGACGACGCGTGCTTCCCCGCGGCAACCGACTATGCCGAATGCAGGGGCGCATTCAGCGGCGCAGCGCAAAACCGGGAGAGCGCCTGGTGGTGGCTGCGCTCCCCGGGCGATTATTCCGGCGACGTGATCAGCGTTGTAGACAGCCCCGATTTTTTAACGCCGGACCGTCAGTTCTTTCAGGCATACACCGTAGGCGGCGTGCGTTGCGCCGTTTGCCTGAAATCATCTTCAGCCACACAACAGATCCTGCGTGATCAGGTGGACCGACATGAACAAAAAACTTAAAATCTTTTTGACTTGCGCGTTATGCGCCGCTGCGGTTCTTGCCTGCGTGCCGTGGGCAGTGGCTTTTATCAGAAATCAGCGCGAAGCCACCCCCGAAACCTACGCCCCCGCGCCGGAACCGGAATACGTTACCTTCGGCAGTTATCCGCAGAGCAAGGTAACAGACGAAGCCCTGCTTCGGGAGCTCAACGCGCTGACGCCCGAATGGAAATCCTACGGTTATTTTTCCGGCAACGGTTTTATCGGATCGGCGAAAGCTTCGGATGATATGAAATACGCAGACGTGACGCTGAACGGCGTATCTTATCGGGGTGTGGTTTGTTCCGCTTATCGCCCTTACTGCTGCCATATTCCGCCGGAAAACACCCGGCAGGAATCCCGCCTTGCGCTGAATCAGGTTTACTGGTTTCGCCGGGACCCGATCCGCTGGATCGTACTGGACAGGGCAACGGGGCTGCTGATGAGCGAGAAGGTACTGGATTCTCAGGCCTTCAATACGCTGATTTATACGGACGATCCCGGCGGCAGGGTTTCTATGGGAGAGGGCATCGAAAAAGCCGTGTATTATACGGACGAAGAAAAAACCGTAAACGCTACGGATTATTACTACAGCGATATCAGGGCGTGGCTCAACGGCGTGTTTTTGCCGTCTGCCTTCAATGAGGCGGAAAGAGAGCGGCTTTCCAAGGTTAAAATCGACAACAGCGCATGGAACGAAAAGGAAACAAAATACCCGGTAAAAACCTTTGAGGATCAGGTTTTTCTGCTCTCCTTTAAGGACGTTACCGAACCGCGATACGGCTTTTCGGCGATGGCGGAATCGCCGGATCCGCGCCGCGCCGCGCTTCCCACGGACTACGCTCTGGCGCAGGGCAGCTGGGCGCAGCCCGATCCGATGAACGAGGGCACTACGTGGTGGTGGCTGCGAAGCGCATCCGAAATGCCTTATACCAACTGCGACGTCGGCTTTTACGGCGGCGTATATTACACCTACGCGCTGCATTATTTTCCCGATTTTACCGATTCCGGGGTCCGCCCCGCGATTTGTTTGCGGGAAGGCGCGTGATTACATCTGAACCGGACACGTATTGCCCAATACCCCGAAAAGGAGCAGAGCACAAATGAACACAACGTATATACAGGCTGCTGAAAAAGTTTCTTCTTATGATGAGGAATTGTTAACAAAAGGAATCAGCGATCTATTTCACGCGCTTGGCGTTCAATCGGATCTGCATCCCGGTATGAAAGTACTTATCCGAAAAGGGCGTTATATTAAACAACGATCCTTCATGGAAAACAGCACATTCCCCCGAAGGCTGCGTACTGAAGGAATATAACATTCTGAGCGCGGTATGCGATGCAGACTACGTAATAAACGTCCCAAAACTGAAAACACACAATAAAACCGTTATTTCCTTCGGAGTTAAGAATCTGTTCGGATGCGTGCCGGATATTCAGAAACCTGCTTTTCACGCAACGTATCCGCGGATCGAGGACTTCGCAGCACGGCAAACTATGCGCTTTCACTGGATCTTGACGCTTATCTATTTAATTATTTTGTGATGATAGGTCACACGCAACTGTATGATACAGCGGCGAGCACCGGTCAATTCCGGTTCGGCAGCGTGCTGGAATATAACGACGTTGTAAACACAGATCACCTCGACGTCAACTTCTCGGATGTTCCGTATAAGGATCTTGCTACGGTGAAAGCCGTTTTTGATCTGCTGACCGTTACCCGCAAAAAGAAGACTGCGGAGAAACGCAGCGCCGGCACACAGTTCTTAAAAAAAGCCGTAAATTCCGCCGCAGAATATCTTTCGTCTTCACCTTTGGGTTTATTCAGCGTATTCAGACGCGGTTTCACCGTATTCTATTATCCTCTTGCGCATCCCGGAATTCTAAAAAAATATGGGCTGACCAAAAAATAACGCCGCAACACATATAGTTCTTGAAACAAAACTTGCCGCGATACGATAAAAAAACAAAGCTCCGCACCGAAATAAGCAGGATGCGGAGTTTTTGCATTATTAAAACAAGCTGGAACGTCGCAAGGTCGTCAACAAAACGTGGCGGGAAGAAGCAGACGCCGGCAAACCGGATCAATTCTGCTTCCGTAGGGGAGGCGTTCATCCGCCCGGAAGCCGTTTTCTATATTTCAGCCGGTAATTTTTAACGTAATCGCGGCCGAAACGGGCAAGGTACATCAGAATCATATCGCAATCGGTAAACGTATGCGGCCAGAGCCTTTGCGCGGTATCCTTCAAGAACTGTTTTTCAAAGGCGTTGCGCTTTTTTTTGATTTCCTGCATTGTGGTAACGGACGAATGATACTTATAGGAGATATGAAGCTGACCGTTCGCCTGATAATCGGTAATGGAGGCGTCCTGCGTGTGATCTTTTAATATGGCGTTTTTCTTGAAGGCAAAGTTGGAGGGCGTTGCCGTGTTTACGATCTCTTCGTCGTAGATCACGTCGATCGTCGATTGCAGTTCCTCAGGCGTTTCGGAGGGATAACACAACAGGAACGTGCATAAATTCCAAAGCCCGGCGGCGGCGGAATCCCGCAATATCTGCTTTCGGCGCTTCAGATCTACGCCCTTGTTCATCAGATGCATCACTCTTTCGGAATCCGCCTCATATCCCCACATAAAGAAGCGGGCCCCGGCGTTATAGAGATTTTTGAGTACTTCCGGTGTGAAAGCTTTTTCAAGCCTGGCAAAGGAATAAAAATAGATCTTGAGGCCCCGCCGGAGGATCTCTGTGGCAAAAGCGTTGTAAAAAGACGGCGGCACGGCCTCATCCACAAAATTGAAGAAGGGGGTGTTGTATTTTTTTGAGAGATATTCCACCTCGTCAACCGCCCGCGAAACGCTCTTCATATCAAACTTCTGCTGCCCGGTATAAAAATCGCAGAAGGTGCATTTTCCCCAATAGCAGCCCTTGCCGAGCTGAACGGGGATCACCACTTCCGGCGAAAAGTACTTTTCAAACCGATACGTATCGAAATCCGGATAAGAGACCCTGTCGAGATGCAGCAACGGGGCTTTTTCGTTTTCGATAACCTCTCCGGCGTCGTTCATGTAGATCAGAGAGTGCACGTTTTCTATGCTTATGCGGCCCGCAATAAACTCCGCCAGCTCCACGACGGCAGTTTCGCCGTCTCCTACCTGAAGAAAATCGCAGTAATCATAAAAGACGGACGGTATTTTTTTCAGATCCGAAACAATCTTATAAATATAGTTGCCGCCAAGGCAGATCTTTGCGTTCGTTTTTTGCTTCAGCAAACGCGCAAGCGTAAAGCCGGGCACGATCTGGCTCAGATCTGTGATGGAAAGACCGATCATGGAATACGCCGTTAAGTCAAGCGTAGACAGTTTTTCTTCAAAATACGGCAGAAACATATTCACATCTGCGTTTCTGCACTGGTAATCCACATCCTCAAAATCGTACGTAAATACCGGATCCGCGATGTAATTATCCAAACGGATCCGCGAAGGGGCATAGGGCAGAGATATGATATCAAGCGCGCTTTCAAGGGTATCTCTGGCCCGGAAAAGCTGCTCGGGATCATAAAACTTTTCTCTTGTATGAAAAACCGAAACCGCGTTTTCCACGTCGCGGACGGTTTCTTCCGCAATGCTTTTGTCCCTCAGAAAAAATGCGGATATGATCTCTTTTCTTACCGCGGCAACCTTCGACAGTTTTTTTTGAAACGGGGACGACGCAGGCCCTTCGCAGGGGAGAACAGGATCCTCCAGAAAACGCGCAGCCTTCTCCAAAGACCGCTGCAGCCGCTCCTTTGTAAGGATATCGTTGAAGAATTCTATATTAAAATCGTAGGTGTCGGCACTGAATCCGGCGGCCTCCACCTGCCCGGCAAGAAGCGCGCACGCCAGATAAGGGCTTACGGGAAACCATTGCGGAACCGACGCAAATAACAATTTCATTCTTTTGTTCCACCGGCAACGGACTTGCCGCTCCTTTCATTTGAAATAAGAAGGTGATCCGGTTTTGTAAAACGGATGCGCAGCGCGGTCCGCAGGTACAAAGCCGTTTGCAGAATCGTATTCTTTGAAACGCCCTCTTCCCTGCCCCGACAGCCGGCAGGAACCTCAAGAAACGCCGCGCCGACTCTCAGAGGCGCAAGAACCATTTCGAGAAGGAACGGGAAGTTCAGTTCCTGCCAACGGATGGATCGATAGAGCGCGGCAGGCATGATCTGCACCGGATTCGTAAGGTCTGTAAGCTTTGTGTGAAACAGGGCCCGCAGAAACAGCTGCGCGCAGGAATTCATCCGTCGGCGGAGCGCGGAATAATGATGGAAAGAGTGTTTCTCCAGCATGCGTGAGGTTTTCACGATACCCGCGGGAAAAACCTTTTCTTTTTCTATCAGCAGGGGAACGGAAGCCAGATCGATTGCCAGATCGCCCGGCAAAAGCAGAATATGAGAAGACTGCGCAGTATCAAACCCATCGCGGATCGCGCCGCCCACAAACGGCCGCTTCTGCACCATACAAACAACCTTCTCAGGATATGCTTTTTCCATTTCGGCGCTTGCCGCAACACACGCGGCGGTCGCGTTCTGTGAACGGACGATCAGGATTTTATAGATATCCTCCCCGCTGCAGGTATTCATTACGGTATTCACGGTTGTTTTCAGCGCTTCGGCCTCATCGGTAACGCCGATCAGAACGGTTACGGAAAAATCCGTTGGCGGAACTGTGCGCATATCTATTGCTCCTGTTCGGTATATTCGATTTTTGCCCGCGGGTTTGTAAGAAGCATTGCGGAATAGCGTTTGCCGAACCATACTACCTTTTTTGCGTAATCCGGCCAACCGGTGACGGCAAGATCAGAATACGCATGCAGATGCGCGTTTACGCGCCGCAGAGGAGTTGAAGCGCTCTGATCTTCAAAATACGGATAAAAATTCCAATGCAGTTGAAGCGAGGCCTCTTTCTTGTTCAGCGTTCTGAGCAGCTCCCGCTGGTATATGAGAAGTTCATTAAACAGATCGGCCGGGATATCCCACTTTTTCAGAAACGGCATGACGTCTTGCCAAAACAGATCCGAATGACTGATCAGTTCCAGAAACGCACCCTCTTCAAAATAGAATCCGGTTGTTCCGAACGTATCGGTCTGATAGGTCCAATCAGCGGTTTCAACGTCTGCCTTTCTGTTATAAAAATCCTGAAAGAGCGCGTGAAGGAATCCGCTGTTTTCTGAATAAATATAGTGAAACAGCGCCTGATAGAAATCATAATACGGCACCTTCATCTCCCGGCGCAGGTATATCGCAAAAAAGCGCAGCAATGCAAGATGATGAAACGTTTGCAGCACAACAGCAAACATATATGCTTTTACCCAATCGGTTTTCGGCATGGAGGCTGTTTCGGTAATGATCTCAAGATTTTCATTCACGCCGTTGAACGTTGGGTTATAATGAATGCCGAACAGAGGGATCACCGCGGTTTTTATGCCGTGCTGCTTCTGATAAGCAGGATCCGCCATTCTGGAGTTCGGGTATACCTGGCATTCATAAACCGTCATAGAGTTGTTCTGCCCCGATTCCAGCAGGGTACAGATCCCCCGGCAGAAGCTTTCAAAGGTTTCTCCGGGCAAGCCGAGGATCAATTCGGTATAGGTAGGTATGCCCGCCTCTGTGTAACGGATATCAAGGGATTCAAATCTTTTCAGGGTAAGATTCCTGCGTCCGATATTTTTGAGCGCCGTATCGCTGAGCGTTTGGTAAGCAAGGGTCACGCCTTTGTCGGTATGATTTTTATTCAGCAGATATCCCGCGGCAAACACGTTATCGTCGCTTTCCTTGGCGTAACATGGCTTGAAAACGTCCGGATATCCGTATTTTTTCTTTTGCTCCACAACATATTCGGCAATCGAAACGTCGCGGTCAAGGATCCCGAAATTTGCGTCGGCGCAATAAGTGTATTTGATTTTGTGCGAAGCGATCCATTCGATCTCCGCTTTGATTTTTTCCATCGGAAAAGGACGGATCTTTTTTGAAAAACACCATTCGCAGTACGCGCAGGCATACGGGCAGCCCCTGTTGGTTTCAAGCGTAGCGTGAAACTCGATCTGCGGAAACGCTTTCAGGATCCCGTCAAAAATACCGGTGGTATACGGCGAAGGATAGGAGGACAGATCGCAGGGGGTATAATCCGGCGTGGTAACGGGTTTTCCGTTTTGCCGGTACGATAAATTGGGAACGCTCGAAAGATCCGTATGGTTTACAAGGGCTTTTAAGAACATTGCGGTGGTTTCTTCGCCCTCGTTATGCATAAGATAATCCACAAATTCATATTCATCCAGCTGGCTTCCCCCGGGGCGGATCTGATGTCCGCCGAAGATGATCTTCACATCGGGGTATTTGTTTTTCAAAAGGCGGGCTACCGTTTTGTTATATTCAAAATTCCAGATAAAGCAGGAAAACGCAACAAAATCCGGAGACGAAATCCTTTGTACGATATCCTCCGGCTTTTCCCGCATCACCAACACCTCGGGGATATTGTAATGCGCAGAGATCTCTTTATCCTGTTTCAGATACGCCGCAATACACCCTGCCGAATACGGAAGAAAACAGGGCGACGAATAGGTAACGGCAACTTGAACAAGATAATAGTTTTTTTTCATACGTCTATCTCTTCGGCGGTAACAGCATCCTTATATGAGGCCCAGCCCATCCTTCCATACCAGATCACGTTTTTACCGAAGGATTGCCAATCCGGCGCGGGGGAAGAATCCCTCATATGAAGAATGTGCGGTTTCTTTACAACAGGGTGAAGATCGTTTACATACGCGTCGTTCATAAACCCGTGAATATCATATTGCATGGAGAGCGTGCTCTCCTCAGAACACGGAACGCGCATAATACCCTTCTGATATTGCATCATATCGAAAAAAAGATCTTCCGGAATATCATATTGCCGTAAGTACGGTTCGATCTCTTCATAAAAAAGATCGAGTTTTTCAAGAATGCGAAGGGCAATGTACTCATAATCGTCCCAAACAAGATCTCCGCACGGCGCAAACACAAGCTTTCTGTTGGTGCTGCCCAGGGATTGTTCGGTAACGTGATCGGTGATCTCCGCATACAGTTTTGAGATCCACAGCGAAGGGTGCGCATCAAAATAAGTAAGGATATCATCATAAAACCGTTCGTACGGTATATGGCGCTGCGCGTACAGATATACGGCGAACGTGCGGATCAATCCGTGCGCGTGCAGGGCGGTACTGAAATAGTAAAAAACAAAGGAACGGATCCACAATTCCCGGCGCATGGAGTTTGTTTCCACCACGATCTCGTTATATTCCGGAATGGAAAAGGAATCGTTCATCACATGCGCACGTACAATTTCGGTACGAACCGTTTTTATGCCGAACTTGTTTTTGTATTCTTTTTTTCCCAGAATCGAATTCGGAAGAAGAATGCAGCCGTACACCTGAAATACAAAGTGCTGACCGATCTCAAACAACGTGCCGATACCTCGTATGAAGCTTTCGTAGGTTTCGCCGGGCAGCCCGAGGATCAGCTCTGAATATGTTTTCATATTCTCTTTGTTGTACACGGTAAGCAGATTTTTATAAAACTCAAGATCGCTGTTCGTTCGGCCGATGTTTTTCAGCACCTCAGGGGATAAACTCTGAAATGAGAGCGTAGCCCCGATCCGGTCAAAAGCGCATTCCTTGAATTTTTTCACGATCGCAAAAACATTTTCATAATTGTTTTTTGCGTAATTCATCCGCATCCGCTCGGGATAACCGGTTTTCTCCTTCGCCGCAACAAGCTCGTCGGCAATTTCGAGATCCCGGCTGAACAAACCGAAGTTGGCGTCGGCCCCCCAAACGAATGCTATTTTATGCGACGACATCCATTGGATCTCGCTTTTGATCCGTTCAAAGGGAAACAGCCGAACCTTGGATTTCAGCAATCCCCAATCGCAATACGCGCATTGATGAGGGCACCCGCGGCTTGTTTCAAGAATTGCGTTAAACGTGATTTCGGGGTGCCGGGAGATCAGCTCGTCAAACAGTCCTTCAAGATAGGGCGAAGGATAGTCGAGCGTTGTCTGACAGCGTGTTTTTGTACGCACAAAGCCGTTGCCGCCCCGGAAGGAAATATTAGGCACGTCTTCAAAAACGCCCTTTTCCGCGATACATTCAAAAAGCTGCCGGATCGTATCCTCGCCCTCGCCGTGGCAAAGGATATCAATAAAGGGATAGTTCTCCAAAAACGAAAAATCGTCGGGAACATTATGCCCGCCGAACACGGTGACGCAATCGGGATATTGAAGCTTAACGGCCTTTGCAAGCGCTTTATTGTATTCGGTATTCCAACAGTAATTACAAAAAGCAACAATGGCAGGCGCTTCTATTCTTTGCATTACAGAGGAGATATCCTCTCGCAGAAAAATAAATTCCTTAAGCAAAAAAGCTTTTTGTACGATTGCGCTTGTCCAGGCGTTGGCGGCAAGAATGCCCGCGGTATACGGAAGATAAGCGCTTTGCGCGCCCATTGTTGCCGATACGTCTACCTGAACAAAATATACGTTTTTCATTATACCGGCCTCATTTATTTCAAATGATATTTTTTCAGGATTCCCGGATGCAGAAGCACATCGAAAACAAACCTGATAAAATCCGTTGTGATCTCGCAAAGCGAGCGGATCGCGCAAACAAAGTTCATCTTTGAAACGCGCTTGAAAACAATCAGAACGGACTTAAACAGCAGATCGTAAGAACGGGTATCGCCGTAATCTTTACGGAAGATGGCCTGAAGCAAAAAATGAGACTGAACTACGTTGAGTTCCTTCTGCGGGATCTGCGACAGACCGTACTCATTCTTAAAGAAATCCATGGTTTTATAATCGTTCAGTTTCCGGAATACGGGATAGCGTTTGAAGGTTTTTTCCACCTCGCGCCCGCCGGGGGTATTCGGAATGAAAATATACTTCGCAAACGTATTCTGGGTGGATTCAAGGCGCTTTGCAAGGTCGATCGAATCCTGAAACTGTTCACAGGTTTCCCCGGGCAATCCGATTATGAAATTGGCAATGGAAATCAAACCTGCTTTTGCGCAAGCGTGAAACGTGGGTTCGATCTTATCGTAAGGGATACTTTTCGAAACCTTTGAAAGCATCTCTCTGTTGCCGCTTTCAACGCCGAAATCGATCCAGCGACAGCGACTGTCGGCGGCATACTGAATGGTCTCGTCGCTTAAAATGCCGATGCGCGTCTGAAATCCCCAATAGAAATCGAGCCCGGTGTTTCTGAACGCGTTACAAACCTCATATAACTCTTTATCGCTTGCAAAGGCAAGCTCGTCGCCGAAATAAAAGCCGTCCGCTCCGTATTTTTCCGCAAGCTCGGTAATCTCCGACATAAAATCCTCCAGAGGACGGCGTCTTCTTGTGTTCCGATGGCACATATTATTCACACAGAACGTACAATGCGCCGGGCAGCCCTTTGAGAGATACACATACAGCAGCTTTTTGCAGCCGTACAGATACTGAAAATACTTCGGCACATCAACAAAATCATAGTTTATGCGAGGCAATTCAGAGGGATCCATAAACGGACGCGCAGGCGTGATAACGATCTCGCCGCCCTTTTTGTAGGCGATACCCTGCACATTTCCGAAATCTCCGCCGGCTTCCAGGGTTCTTACAAGATCAAGCCAGGTAGATTCCCCCTCGCAATAACTGATAATATCAACAAGCCCGGTATCAAAGAACAGCTCCGTACTGCCTACGTCGCAGAAGGATCCGCCCCAAACCACGGGAACACCCGCTTTCTTAAAAAAGCGGGATACTTTAACAACCGCATCAATCGCCTTAACGGATGGAAAAGAAATGCCAACGATATCCGGATGGAATTCATTATATACCGCCCGAATCGACGTCTTTTTTACCGCAAGGTCACATATCTTAACGTTGACCCCGTTATTCTCCAGATACGTAGCGATAGACAGCGGTCCCAACGGCAGCGAGATTGAATGGATCAGATCGCAATGATATGGCTGAATCAATAAAACATTCATAGCATTCCTCGACAAGTTTAATCAGGTTCCGTTTGAACGGAATAGCAGCTGCTTGTGTAATCGGTTTCTCTTTTGTTTCTTCCATGCCAGACGCACTGCCGTGCAAAATCCGAAAAGGAATAAACAGGAGCAGGATCTTCAATCTGGAGTACGATCCGTTTCTTTTGCAGCGGCAGGGGATCGTTATCGTAAACATGCTGCAAAAAGTTATAGAAATCGTAGTCCGATTTGATCTCAACACTGCGTTTTCCTATTTTTTTTATAATATCGTATTGGTATGTGAGAAGGGCGCGCATTGCGCTGCTTATACCGAACTGTCTTTCCAGCCAGCCGCCGATCTCCGTATAAAATCTTTCCAGCGCTTTATATGTTTCAAGAAACACCAATTCATCAAACCCCCAAAGGATGTTTTCGGTATTCTCACATAAAGCCACAAACTCGTTTGTTCCCTCTATAACGCCCCGGCAGAGCGATATTATTTTTTTATAGACCCGGTGCAAGAACAGATCCCGGTGCGCTTCCGAATACAGGATCAGGCTTCTGTAAAAATCCAGATAACTCAGCTCCATCTCATAACGGCAGTAGATTGCGACCGCGCGCAGAAGCCCCAGATTATGCATGCCCTGAATATAGGATGAAAACAAAAGCGCGTTTGCCCACTCATTTTTGTTCATCGAGTAGGTGGATGTTATATACTCGGCAAATTCAGTGATCTCTTCCTCGTTTTGCGCAAGCGTAGAGTGCATCATGCGGAACGGAACGCGGGTACTTTCTATCTGATAGCGTTTTCTGTAACTTTCCCTGCCCATCGCAGAATTCGGCAGAAGCTCGCATGGATATACGTTTATCGCGTGATGCTGCCCGTTTTCGATCAGGGAACATATTCCGTCGCAAAAACTCTCGCAGGTCTCTCCCGGGAGCCCTAAGATCAACTCCGAATATGACGTGATCTTGTTATTGAAAAAACGCTTCATCAGGCTTCTGAATGAATCCGTTGAAATATTCTTTCTTCCGATGTTTCTCAGCACCTCGGGATTCAGACTTTGAAACGCGATCGTTTGGGCTTTTGACAAACCGCTGCCCACAAGTTTTGCGCTGATCTCATATACAAAGCTCGGCCTGTTTTTTGTAAAATTAACGTGAAAAAACTTCGGATAGCCGCTGGTCTTATTGCATTTTACGATATAATCAACGATTTGTTCATCCCGGCTGAACAAGCAGAAATTGGCATCGGTGCAGTAAATATAATCAATTTTATGCGCAACAACCCAATCAATCTCCGCAAAGACCCTTTCCAAAGGAAAGAGCCTGACGTCGCAGTTCAACGCCCCCCAATCGCAATAAGCACACGAATTCGGACACCCTCTGTTGGTTTCGATCAACACGGAAAACTCCATATCGTCTGCAAGCAGATCGTCAAAAACCCCCAAAAGATAGGGAGAGGGATAATTTGTTCCCGTCTGCGGAATAAAATCGGTTGTAACAATATTTCCGCTTTCGTCGCGGAAAGACAGATTGGGCACCCCATCCAGCGATATCCCCTTGGAAAGACTTTCCAACAGGGCCTGCACAGGCTCTTCGCCGGCGAAATGGATCAGGAAATCGATAAACGGATATTTTTTCAGAAAACTGCCATCGGATGGAACCTGATGTCCGCCGAAGGTTATGAAGCACGCCGGATACGCAGCCTTTACAGCTTCCGCGAGCGCCAGATGGAATTGCGTATTCCATACCGAGCACGAAAAAAGAACCATATAAGGATCATGCAAGCCGGAAACGATCTTTCCGATTTCACTGCGGGCGTAAACGATTTTTCCGAAGCTGTATTCCCCCGCGATCACTACGCTTTGCATACAGTAAGCTTCGATACATCCTGCGGCATATGGGATATATGTATTTTTATGTCCGTTATTATAATAGGTGTCGTTCACCTGAACGAAATATAACTGCTTCATAAAATACCTTTCCGCGCAGGAATCATTATTGGATTTGAACAATCAAAAAACTTATTTTTATTATATTATATCAGTATTATTGTTGTTTTTCAAGCCGGAATTTTTTCTGTGTAAGGGCAGCTTATTCAGCAGGCGACGCCCCTTTTCCTCCTGCGCGGCGGCTTTCCGGGCGTCCTCGGCAAGGCGTTCTTCAAAGTGGTAATACATCAGGTCCGCGCCGCAGGATCTGCAGGCGGTACCGAAGTACAGCGGAGAGATCCGCTTTTTGCATTTCGGGCACGTTCTCATACTTCCGCCTCCGTTTCGCTGATTTGCGCAACCATCCGCTCCCGCCGTTCCGCCAGCTCCCGACGGATATTTTCAAGGCGTTTTCCGGTCAGATCGTACCAGAAGAAAGGTATAATGCCGAGAGCGTTGAGCAGCTGGGGGACCAGCACGTAAAACATCCAGATATAAAAGTCGGTTTTTTCTCCCTTTACGGCGATCTGTTTTCCGTCCACCGTCTGATAAGTAAGGCCGATCAGCGGGAGCACTGCTGTGGCGATGGACGTGCTGACGGAGCTTGTAAGCTTACCGAAGAAGGACGACACGGCAAACGAGACGCCCTCGTTGCGCTCGCCGGTTTTCAGCTCCATATAGTCTATGGTATCCCCGATCATTTCGGTGGAAATGATATTGCGTACCGTGTGCACGATGCTGATCACGATATTCAGCAGCATCAGCACGGGCACGGCAACGAACTTGTTTGCGTACTGCCGGAAGCCGATCAGAAAGCAAACGATACCGATCGCCGCCTTGGATACAAAGTGAATGATCATCAGCTGCTTATTATCAAATTTGCGTTTGATCGCGGGGATAAACGGATACGTGCCGACGCCCACCGCGCCGCCGGGGATATCGATCAGCAGTTTCAGGGAGTTGAGCTGCAGCACCTCGGCAAAATAATAGGTGGTGAATACGTTATACAGGCCGCCTGCGGACATCAGCATATTGCTCAGAACGATCAGCAGCAGCGGTTTGTTGCGGATCAGCACCCGAAAGCCCTCCATAATGCCCGGCTGCCGCGCGGACTGTACGACACGCTCTTTTGTGAAGATACCCGCAAGAGAAAACAGACCGCAGCCGAACGCCGCCGAGATCACGCCGATCAGCAGAAAGACGGTTTGCAGGCTCACGTTCCAAACGCCCTTTTCAGACGCGTCCATCAGCGAGAGCAGCAGCGTCTGCGCAGCCCCTGCCACAATACCGCTGATAAAGGTGGAAAAAGAGATCACCCTCGTCCGATCCGCCGGCAGCGGAGAAACGGCGGTGGTCATGCCGTTAAAGGGCACGTCCGCAAAAGTAAAGCAGAGCTCCCACAGGATGTAGGAAACGTACATATAGGCGATCTTCACCCCGACGGAAGAAACGCCGCTCAAAAACGACGGCCCGCCGAACAGCGCCACCGTAAGCACGGCGAAAGGCAGCGGCGTTACGATCAGCCACGGCCGCAGTTTGCCGTAGCCCGTTCTTGTTTTATCCACAACCGACCCGATCAGAGGGTCGTTGACCGCGTCCCACAGCCCCGAGAGCAGCATCATAAAAGAGACCGCGCCCGATGGCAGCCCGAAGACCTTTGTAAAAAACAAAGACAGATAACCGCTTTGCGTGGGCGTGGTAACAAAGCTCTTTCCGCCGGCCGCAAAGCCGTAAGCAAGCGCCTCGCCATACCTTACATAATGCTTCTCCGTAACGGTGCTCACAATAAAGATCCCTCCCGCCAAAGCCGCGCGCCGATAAAAACGCGCGCTTTATATTAAAACCGGAAACTGCGCTGCATTCATTGTACCGCACTTTTGCGCAAAGGTCAATCCGGTATTGAAAAAAGAACGCCCCCCGCAAAGTCTGAAACCATTCGGGAACAAAATGCTGCGTTTCCATTGCCGCACTGTTCAAAAACGCACATTCGGCTGTTTCACAATTCATCACGCAGGGCGAACTGCAGAACAGAATGCGGTTCGCCCCTTTTTACAGCTCTAAAATTACGCCTAAAAGCACAAAAAAAATCGACCTCACGCCGTCCGGAATCGGATCGGTACAAGGTCGATTTTGTCGTTATGATTTGGTTGTCTGAATCGTCAATGTCCGCTAACTTTAGTTGTTGGATATTGACGCGGTTTTTCGGAAATTCAGCCCCATTGATCGGACGTCGTCACGCAATCCTCACACGATGAGCGAGGTTGCCCTTTTGGGGGTGTTTGGAGGATAGACGGGTGTGCCGGGAAACATCAACTGTTGCGGGGCAATCATCTTCATCCTCATTTCAGGCAAAGTCGCTTATCCTCCCG
>CAMOVW010000029.1 GCA_946627725.1 uncultured Clostridia bacterium
GTTTGTGAAATCGTGAGTGAAATACTGACGCTTTGATATCAACAAATTCCAGTTTGCCGCGCTGCACACGTGTATCATTTTGGCGGACTTTCTATGCTTTTGGTATCATTTTGGCGGACTTACACATAAAAGCACGCTTCGGCGTGCTTTTTTCAATGAAGTCGCCCCTACGGGGCTAATGAAGACGCTTCGCTAATGAAGCAATGAAGACGCTCCTGCGGAGCTAATTGTTCGGGGGGGGGGCGACTTCAATTTATCAGGCAGCAGCGCAGCCGTCTTCATTAACTGCTGCTTTACAATCAAAAACAAGCGTGGTATAATTTCATTGCCATCCGGCAGCAGAAAGTTGAAAAACGAATCCGGCGCAGTACCGGCAGCCGGAACACCGTCGGCGGTAACACGGATCTGAAAAGGAGACGTTATATTGTGAGAATATACGATTTGATATTGAAAAAACGGAACGGCGGTATCCTCACCGCGGAGGAGATCTCTGCTTTTATCGACGGTTATGTGAAAGGGTCCATCCCCGATTATCAGGCGGCGGCGCTTTGCATGGCGATCTTTTTCCGCGGCATGACCGACGGCGAGACCGCCGCGCTGACGGACTGCATGGCCCGATCCGGCGACATGATCGATCTGTCGCGTTTCGGCGATCTCACCGTTGACAAACACTCCACCGGCGGCGTCGGAGACAAGACCACGCTGATCGTTGCACCGATCGTTGCTTCACTGGGCGGAAAGGTTGCAAAAATGTCCGGCCGCGGGCTCGGGCATACCGGCGGTACGGTCGATAAGCTCGAAGCGATCCCCGGCATGCGGGTGACGATGGAACGGGAGGAATTTCTCCGGCAGGTCGAAGAAATCGGAATTGCCGTGATCGGTCAGTCCGGCAATCTGACGCCGGCGGATAAAAAGCTCTATGCGCTGCGCGACGTGACGGCCACGGTCGATTCGATCCCCCTGATCACCTCAAGCGTCATGTCAAAGAAGATCGCCGCCGGCTCAAAAAGCATTGTGCTGGACGTCAAGGCAGGCTCGGGCGCTTTCATGAAAACACCCGACGACGCGCGCATCCTCGCCCGCAACATGGTGGCGATCGGCAAGAAGTGCGGCCGAAGGATGTCCGCGCTGATCACCGATATGAACAATCCGCTTGGCACGGCTGTCGGCAACACGCTGGAGGTGGTCGAGGCTGTCAGGGTACTGCGCGGCGCGTCCAAAGGCGATTTATATGACGTCTGCGTGGCGCTTGCGGCCGAAATGACGATGCTGTTTGCGGGCGTTACCCATGCCGAAGCCGAATCGCTGGTCGTTTCCGCCATCGAAAGCGGCAAAGCCTTTCAAAAGATGCAGGAATGGGTCGCCGCACAGGGCGGCGACAGCGCGTGGCTCAGCAGCGCCGGCTACGGAGACGGCGCAGCCCTGGCCCTTCCCGTTCTTTCGCCTGCACACGGCTATCTGTCGGCGATGGATACCGAAGCGATCGGCAGCGCGGCAGTGATTCTCGGCGCGGGCCGCAGCAAAAAAGAAGACGCCATCGACTACAGCGCGGGCATCCTCGTCCACAAAAAAACCGGCGACGCAGTCGAAAAGGGGCAGGTGCTCGCCACCCTTTATACAAACGACGCCGCAGCGGCAGAACCGGCGATGAAGCGCTATCTCAACGCGCTTATCTTCAGCCCGGAGCCACCGGCGGAAAGCAGTCTGATCTTCGATATTATCCGGTAAGCGTGTTCTTTAAACAAAACAGACGGTATCGGGCGTTTGCCTGAAACCGTCTTTTTTCTGTTTGCAAATGGTTTGGTGACGCCATCAGATCGGGCGCAGGATCACCCTGCGCTGGGTGATCTCAAACGGGGTTCGCCCGTTGACCGCGTCGCGGCAGGTGTCGAGCGTAAGCTGCATTTTGTTTCTCATTTTTTGGATCATTTCAAGAATCACGGGATCGCTGTCGTCGATCATCAGGGTAAACGCATCTTCGCTGATGATCAGCTCCCGCACCGCCCGGTGGCGCTTGTGTTCAAAAAGCTGGTGCTCGTCGGTGATCGCCTCCAGATCGTAAAGCAGCTTTGAACTGCGGTCGGCGGTGACGTCGATCTCATCCGCCAGGCGGATCAGCGCGGCAAGATAGGGCATACAGATCGTATCGCCGTCGGGCGTCGGCAGCCCGATGGGATAGACGCGTTCGTCTTTGAGGTTCGTTTTACGGTGCCCTCGGGATATATGGATCACCGCCTCCAGATGGGCGCTGCTGGGGAATTCGAACAACTGAGCGTATTTTCGGATAAACAGGCCGGAGTACTCGTTATGAAAATCGCGGATCTGCTCAGACTGCGACGGGTTGGGGTGTTTTTCAAAATAATCACCGAAATCGATCTGACGGGAAAAGGCTTCAAAATCTTTTTGCGTGATTCCCATGCCCGTATCATGAAAGTAACAGGCACAAAGCAGAACGTAAATCTCATTTTTGTTGAGGCGTCTGATCCGGTCGCCGATCAGGATATTGCAGAACTCGATCACCGTGAGCGAATGAAGCTCGGAATGATCGGTATATTCGGGGAATAAAAGCTTATAATTCGACAGTATTTTTTGCAGAACAAAGACGCAGTCTGTAAATCTGGTATGAAGATCGCGGTCCAGCGCGCGAAGGCGGAATTCGAGCGCAAAGCTGTTTTCATTCTCCGGCATTTTTCCGTCCCCCTTTCCTTCCAAAATCGGTTATAAATATACCACAAACGCGTCGGCATGTAAATAGACTCTACCGAAGAAAAGAAAACATGGGTGAGGGGATTTTGCGCTTCTTTTCGGGAGCCGCTCAATTTACAGACAAGAAAATATAAAAATATAACACAATTTGTATAATTGTTGA
The DNA here is from genome assembly GCA_946627725.1 of uncultured Clostridia bacterium. GTDB lineage: Bacteria > Bacillota > Clostridia > Oscillospirales > Acutalibacteraceae > RUG806. Next base: position 2,870 of record CAMOVW010000029.1, read on the forward strand.
AAAAGTGTTGCGCGATCCTGCGGTAAGTTTACAAAATCGTATTATTTCTTCGTTTTGATTGCAAAAGAAATGTGCTATAAAAATGATATATACTTAATATAACAAAGGAGCGTGTACTATGCAGGTCAAAAAAATCATATCCCTGCTGCTCTCGGTATTGTTACTTGCGTCATCGGTTCCGGCGGTGTTTGCGGCGCAGAGCCCCTCCACCGTCAGTTGGGGCGGGCACACCTATACCCGGTTTGATACACCTATGACCTGGAAAGAGGCCAAGGCCTACTGCGAATCTCACGGCGGGTATCTTGCAACCGTTACCTCCGCCCAAGAGAACGAAACGGTGAAAAACCTTGTTGCCGGCGGGCAGCAGGCGCAATACTGGCTGGGCGCAACCGACGAAGCGCACGAAAACCGCTGGGCGTGGGTAACGGGCGAGCCCTATGTGTTTGAACCCGACGACTGCGCCATCGATAACGCCTACGGCCGTGAGCATTATATGCAGATGTACCGCCATAAGTGGGGCGACCCCGCCGGGCTCGGCCATTGGAACGACAGCGCCGACGATAACCATATCAGCGGCGAAGAGGCCTTCTTCTCTGCCGAGCACGTCGGTTTTATTATGGAAAAAGGCGACGCGCCCTCCCCTGCGGTAGACAACAGCAAAACGCCCATCGTTTATATCATCGGCCGCACCGCCATTGTAACCGCGGACGGCGCGCCTACGATCACCGAAAACACAGAATACGTTACGGACGTGATCAAGGATAACGCCGAGCTGCTGAGCCTTGCGGTGCTCACGAACTATTGGGATCCGTTTTTCAACAAACTGGAATCCGCCATCTCAGAGCGTTACGCCGCCTACCGCCTCAATGAAAACGGCGAGGTCACCAACGGCAGCCACGCGCGCTTTACCTGGAACGAATACGATCTGCCGCAGCGGCAGCGCGATATGTACACCTTCCGCTATGAATACGACGCCCGCCTCGATCCCTGCGATATCGCCGACGATCTGAACGCCTATATTGAGGCGATCAAAGCGGTAACGGGTCACAGCAAGGTCAATCTGGTATCCCGCTGCCTGGGCTGCAACATTGCAAGCGCCTATCTTGCCGAATACGGCTGGGGCAGCATTGAAACCAACCTGTTCTTTGCCGGTGCGCAAATGGGCTATAACTTTGTGGGCGAGCTCTTTGCGGGCAAATACGATTTCGACCCCGACTCCATCGCCCGCTATGAAGAAGAGACCTACGAAAACGAAGACGGCACCGAGGAAGGCGCGGAGCTTGTAAAGGCGCTGATCAGCTTTATGAACGTGATGGGCACGCTTGGATTCGGCACCGACGTGGCCATGCGCGTGTTCAACAACGTAAAGGACCGCATCGCCCCTCGGCTTCTTCTGGATACCTACGCCACCAGCCCCGGGTACTGGAGCATGGTGAACGACGAAAATTATGAAGACGCCAAAGCCTTTATCTTCGGCGACAAGGCGAACACCACCTATAAAAAACTGGTTCAGAAGATCGACGCCTATCACTACAACGTGATGAACCGCGTAAAACCCATGCTCACACAGATGCATAAAGACGGCGTAAAGATCGGCATATTGTGCAAATACGGCTTCCAGACGCCGCCCTTCATCGAAAGCAGCGGCGAGCTCAGCGACAACCGCATTGAGGTGAGCGCGCAATCCATGGGCGCCACCGCAGCAAAAGCAGGCTCCACACTGAGCACAGAATATATCCTTCAGCTTACAAATTCGGGCAAGGCAAAATACCTGTCCCCCGATAAGATGATCGACGGCTCCACCGCCCTGTTTCCGGATAACACCTGGTATATCAAAAACCTGCTGCACAACCCCTTCCCGGATTGCTGCAACGCGCTGATGCAGGCCATCTGTTACGCCGAAAAAGAGCTCACGGTTTGGGATAACCCGGCTTATCCGCAGTATCTTCTGTATCAGAACGATACGATTTCTCCGCTCACACCGCAGAATATGAACACAAACACAACACAGAAGGGCCCGCTCCTTTCAACGCTTCGGCTGATCAAAGCGTTTTTCGATCTGCTTCGCCGACGTCTGCGCGGCATCTTCGGGCTTCTGCCTCTATAACCGTATCAAACCGGCCGCATCGGCCGGTTTTTTCGCGTCAGGGGGCCGGGATCCGGTTATCGCGTCGCCGGCGCGCGCTGCAATATAATAATTGCCATATAATGTACCATTTGATACGATCAGAGTTTTTGCCATGGTTTTTGGCCTCCGTTCATATTTTCTGATTTTATTATGACCGAAAGCTATTGCAGAGTCCGATTGAAATCGTATATAATTGATTTAATTATTAAATAACAGGTGCTTAACATAACCGCAAAACAGATCGATTACTGCATCGAGCTTGCCCGCACGCTGATTGTGGGGGAACGGCTCGCCCCCGGCGCTGAAGGCGGTACAGAACCGGCTGATCGCCACCGGCGAAATAACCCACTTCAACAGTCCGGATCACGACGCCACCCTTACAAACGTTGCCGCCGGACGGGGCGTTTATCGGCATACTGAAAAAGCTGTACGCCGAGACCGTGGCGTTTCCGCCGTAACAGGAACCGGGATTTGCACGTTATAAAACTTTATTGGAAAAGTTCAAAAAAACCACCCCCGCGACATCTGTGCGGGGGGGGGGCAGAACGGAGCGAATAAAAATGAAATATACAGAACATCCCGCAACAGACGTATTACGGGGAAAAACGATCCTTTTTCTCGGCAGCAGCGTTACCTACGGCGCGGCGGCGGGCGGGGAATCCTTTGTGGAATATCTGGCGCGGAAACACGGGGTCAACGCGATCAAGGCGGCGGTCAGCGGCACGACGCTGGCGGTGACCGGACGGGGAGACAGCTACGTTGAACGGCTGAAACAAATCGACCGGAGCACAGCCATAGACTGCGCCGTGGTACAGCTCTCTACCAACGACGCGGCAAAGCTTCTGCCTTTGGGCGAGATCGAACGCGGCAGAGCGCTTTCGGACTTCAACACCCAAACCGTGACGGGGGCGATGGAGTATATCATACGGTATTGTAAAGACGTCTGGCGCTGCCCGGCGGTGTTTTACACCGGCGCGTATTTTGAGAGCGCCCCCTACGCAGCCATGGTACGGCAGCTTTACGCGCTGCAGGGCAAATGGGATATGGGTGTGATCGACCTGTATACGGACGCCGCCTTCAACGCGATCGGCAGCGATACCTACGGGCGCTATATGGCGGACCCCATCCACCCCACCAAAGAGGGATACGTGAAATGGTGGGGGCCGGAAATCGAAAACCGGCTGGCGCAGTATATGAATGCATACAGATACTTGAAAACGGAATCGATATAGGCTATAATCAAACCGTAAACCCTGTGGGGAAGCTTTCATAAAACGCACTGCGAAAAAAGAAAAGAGGAGAAAATATGACCGAAAAGCTCAGCAAAAGAAACTGGTTCCTGATCACCCTGTTCTGCTTTATGGGCGGCGTTGCATGGAATACGGAGAACATGTATTTCAACACCTTTATGTACAACTCCGTTTACGGCGACGCGACAAAGGCTGCCATGGAGGGGACCATGGCGCCCTCCACAGCGGTAAGCCGCATGGTGGCGCTTTCCGCCATTGCGGCGGTGGTTACCACCTTTATCATGGGCAACCTGAGCGACAAGCTGAAAAACCGGCGGCTGTTCATCTCGGTGGGGTACATCCTTTGGGGCGGCGTTACGGCCACGTTCGGCTTTATTACCAAAGAAAACACCGCAAACCTGCTGCACCTGAGCGACGAGGCGACGATCCTCACCGCCACCGTGTGGATGGTCATTTTGATGGATATCGTAATGACATTTATGGGCTCCACCAGCAACGACGCGGCCTTTCAGGCGTGGGTAACGGACGTTACCACACCAAAACAGCGGGCGCTGGTAGAAACGCTGCTCAGCGTTGTGGGCACCATATCTTCCGTTGCGGTAACGGGCGTTGGCACCTTCGCCCAGGCGGGAAAGCTCTCTTACCGCACGTTCTTTGCGGGTTTGGGCATTGTTGTAGCCATATGCGGCGTGGCAGGGCTGTTTCTGCTGAAGGACCCGCCCCGCACCGTGAAAAAAACAGAAACGAAATCCAACTATCTGGCGGATCTTTTTTACGGCTTCCGCCCTTCCGTTATCAAAAGCAATCCACGGCTGTATCTCGCCCTTTCCGCCTTCGGGCTCAGCGTGGTGGCGTTTCAGGTGTTCTTCCCCTATCTGCTGGTATATATGCAGTATGTGGTGCTGCCGGATAACGGCGGCATACAGAATCTGATCCGCCCCAGCGTGATCGTTACCGCAGCGATCGTGATTGCGGCCATCATAGCCGCCGTGGTATTGATGCTGAAATTCTCGGGCGAACACAAGGCGGTATTTCTCGCCCCCAGCGCCGTGCTGATCACGGCGGGGCTGTTTCTGCTTTCCACCTCCACGGATATCCATATCATACTCATCGGCGTGCTGCCGGTGGTGATCGGCAACGCCATCATCAACATTCTGCTTGGGGCCGCGGTAAAGGACTTTATACCCGAGGGCAAGGCAGGTATGTTCCAAGGTATACGCATGATATTCGTGGTGCTGATACCGATGGTGGTAGGGCCGTATCTGGGCGACCTTGCCTGCCGCGGTTCCGCCGTAACGTATCTCAACGAACTGGGTGTGGAAACGCCGGTGCCCCCGAAAAACATGTTTTTTGTGGCGGCCATCGTGTGCGCGCTGGTGCTTGTGCCCATGTTCTTCCTTCTGAAAAAGGGTGTGGACGTAAAAGAAACCCCTGCGGCGGAGGCGGAAGAACATGCGTAAATGGAATTTTTACACGGCAAAGGAGCTCGCCCCCCGGGGCTGGCTGGAACGGCAGCTGCGCATTCAGGCGGCAGGGCTCAGCGGCAACCTGCATAAGATCTGGCCCGACGTGCGCGACAGCGCCTGGATCGGCGGCAAGCGCGAGGGCTGGGAACGGGTACCCTACTGGCTTGACGGCTTTATCCCCCTTGCCTATCTGCTGCGGGATGAAGAGATGATCGCGGCGGTGAAAAAATACGTAAACGCCATTCTCGCCGCGCAGGAGCCCGACGGCTGGATCTGCCCCTGCCCGAAGAACAAACGGGCGCGTTACGATACCTGGGCGGTGCAGCTGATTTCAAAAACCCTTACGGTATACTACGAATGCTCCGGCGACGAGCGTGTTCCCAAGGCGCTGTTTAACGCGCTGAAAAACTATTACGACCTGCTGAAAAGCGGGGAGATCCGTCTGTTCGGCTGGGGAAAATACCGCTGGTTTGAGACCTTTATCGCCCTGAACTTTTTATACGATACCTACCGGGAGGATTGGATCAAAGACCTTGCCCGCATATTGAAACAGCAGGGCTACGATTACAATAACGCGATTCCGGCGTGGAAGAAACCCAGCCACGTCTGGCTGCGCAAAACCCATATTGTGAATATCGCCATGATGCTGAAAAGCGAGGCGGTATCCTGCGAACTGCTCGACGACAACTATACGAACAAAGCGGAAAAGCTGCGGGCGATATTGGACAAATACAACGGCGCCGCATTTGAGGGCTTTACCGGCGACGAGGTGCTTTCGGGGTTGGACCCCACAAGAGGCACTGAGCTGTGCGCCGTGGTGGAGCAGATGTATTCTTACGAGCATCTGTTTGCCTATACGGGCGAAAACAAATGGGCGGAACGGCTGGAAACCATCGCATTCAACGCCCTGCCCGCCACGCTGAGCGAGGATATGTGGACCCACCAGTACGTGCAGATGGTGAACCAGATCGCCTGCCAAAAAACCATGCTGATGGCGCCCTTCAGCACCAACGGGCCGCAGGCGCACCTGTTCGGGCTGGAGCCGAATTTCGGTTGCTGTACCGCAAACTTTAACCAGGGCTGGCCCAAATTTGCCCTTTCCGCCTTTATGCACAAAGATAACGCGATACTCAGCGCCGTGATGTTGCCCTGCGAGCTGCGGGAAAACGGCGTTACGATCCGGCTGGATACGGAATATCCCTTCAAAAATCAGGCGAAGTATACGGTTGACGCAGAGCGGGCGTTTACCCTTGAGGTGCGCATTCCCTCTTTTGCAAAGAACCTGAAGATTGACGGCAAACCCGCAAAAACGGAGAACGCGGTATTTGAGATCGCCCCGGGGCATACGGAAATCGAGATCGCGTTTGAAACCGCGCCGGAATTCAAAGCCCGCCCCCACGGCCTCGCCGCCCTGAAAATGGGTTCCCTGCTGTTCAGCGTGCCCATCGCTTATGAAAAGAAACAACGGGAATATGTGCGAAGAGGGGTGGAGCGCAAATACCCCTACTGCGATTATCAGCTGATACCGCTCTCGCCCTGGAACTACGCCTTTACCGGCGCGGATTTTGAGGTTTCACGCAATGAAGTGGGCGAGATCCCCTTCTCGCAGGCGCGCCTGCCGGTAACAATCAGAGCCGACCTGCGGCGGATCGACTGGGGGCTGAAATTCCCCTACCGCTCCGTTTGCCGCAAAACGCCGAAATCCACCGCGCCGATCTCCCCCGCTGAACCGGTAACCCTGATCCCCTACGGCTGCGCAAAGCTCCGCATGACGGAAATGCCGGTGTTGGGGGAAGAATGAGCTTTACGGCGCTTTGTTTCATAAGGGAACAAATTGCGGTTTGGCGAGAAGTTACTGAAATCCTGTTCCTGCTTTTATCCCAATGTTCCTGCTTTGTTCCTGGTTTTGTTCCTGGTTTCAAAGTGGGGTTTTGCTTTGTATTACAACAAATATAATAAAATGTTCCTGATGTTCCTGTTCTTTTATATATATGTAACAGGCGTTTTTACGGTTTGTATTTTCAGGTAGGAACAGCAGGGACATCAGGGACATTTTCCCCTGACGTTCTCAATTGCATCGGCGAACAAATGACAAAGACGGCAGGAACACGCTCTGCCGTCTGCTTTTTTATACGTCGGTATATCTTACACGGTCTGCAAGATCTGCCGGAAAAATGATTCCGTTTTTTATCTCTCCGCCAGCTCGCACAGAGCGCGGCGGAAGCGGAAGAAGGGTTCTTCCTCCATGGGGTAATGACTGAAATCGATATCGCCGAGGGTATCGGAAATCAGGCGCAATACGGCTTGCCTGCCCGCCTTCTGTTCCGCCGTTTGCAGGGCGCGCAGATCCTGAAGCCCGTCAAAAAACACCTTCTGCCGCAGGCTGGGCCACGGCTCGCCGCCGGGGCCGGGGTAAACGCAGAACGCGTCTCCGCTGGGGAACGCGCCGCCCGCGTCCGTTTCGGTGAAGGGATCCACCGGGCGTTTCGAGAGCTGTGTGAAATAGAAATTATAGCCCCAGTGCAGGAACCCGGCGCAGTTATACTTATACAGCAGCACGCCTAAAATGCGATTGCGGATGGAGGGGAACGCGAAAAAGCGGTTGGGCACCTCGTCGTTATACTGGCCGCAGCAATAATAGGTCCAGAGCTCCGGCGTATGGCCCGCAAAGGGTTCGATATGGTTCTCGCAGGGCACCGGCAGCGGCACAAGGCCCTTTTCGTAAAAGGCGAAATCAGAGAGGGCGTCCATATGCCGGTAGGCGGCAAAATACCGGTGCACCAGCGCGGCGCACTGCTCGTAACGCTCGATATGGTCGTTGCCCGGTTCATCGGAGCAATGCACAAAGCACCTGTCCGTAATGCCCTGTTCATCCGTAAAAGCGGTGAGGGCCGGGCCCAGCCGCGCCAGAAACGCCCGGTATTCCGGCGAAAGGGAATCCGTATCCCAGCCGAAAACCCGCTTCTCCCCCTCCGGCGTTTCGGCCATGATCTTGGGTGCGGCGGCAGCGCCCCACTGGGTAAACAGGTGCGAAAACTCAAAATATGAAAAGCCGCATTTCAGGGCGAGGTCGATCCACTTTTTCAGCAGGGTAAAATCGAATTCCCAGCCGTTTTCCGTCTGCCGCACCCCCACAAGCTGCACCGTGGGGCGCTCTTTGCCCACTTCGGTATCCAGCGGCGGGGTGAAAAGGGGCGTTAAAATGCAGTTCTGCCCGTGGTAGGCGGCGTTTTTCATAAACCGCTCAACGATATCCCAATACGCGTCGCCGAACACCGGCGCGTTATAATACACCGAAAGGCAATCGGAATGGAACCAATCGGTATAGATCAGCTTCTGGGGCTGCAGCGCCGCGCCGCAAACGATAACGGACGCGGGCAGCGTAATTTGTTCGCCGCCGAGGTCGATCTCCGCGGTTATGGGATATTCCCCCGCGGCCGCGCCGGCGGTATCCGCTTCGATCCACAGAGAAACCAACTTGCCCGCCTCGGTTTGCAGCGTACCGGCAAAGGGCGAAAGCAGATCGGGATAATACCCCGGCCGATCGCGCAGCACCGTGCAGCGCTCGGCCTTTTCGTAGATGGGGTGAGAGGAATACACCTCCTGTACCCGCCACACCGCGCAGGGCAGCGCGCAGGTAATACGAACAGAAAGCTCCGCCGCCGAATGGGTACGGCAGCAGAGCTGAAGGCTTCCCCTTTCGCCGGAAAACAGGCGCAGCTCATTTTGCGCCGCCGGAAGGGCGGGCGCGTCTGAAAACACTTTTTGCAGCGAACTGCAGAAAACGGCGTCCATCATTTATTTTACCTCTTCACAGGAATTTACAAAGATATTCGCTTTGTTATCGCGCATTTCAAGAAAGCCCTCGCCGCAGAAAAACACGGACTTCTCATCGCCGAGGGTAAGCACAATATTGCCGGAAACAAGGGCGATCACAATGGGCAGATGGTTATACATCAGGCCGTAGCCCCCGTCCGCCCCCGGCACGGTAAGGCTTGTGGCCACTTCACTCACCACAAGCGCCTCGGGGGTATAAATATTAACCAAAAATGTATTCATAGGCATTCCGCATTCCGAATTGATTAAAGCAGCCTTGCTTTGTTTTCGGCGTCCTCAAAGGTGCCCACCATAAAGAAGGCCTCTTCGGGCAGCTGATCCGCGTCGCCGTCCAATATGCGGGCAAAGCCGCGTATGGTATCGGCCAGCTTTACGTATTTGCCGGGCTCGCCGGTAAAGGCGGTTGCGGCGTGGGTGGGCTGCGAGAGGAATTTCTGTATCTTTCTGGCGCGGTACACCGTAAGGCGGTCCTCCGGTGAGAGCTCCTCCATGCCGAGGATGGCGATGATATCCTTCAGGTCGGCGTATTTCTGCAGCGCCTCCTGCACGCCGCGGGCTACGCGGTAATGCTCTTCGCCCACGATCTCGGGCTGCAGCACCCGGGAGCCGGACTGCAGCGGGTCCACCGCAGGATAAATGCCCTGCTCCGCAATGGAACGGGAGAGCACGGTGGTGGCGTCCAGATGGGTGAACACGGTGGCGGGGGCGGGGTCCGTAAAGTCGTCCGCCGGCACGTATACCGCCTGAATGGAGGTAACGGAGCCATCCGCCGTGGAGGCGATGCGCTCTTCCAGCTCGCCGATCTCCTGCGCAAGGGTGGGCTGATAGCCCACGGCGCTGGGCAGCCGCCCCAGCAGGGCGCTGACCTCGTTGCCCGCCTGCACAAAGCGGTAAATATTATCGATAAACAGAAGCACGTCCTTCTTTTCTTCATCCCGCAGGTATTCCGCCATGGTAAGGCCCGTCATGGCAACGCGCATTCTCGAACCGCTGGGCTCGTTCATCTGGCCGAAGGCCAGCACGGTTTTATCCATAACGCCGCTCTGTGTCATCTCAATGAGAAGTTCGTTGCCCTCGCGGCTGCGCTCGCCCACGCCGGTGAACACGGAATAGCCGCCGTGGCCCATGGCGATATTGTGGATCATCTCCATGATCAGCACGGTTTTGCCCACGCCCGCGCCGCCGAACAGGCCGATTTTGCTGCCTTTGGCGTAGGGCACCAAAAGGTCGATCACCTTGATGCCGGTTTCCAGCAGCTCGGTAGATGGGCGCTGCTCCGCCAGAGAGGGAGCGCGACGGTGGATGGGCAGGGTCTTTTCGGTTTTGATCTCTCCCTTGCCGTCGATGGGGCGGCCGAGCACGTCCACGGTGCGGCCGATCATCTCTTTGCCCACGGGCACACGGATACCCTCGCCGTTTGTGGTAACGGGCATGCCGCAGTAAAGCCCCTCGGTGGCGTCCAGCGCAATGGCGCGCACCACGCCTTCGCCCTCGTGGGCGGCTACCTCGGCGTATTTTTCCGCGCCCTCCACCTTTAATAAGGCGTTGATGGGCGGCTGCTCGCCGGGGTTGAATCTGACGTCGATCACCGGGCCGGAGATCTTAACGATATTTCCTGTTACTGTATTTGTCATAGTGTTTTCCTCCGGCCGACCGGAACGCATCCCGCGCCCGACCGGCGATAGAAATTGTGGTAAAACGGTATATCACCGTTATTGTTCCGATCGATCCGTCTGTAAAACCGGATTGACGCTGCCTTCGAGTGAGCCCTGTTTCAGGATCGCTTTTTTTGCGGAAACAAAAATGCTGCTTTTGCCGGAGGATAAAGACAGCTCATGGGTAAAATACCCGTCTTCCGCCGGAAGGATCTCATACTCCAGAATCTGCTGCTTTGTTCCGTCAACAACCATGCCGCATCTGAACTGGGCAACGTTCTTAAATATCAGATAATAATATTTGTTATGGTGCGACAGCGTAAGAACAACACTGTTATTCAACGTCTGCCGTTCTATTGCAAGCAGATCGTAATCATGGAATCCGGCTTTCTCATATTCGGAGATGAACTTCTTTGAAAAAAACGGTTTGATCGTTTCAAAAAGCTCCAGATACGCTTCTGCCCGTTTGAAATACGCCTTTGTTTCCGCATCTCTTTCTTCCGTATTCATCAGTGAATCATGGCTGTAATACAAATATTTCATTATACGATCACCTTTTCAAGTTTCTTGCCATAAAGTCATTCCGCTTCCCCCACACACGATGGGATAGGCTGCGTAACTCCGGCGGACGATTGATTTTCGTCCCTACAGGGCGCGCCCGCATCCATCAGAGGACAGGTGCTTGATTGACCGACCGAATGATTTGATGTTACGATGTTATGAATGTTACACCCGAAAACAGTATACTGTAAAAAAGCCTTATGAATATATACAGAAAAAAATCATAACATTCATAACATTTTACGTTTTTTGTTGCTATACCTATGAAAACCGCGCTTTTAAAACCATAACATTTTCATAACATTTCATAACATTTCATAACAGTTCATAACGTTATGCCGATACGGGCGCGGTATTTACAAAACCTGCCTGCTCAAGTTTCTTGCCGTAAAGATATTCCGCTTCCCCCCACACACAATGGGATGGGCTGCGTGACTCCGGCGGACGATTGATAATCGTCCCTGCAAAAACAGAGGGGTTTTTTGCCTTAATACAGTGTCAGTTTCCTTTTTTCCGCGCCTCAGCGGCGGCGGCAATCTCGGTGATCTCGTTGGTGATGGTGAGCTGACGCACGGCGTTCATCTCTGTGGCAAGAGAATCGATCATGGTATCGGCGTTGTCGCAGGCGCTCTGCATGGCCTCCATGCGGGCGCTGTTTTCGCTGGCGGAGGATTGCACCAGCAGGTTATACAGCAGCGCGGCGCAGTACAGCGGCACGATATGGGGGAATACCGATTTCGGGTCCGGCTCGTAGATCAGATCCACGGGGGGCGTTTCTCCCAGATCGGTAAAATCCTCGCCGAACAGGGGCAGCAGACGGAAGCAGACGGGTTTCAGCTTGCCCTTGCGGGAGAAGGGGGTGTAGATGATGAACACTTCGTTATATTCGTCCGTAAGGTATTTTTCCACCAGCCGGTTCGAAATCTCCTCCGCCATCGAAAACTCCGGATGCATGGAGGACCCGGGGAACACCTCTTTGGGGCGGATCCCCTTGCTGCGCAGAAAATCGTAGGCAAGGCGGCCGAAGCAGAACACGTCAGCATCGTCGTTCACCTTTTGAAGCACGTGCAGGGTGAGCTGGGCCACGTCGTTGTTATAGCCGCCGCAAAGGCCTTTATCCCCCATCACGCACATGATCAGGGGGTGGCCCTTGGGCGAACGCTCAAGGTAGATATTATGCAGGTGGTTATCCTCCGTTTTGGCGAGGATATCCGTCATGGTGCGGCGCAGGCTCTCGTTATAATCCAGCGTATAATCCATACTGCGCATGGCTTTTTTCAGCCGCGCGGCAGAGAGCAGATACATGGCGTTGGTCATCTGCCGGGTCTCGCGCACACTTGACAAACGCTGTTTGATATCATTATACGTGCTGCTCATAGGGCTGCTCCGGATTCAAAGGCGTCCGCCGCGCTGGCGAGGTCGTTTTTCTGCTCGTCGGTGATCTTGCCGGTCTGGTTGACCGCGTTGGCAATATCGGTACAGGCGCGGTTCATATGCGCCAGAAACGCCTTCAGATGCGTTTTCACGTCCCCGGCGGAAAGATCCATAAACACGCCCTCCTGATGGGCGATCAGCACGCAGATTTCGTTAAACAGGCTGTAGGGCGAGGATTTATCCTGCTTGAGCAGGTTGATCAGCGTATCGCCGCGTTTGAGCAGCTTGGCGGTAACGGGATCGGGATCGCTGCCGAAGCGGGTGAAGATCTCCGCCTCGCGGTATTGCGAAAGCTCTATGCGCAGCGTACCGGAATAGGCCTTCATGGCTGGGTACTGGGCGGCGCGGCCCACACGGGATACGGAAAGGCCGGTGTTTACCGCCGGGCGCACACCCGAAAGAAACAGGCCGCTCTCCAGAAAGATCTGCCCGTCCGTAATGGAAATCACGTTGGTGGGGATATAGGCGGAGATATTGCCCGCCATGGTTTCCACAATGGGCATGGCGGTGATGCTGCCGCCGCCCTTCGCTTTGGAAAGGCAGGCGCTGCGCTCCAACAGGCGGGAGTGCAGATAGAAGATATCGCCGGGGTAAGCCTCTCTTCCCGGCGGGCGGAGCAGCAGAAGGCTCATCATACGGTAGGCCACGGCGTGCTTTGAAAGGTCGTCGTACACCACGAGCACGTCTTTGCCCCGTTCCTCAAAATATTCGGCGACGGAGGCGGCGGCGTAGGGCGCAAGATACTGCATGGCGGGGCTGTCGGATGCCCCGGCGTTCACCACCACGGTATATTCCATGGCCCCGGCGGCGGCAAGGGTTTCGATCACGCCCGCCACGGTGCTGGCCTTCTGGCCGATGGCGCAGTAAATGCAGAGCACGCCGGTCTCTTTCTGGTTGATGATGCTGTCCAGCGCGATGGTGGTTTTGCCGGTCTGCCGGTCGCCGATGATCAGCTCCCGCTGGCCGCGGCCGATGGGGATCATGCTGTCGATGGCGAGAATGCCGGTTTGCAGCGGGGTATCCACCGGGCGGCGGTCTATAATGGCGGGCGCGGGGCGCTCCACCGGATAATATTCCTGCGCGATCAGGGGCTTGCCGTCCAGCGGGCGGCCGATGGCGTCCACAACGCGGCCCAGAAGGTTTTCACCCACCGGCACCTCCAGCACCTGATCGGTGCCCTTTACGCTGTCGCCTGCGCGCACGGATTCGGCGGTATCGAACAATACCGCGCCCACGTTATCTTCGTACAGGTCCATGGCCATGCCGAAAACGCCGCCTTCAAACTCCAGCAGCTCGCCGTAGCGGCGTCCGGGCAGATTGGCCACGGTAACAACCCCGTCCGCGGAACGCGAAACCGTACCCTTGCGGTAGGTTACCGGGGCAAAACTGTATTCCTGCAACTGTTTTTTCAGGAAGGCGCTGATGGATTCGTTCATATGGCGTCCTCCTCATATACCATTTTCTTTTTCAGCAGTTCCAGCTGCGTGCCGACGGAAAGATCGTACACCATGCCGTCGTCTGTTTCCAGAATGAACCCGGCGATCACGCGGTCGTCCACAACGCGCTCAAACGTGAGGTCCGCGCCGAATTTTTTACGGGCTTTTTCGCACAGCATACGGTAGGTGTCTTCCGTCATCACAGGGGGAACGGTGATCCTGCATACTCTCATATCGGTCACCCGTTTATTCGCCGAAAAAGCTGTTGATGATACGGATATTATCCGCGTCCGTCACCTCGCGGGCGAGGATCTTGCCCGAAAGCTCCACGGCAAGGGCGCCGAGCTGTTCTTTGGAATCCGCAATCAGCTTATCACTCTCGCGTTTGGCGGCGGCGCGGCTGTTTTTGAGGATCTCTTCCGCCTCGGCGTTGGCGGCGGCAAGAATCTGCTCCGCCTTGGCGTTCGCCTTTTCGGTGGCCTCGCGCATGGCGCCGGTACGGATGGCGGCGGTATCCGCCATCAGGCCGGTATATTTCTGTTTTTCGGCTTCCGCCTCCGCCTTCCGGCGCTCGGCTTCTTCCACGGCGTTGGCCTGGTTTTCGCGGCGCTGATCAAGGTACTTCTTTACGGGCTTGTAAAGAAGCGCTTTGGAAACGAAAAACAGAATCAGAATATTGATAATATTGATTATGAGATCGGCAAGCATATCCTTTGAAAGGATTTCTCCCATAAATCTCACCCCTTTTCCGTTTTTATTTCTCAGCCGCCTGTGGCCATGATCAGCGAAACAACGAACGCGTAAATGGCGGTGGATTCCGCAAGGGCGCAGCCCAGCAGAAGAATGGTTTGGATCTTGCTTGCGGCCTCAGGCTGACGGGCGGCTGCGTCCACCGCTTTGCTGGTGGCGTAGCACATACCGAAACCGGCGCCGATCACGGCCGCGAACATAATGATACCTGCTGCGATAAAATTCATGATATATCCTCCTGAATCAATTTTTTATTTTTTGTTTTTTCGGTTTTTTCGGCGTTTCTTCCAGCTCCATGGCCTCATTGATAAAGGTGAGGGAGAGCATAACGAAAATGTAAATCTGAATGCCGGGGTGGATCAGATTGAACCACAGCCCCGCAATGGCGGGAAGCCCGCTTGCGTAACCGCCCAGCACGCCCTTGAGCAGGTCCATTACCAGCAGACCGCCCATCATATTGCCGTATAACCGGCAGGCAAGGGACACGGGAACGGAAATATCGCTTACGGCCTTTAACGGGATCATCAGCGGGCGCATGGCCGGCACGGCGCCGCCCATGTTTTTGAGCCTGCCGAGGAAACCGTTTTTCTTGATACCGTAAATATTGAGCAGCGCGAAGGTACACAGGCCCAGCGCCAGCGTAAAGGTGAGATCCGACGTGGGGGCGCGCAGCCCGAACAATTCCGACAGCGCGCAGCCGAACATGTAAATGGCGATGCTCAGCATAAACGGCGGCAGATTTTTCATTGTAAAGGCGCCGGTGGCGTTTTTCACAAAGTTACCGATAAAATCCACTGCGGTTTCCAGCGCCGTTTGCAGATAGCCGGGGTTCTCCATACGGAATTTTGATATGCCGAAGATGCGCAGCGCCGCAAGAAGAAGGATCAGCACGATCAGCACCCCGGCCCCGGTGACGGTGGTTTTGGCAATGGAAAAGCCGAACAGCTCCACCCGCTCGCTGAACATTTCAAATTCGATGGCAAGACGCCCCGTTTTGCCCGAGAACCCGGTGATCAGCGACCCCACAAGGAACCATGCGCTGATCACAAGCCCCATAAACCAGAGTTTTTTCGGCCGTCGCTTCTTTTTTGGAGCATCCGGCGGGATCTTGCGCGCCGTATAGATATACCCCACAAGGCAGGCTGCCAGCGCCACCGCGCCGACGGCCGCCGCTATAACATATTTTTTATCCAATCAACGTCACTCGTCCTTTCTGATAAGTTTCATAAACATATATGCGATCATAAAAACCATAAAGCCCGCGCCGAAACCGATGGCCGCCGGAACAACGCAGGATCTGAACCAGACCAGAAGCAGCGTAATGCCCAAGCCGTATACCGCAAGCTTTGCCGCGATCAGACCGCCGGTTTTACCGAATCTGCCGTCAAACACCGCAGGAAACAGAAGCGTGTTCAGCCAGAATTCCAGCAGGCCGAAACAAAACGCAACGCCGCCGGCTATAAGCATTCGCAACCCTTCTTTCTATTTTTCATAAATATATTTTATTATTATATACTTTTCCCATAAAAAAGCAAGCATCATTTCATACAAAAATGCAGGGTTATTTTTAGTAAGTTTAGTTCAATATATTTTGATTGCAAACCGGCCCGGAATATGGTAGAGTAATATTGTATACGACGAAGGGAGAAAGATTATGGAAAAGCAGGCCAAAACCCTTACCTTTGGCAAGATGCTGAGCTACGGCATCGGTATTTTCGGCATTCAGATGCTGGTGGGTTACATCAACACCTATCAATCGCAGTTCTATTCCAGAGTATTGAACGCGGATCTTATGGTTTGCGCCGTGATCATACTGATCGCGAAGGTGCTCAGCTCGTTTGCGGACCCGGTGATCGGCAGGCTGATCGACGCATCCCATTTCAGATCCGGCAAGATGAAGCCCTTTGTGGCCATCGGCTTTTTGCCCTTTGCGGTGATCACGCTGGTGATGTTCCTGTTTATCCCCTTCCCCAACGATATTCTGAAATACGCTTATATCACCTTTACCACCGTGCTGTGGAACATCCTGATGAGCTTTGTGGATATCCCCAGCCAGGGTATGCTGGCGGTGCTCAGCCCCTCGGCGGAAGAGAAGAACAGCGCGGCGGGCATCTCTAACATGCTGAAAAGCATCGGCCTGATCGTGCCGGGCATTGTGGTGCCCATCGTATGCATGATTACCAAATCCCCGGACATCACAAAAAAAGAATATCTTATAACCGCGGTGGCGGTATGCGCGCTGGCGGCGCTGTTTGTGGTGCTGATGCTCACCTCCACAAAAGAAGTGATCAAAAGCGAACCGCAGAAGATGAGCCTGAAGGTGATGTTCAAAGAACTGATCACCAACAAACCGCTGCTGATCATCTTTATGATCAACATATTGGGCTTCGGCCGCAACCTTGCCGTAAACATCGGCGTACAGACCGCGGCGGTGGTATTCAAAGAGGGCTTTTCCATTACGCTGTTCGGCAGCACCATCGAATTTGCCGGCGAGAACCTGCAGCTGGCGCTGGGCATCGGCTCTTCCATAACCTCTTTTATCGGCATCATGCTGGCGCCCATCATCGCCAAAAAGCTGGGCGTGAAAAAAACCTTTATCATCTTCGGCATTTACGGCCTTGTGACCAGCACCGCCTATTATCTGCTGTTTGTGTTCGGGCCGGATTTCTGCCGCTCCTTCTGGGGCATATTTATCGGTCAGTTTGTGATCAGCCTGATGTTCGGCACCCACGGCTACGCGCCGCTGGTAATGCTCTCTGATTCCGTAGACTACAGCGAAATGCGCACCGGCAAACGCACCGAAGGGCTGCAGTATTCCGTGCTCACCCTTTCGATCAAGCTGGCAAACGCCCTGAGCGTGGCCATCGGTATTTTTATCGTGGGGCTGTCGGGATACAACGCAAACCGGCCCGATCTGATCGACGCAAAAATGACCTACACCGTTACCGCCGCCTACTGGCTGCTGCCCGGCATCTGCGTTGGCCTTTCGATGTTGCCGATATTGTTCTATAAGCTGGACCGTCCCGAAGTGCGCGCGCAGGTGAAGGCGTTTATGGAAAAACGCGGCGAAAAGGCCGGGGAAGGCTGAACGTGAGATTGCAGTTTGTCGCGCCGTTGGCGCGACAGGGAGAATGCTCACTTCGTTCGCGGGAGAGTGTTCGCTTCGCT
>CAMOVW010000030.1 GCA_946627725.1 uncultured Clostridia bacterium
CAGGTAATCGAAGGAGGAAACGCCTCTCGGGTAGAATTCACCGATATAGAACGGGGCGTTATAGCCCGCGTTGCGGATCTCATTGGCTTTGTGCAGATAGGCAAAGTTTGTTACGTCGTAAAGGTGCTCCTGATAAACGATATTCTGCCAGCCGTAAACGTCCGGCCCTGCGATGGCGGAAGGATCCCATATCGCTTCCATTGTTATGATATGAGAGGGATCCACGGCGCGGATGGCGCGGTACAGATCGTTGCTGAAATCCCAAAAGCTCTGCTGCAGGTTGCCCTCACGGGTAATATTGGTGCCGAGGGGCTCGTTCATAAGGTCGTACATTGCAACCGCAGGCTCGTTTTTGCAATGCTCGGCAAGGGTCACCCAAAAATCCGTAACAACTTCACGGTATCTTGCGGCAGCCGCGGTGTTATCAAACAGCGACATGGATTTGGATTTTCCGCAGTGATCGTAATCGTTCTGGTATCCGGGCAGCCCGTGCAGGTCAATGATCAGATACAGCCCGTATTTTTTACACATTTCGATCACCGTATCAAGCTCGGTGAAATCGATCTCGCCGTTTTCGGTGCGATACCAAGTGCCGTTATCATCGCTCTGAAAATTCCGGTACCAGATCGGCAGGCGGATGCAGTTCATCCCGAGATCCGCTACGTTTTTATAATCGATCTCCGTGATCCAGTTTGCGCGGTAATGCTGAAACAGCGCGTGCGTTTTTTCGGTTCCGAAACGCGCAACCAGGGCCTGATAGGCGTTTTCTTCGCCGGCGGGATCCGTAAAGGGGCAGAACCAATCTTCCATAATGCCCCATCCGCCGAAGTTTGTGCCCCGCAGGATGACCTCTTCGCCGTTTGCGTTAACGATTTTTTCACCTTCGGTATGCAGCATCGGAAGCGCATTCGCATTGGCGGCGTTGCAAAACAGCATGCAGAACGGCGTGAGCAAAAGCGCCGCAAGCAGGATGGACAGTATTTTCTTTGTTTTCATTTTGATTCTCCTTGCTTAATGATATGCGGGGAGGTAATTGCCGTGGGCTTCGATCAGGTCGTCCACCATCTTTTTGATCGTGTCGATATCCAGTTCGCTTCCGGTGTGCGGATCCAGCATGGCGGCCTGATAGATATGGTCCTTTTTGCGTGTTACGGCAGCCTCTATTGTAAGCAGCTGAACGTTGATGTTGGTCATGTTCATTGCCGCGCACTGAACGGGCAGCGGCCCCACATGACAGGGCTGTACGCCGTAGCCGTTTACAAGGCAGGGAACCTCAACGCAGGCTTCCGCGGGCAGATTGGTGATCAGATGGTCGGTGTTCAGCACGTTGCCGCCGATCTGATACGGTTTGCCGGTAACGATCGCTTCCATAATGCGGGAAGCATATTCGTTGGATCTCTCATGCTCTTTTACGCCGGTTTCAAGAATTTCGGCGTATTCATTCTTCCAGCGTTCGATCTGGTTGACGCATCTGCGGGGATATTCATCCAGCGGGATGTTATATTTTTCAATCAGTTCGGGATATTTGGATTTGATATAGAACATGTTGTATTCGGCGTTATGCTCGCTGGATTCGGTTACATAGTAGCCGAAATATTTGATATACTCCATGCGTACTTTGTTCGTCGCGTCCGGTTTCGCAAGATAATCGTCCACACGGGATCTTACTTCCGGATACAGGTCGTTTCCGTATTTATCTTTCAATTCAAGCAGCCATGCCATATGGTTGATACCGGCGATCAGCTCTTTGCGGCCTTCCAGTTTATCCTGCATGCCGAGATCGTTCAGTAAGCCTTCGGAGCACACCTGCACGCTGTGGCATAATCCTACGGTTTTGATCGGCGTATATCGGAGCATAAAACCGGTGAGCATTGCCATGGGGTTTGTATAGTTCAGGAAAAGCGCATCCGGGCAAACCTCCGCCATGTCGTCGGCAAAATCCTTTAATACGGGGATCGTGCGAAGCGCGCGCATGATACCGCCGATGCCGAGGGTATCGGCGATGGTCTGGCGCAAACCGTATTTTTTCGGAACTTCAAAATCGATGATGGTGCAGGGATCGTAAAGCCCCACCTGAATGGCGTCAACAACGAAATTTGCGTCTTTTAAGGCCGCCTTGCGCTGTTCAACGCCCACATAGCATTCGATCTTGCCGTATTCGCCCTTTGCGGCGCGCATGGCTTCCAGAATGGTGCGGCTCTCTTCAAGCCGTTTGGCATCGATATCATACAGGGCAAATACGCTGTCCCGCAGCGCTTCGGAACACATGCAGTCGCCGATCACATTTCTCGCAAAAACGGTGCTGCCTGCGCCCATGAACGTAATTTTCATGTGTTATTCTCCTCCTTTATGATTGTGTCTTAAATTTACCATATTTCTGAATGAAATACAAGGCGTTTTCCTAAATTTGACACCGGAAAAGAAAACTGATAGAATTGAGAAAAAAAACGACTGAGGCTGTTATGAATACGGAAAATATTGCGCTTGTTGAATATTCGGAGGGGGAGGAAAGAATCAACTGCATCTCCCATGCGTGCGGCTTGTTTTTGTCGGCTGCTATCGTGTGGAGATGTCTTGTGCCGGCGTTGAATACAAAATTGCCGCTCAGCATTTGCTGCGCGGCGCTGTATCTGTTCGGCATTACGGTGATGTTTGCGGCTTCCGCTCTTTACCACGGGGTGAAACCTGGCAGACTGAAAAAGCTTCTGCGGGTAACGGATCACTGTATGATTTTTTTTGCGGTCGCGGGGACGGCCACCGGCTGTGTGCCTGCGGTTTACCGAACCGTAGGCGTTGTTCCCGCGGTGCTGATGCTCTGCGCCGCATGGGCAGGCGCCGTAAGCGGATTGATCGTAACCCTGAGCGGCTTCGGGAAACATAAGGCGCTGCAGATGACGATCTATATCTTAACGGCAGTTGTGTGCGCGGCATGCGGCGCGGGCGCTTATTTCAAGCTTCCGATCGGGGCGTTTCTTGCGTTTCTCGGGGGCAGCGGTCTTCTGATTGCCGGTATCATAATATACGGCCTCGGCAAAACGCGGAAATGGTTTCATTCTGTGTTCCACTTCTTTGTTCTGGGAGGCCTGTTCGTTTATTTTCTCGGTATCGCCGCGTATTGTTTTTAGCTATTGCTTACGGTTTCTTTCAGTGCGGCTGCAATGCCCACGGCATTCTGAATATCAGAGGGGATAATAAGTTTTGTGGATTTGCCGTCCGCGGCCTTTTCAAAGGCTTCAAGGCTGCGCATGCGAAGCATCTGCGCGCTGGGGTTGGCCTGATTGATCAGCTCGATACCCTTCGCTTTTGCCTCGTTGATGGCGATAATGGCCTGCGCTTCACCTTCGGATTCGCGGATCTTGGCTTCCTTAACAGCTTCCGCACGTAGAATGGCGCTCTGCTTATCGGCTTCCGCGGCAAGGATCTTGGCTTCTTTTTCGCCCTCCGCAACAAGCACGGCGCTTGCTTTTTCACCTTCTGCGCGAAGAATCGCTTCGCGGCGTTCACGCTCTGCTTTCATCTGTTTCTCCATGGCGTCCTGAATCTCTCTGGGCGGGAAGATGTTTTTCAGCTCAACGCGGTTCACTTTGATGCCCCAGGGGTCGGTCGCTTCGTCCAGAATCACGCGGATCTTGGCGTTGATCGTATCGCGGGATGTGAGGGTGTGGTCCAGCTCCATTTCGCCGATGATGTTTCTCAGCGTGGTAGCCGTAAGGTTTTCGATTGCGCTGATGGGATTTTCAACGCCGTAGGTATAGAGCTTGGGATCGGTGATCTGGAAGAACACCACGGTATCGATCTGCATGGTTACGTTATCTTTTGTGATAACGGGCTGAGGCGGGAAATCCGCTACCTGTTCTTTGAGTGAAACGATTTTGGCAACTCTTTCCACTACGGGAATTTTAACGTGCAGACCGGTCTGCCATGTCTGAGAGAACGCGCCGAAACGTTCGATCACATATGCGCGGGATTGCGGCACGATACGGATGTTGGCGACGATCAAAAGAATGATTACGACAACTACTGCGGAAATTGCAATAATGGGACCCATAAAAATACCTCCGTTTTTTATTCAATATTATCTACGATCAGTTTTACGCCTTCAATGCTTTTTACCTGCACTCTGGCGCCTTCGGGAATTACATTGTCTGCGGCGCTTCTGGCGGTCCATATAACGCCTTTTACTTTAACCTCTCCCGTGCCTTCAAGATTATTGATTTCACTGATCGTAATGCCGATTTCGCCGATGTTGCGGTCTGCGTTTGTCGCAACGACCCGTTTGCTCATCATCTTTTTAACAAGAGGCCTTGTTGCAATCAGTGAAACTGCTGATACCGCAAGAAATACGATAATCTGCACTGCGATGCTGTTTACGCCGCATATGGCGAGAACGAATGCAACCAGAGAACCGAGCGCGAACCAAACCGTGGTAAGCTGTGCGCTGGCTGCTTCTGCAATAATGAAAACAACTGTGAGAGCGATCCAGATATAAATCATCGCATTGTCGCCCATAAATATCACCTCCTGATTTGCATCATAGCACAGTGTACATAGAAATGCAAGTAACAATATTGAAAAATGTTCAGGTATCCGAAAACCTGTTCATGGTTAACGGTTACCATAATGTCTTTTACGCCCCCATTGAATCTGTTGAACCGGAATTATGCGGCATGGAAGATTGACAAAGAATTATCGGTTTGGTATAATAATCAAAAGGTGATACTTCTTGAAAATTATGCTGATCAATCCGAAAATACCCGTTTACCTGCGGATGCCTTCCATTCCGCTGGGTCTTGTTTCTATTGCCAGCTATCTGAACGCGCACGGCCATCACGCCGTTATTATTGAGAGGTCTGTTAAAAAATACGATCTGAGAGAAGAGGTAGAACGCTTTCAGCCGGATGTGATCGGTATTTCGGCGTTATCTTATCTGAGCAGTATGGACGCCAAAAAGGTGACCGCGGAACTGAAAGCATTTATTTCGGTTCCCATTATATGGGGCGGTCAGGCTCCGAGCTCGTCGCCTGAGATTATTTTGCGGGACGGCAAACCGGATTATATCATGCTCGGCGAAGGGGAAGTAACCTGGCTGCAGGTGGCGGATGCGCTTCAGCGCGGCGAACGTATTAACGATATCGACGGCCTTGCGTATTTGAAAAACGGCGAGGTCGTTATGAATCCGATACGCCCCGTTGCGGATCTGTTCACTTTCCCTGAGATGGATTGGGATCTTGTGGAACCGAAAAAGTATTTTTCCACCTTTTTTCACTGCAGCAAAATGCTGTATCTGCACGCTTCAAAAGGCTGCCCCGCAGCCTGCATTTTCTGCTCCAACAAACAGTATCATCAAAGCTGCAACCGGTGCAGAGATCCGGAACATGTACTGCATGATATCGACCGGTTCGTGAA
Organism: uncultured Clostridia bacterium; assembly: GCA_946627725.1. Lineage (GTDB taxonomy): Bacteria > Bacillota > Clostridia > Oscillospirales > Acutalibacteraceae > RUG806. The sequence continues at coordinate 5,407 of CAMOVW010000030.1, forward strand.
AGAATTCGGAGCAAACGGCATTTATTTTTCGGATGAGCTGTTCTGCCCGCGCAGAGATCTGCGAACCCGTCTGTGCAACGGCCTGATCGAGCGCGGTTACGATCTGGTATGGGGTTGTCAGATGCGTCTGGGCGTTCTCAACGAGGAGGATATCAAGCTTATGTACCGCGCCGGATGCAGATGGATATTATTCGGTATTGAAAGCGGAAGCAAAGAGCGCATTGATTCCATAAAAAAGCATATAAATCTCGATCTTGCGCCGCAAACTGTGGAATGGTGCGAGACGGCGGGCATCACGGTTCAGGCGTCGTTCATTATCGGTTTCCCGCATGAAACGCCGGAGGAAATGCAGCAAACGCTGGATCTGGCCATGAAGCTTCCCGCCAGCCTGATCGCCATGAATATTCTTACGCCGTTTCCGAATTCTGAGATCTATGACCTCTGGGACAGGGAATATCCCCAGTACCGCAAACCCGATACGATTAAAAAGCTCGCAAGAAAAATCGAGCAGAACGTAACAGATCTGATCCCGTGGAATTTCTCCGATATCCCTACAAGGGAACTCCGTGTCGTGCATTTCCATTATCAGTGGAAGGATTTCAGCGGGAAGGATTCCGTAAATCAGGACGCTTACGGCATCTTGAAAAAGATGGCGCAGGACGCGTTCAACAGGATCTTCAAACATGGTTTTACGGGGCTTCTGTTCGGAACTTATGTTTCCGTGAAGCAGTTTTCAACCGTGTTCTTTTACTCTCATTTCTTCCCAAAAATCATAAAAAAATACAAATTGAAGTAGTTTAATTGTCATTTATTATTGATTTTTTTGAAATTATCCCTTATAATAAGTTATTATTCAGCAACGCTGCTTTTGAAAACGGTTTGTTGCAAGCAAGGAGTGAACAACCTATGGAAGCTCTTAAGTGGTTGGCGCCTGCACTGGCGGTAATAGCCCTTATCTTCTCTGCAGTGAAAACGCTGCGCGTTACCAAGGCTGATCCCGGTACGGATCGCATGAAAGAGATTTCAGGCAACATCGCACAGGGCGCAAGAGCGTTTCTTTTTGCGGAATACCGCATACTGATATTCTTTGTTCTCGCGCTGTTTTTGCTGATTGGCTTCTGTATTTCATGGATGACGGCGGTTTGTTTCCTGATCGGCGCGGTCTTCTCCGTGATCGCCGGTTATCTCGGTATGTTCGTTGCAACGAAAGCAAACGTGCGAACTGCAAACGCAGCCCGTACCGGCGGTATGAACAAAGCCCTTTCCATCGCCTTTTCCGGCGGTTCCGTTATGGGCATGTGCGTTGTTGGTCTTGGGCTTCTCGGTTGCTCTTTGATTTATATTTTTACAAAAAATACGGAAATTCTTACAGGTTTTTCTCTGGGCGCGTCATCTATCGCGCTGTTTGCACGAGTGGGCGGCGGTATTTACACCAAGGCGGCCGACGTGGGCGCGGATCTTGTGGGTAAAGTGGAAGCAGGCATCCCCGAAGACGACCCCCGCAACCCCGCTGTTATTGCAGATAACGTCGGCGATAACGTGGGCGACGTAGCGGGTATGGGCGCCGATCTGTTCGAGAGCTATGTGGGCGCTATGGTATCCGCATTAACGCTCGGTATCGGCATTAAAGGCGCTTTTGAAGGCGCCGGGGCTATTTTCCCGCTGGTGATCGCCGCTTTGGGCATCTGCGCTTCCGTGATCGCTACCTTCTTTGTAAGAGGAAATGATAAATCGAATCCCCATACCGCGCTTAAGATGGGTTCTTACGTATCCGCAGGTCTTGTACTTGTTGCTTCTCTTGTTTTCAGTAAGCTGTTTTTCGGCGGATTCAAACAGGGGCTTGCAATCGTAGCCGGTTTGATCGTAGGGCTTTTGATCGGTATCGTTACCGAGATCTATACGTCCGGGGACTACAGATTCGTGAAAAAAATCGCAAAGCAGTCCGAAACCGGCGCGGCTACCACCGTGATCAGCGGTATGGCCGTGGGCATGCGTTCCACCGTGATACCGATCCTGCTGATCTGTATCGGCATTTTTGCCGCTTACATGCTCTGCGGTAAAGAGAACGGCGGTTTGTACGGTATTGCGCTTGCCGCCGTGGGCATGCTTTCCACTACCGGTATCACCGTAGCTGTGGACGCTTACGGACCCATTGCGGATAATGCCGGCGGTATTGCCGAAATGAGCGGCCTGGATGAAAGCGTTCGTAAAATCACCGATAAACTCGACGCGGTCGGCAACACCACCGCCGCTATGGGCAAAGGCTTTGCCATCGGTTCCGCCGCCCTGACCGCGCTTGCTCTGTTTTTCAGTTACGCGCAGGCTGCGGGCATCGATCTGAAAGCCGGACTCAGCATATTGAATTATAAGGTTACGATCGGTCTGCTGATCGGCGGTATGCTGCCCTTCATCTTTTCTGCGCTTACCATGGAATCCGTATCCAAAGCCGCGAATAAGATGATTGAAGAGGTTCGCCGCCAGTTCCGTACCATCCCCGGTATTATGGAAGGGAAAGGAAAGCCCGATTATAAATCCTGCGTTTCCATTTCCACTACCGCTGCGCTGAAAGAGATGCTGGTGCCCGGCCTTATGGCGGTGCTGGTTCCTCTCGCCGTTGGGTTCCTTCTCGGCGCCGAAGCTCTTGGCGGTATGCTGGCCGGCGCTTTGGTAACGGGCGTTCTGCTCGCCATCTTTATGAGCAACGCGGGCGGCGCTTGGGATAACGCGAAGAAATACATAGAAGACGGCAACAACGGCGGCAAGGGCAGCGAAGCCCATAAGGCCGCAGTCGTAGGCGATACTGTAGGCGACCCCTGCAAGGATACCTCCGGTCCCTCCATCAACATTCTGATCAAACTGATGACCATCGTTTCCCTTGTGTTCGCCGCGTTATTCTCATCCGGTCTTCTTGACAAAATATTTCAATGATCTGTGAATCCGAGCCGTATCGTTTCAGGTACGGCTCTTTTTTTATTCTCCATATCTGATACGTTTTGTTCCGGTTTTCGTCTTTATAGGTGAAAGGGCCTTTCGATCTTATTGCAAAGGAGGGATCCGGTGTTGGAGGACCGTGATATTATCCGGCTGTTTGCGGCGCGGGATGCAAACGCTTTACGGCAAACGGAGCTGAAATACGGTGAATACTGCCTACGTATCGCCGTAAATATCCTCGGCAACGATCAGGATGCGGAGGAATGCGTGAACGATACGCTGCTAAAGCTTTGGAACGCGATCCCGCAATGCGTACCGGCGGATCTGAAGGCGTTTATCGCCCGCACGGCAAGAAACACGGCGCTGGACCGGCTTCGCTCGGCAAAAGCGCAAAAAAGGGGCGGCGGAACAATGGAGGCCGTTTTGTCGGAGCTGGAGGGCTGTTTGCCCGGCGGCAACTCTCCGGAAGAGGCTTATGCCGAAACGGAGCTGAAGGCGCTGATCGACCGATTTCTGGAGTCGCTTGACGCAAGGGAGCGAGGCGTTTTTATGCAGCGGTATTTTTTCGCTGCGGATACGGCGTCCATCGCGGAAAAATACGGTATTGCACGGGCGAACGTGCGGCTGATCCTTTCCCGGACCCGCACGAAGCTGAAAAATTACCTGAAAACGGAGGGATATGAATGGACAAATACCAACTGTTTGATTTGATCGGGAAGGCGGACGACGCCTATATTACCGGGGAAATTGACGTAAGAAATAAAAAAGACATACCGGGCAGAAAGAAAATGTTAGCCGTTCTGGCAGTTGCCGCGTTACTGATCGCCCTTGGGGTGACGGCCGGCGCGAAATATTATTTTTCGATGCCGAAAGACATTGAAAACAACCTGCACGTTGAAAACATGGATATTACAAGCTTCGACAAAGATGGCGTTGTCCCGCAAAATAAAACCGTTTCCACCTGCGGTTATCGGGTCACATTCCGTGCGATTGTAAGGGGAGACCGCCTGAACGACGTTGTGATGGGGCTTGGCGACGGCACAAATATCATAAAGCCCCGCGAAGAGACCTTTGCCATCTTTACCTTTGAAAAAGAGGATGGGGGTGAGATCGATATCGAACCTTGGAATCTGGAATATATCGTAACGATGCATGGCTATGAGCCCAACAGCGTGATGTTCGAAAACTTCAAATCCGCCGCGGTGGAAAACAACGTGATCTGGTTTGCCTGCAAGGTGACGGATGCGGTCTCCTTTGCGGATCATAAGCTGGGGATCGCGCTGACGCAGACGCTTGTGGACGGTACCGTGATGCGCATGGATGACAGCGGCGACGCCTATTTTATGGAAAATTATAAGGGAATTGCAGCGCAGTTCGATCTGCCTCTGGACCCGGCGAAGGCGAACCCGGAATGGCAGAAGATCTATATGGAAGGCCGCGCTTTCAATACAAATCCGGATTACAGTATGGCGGATGAGATCTTACGGCTTGACGCCGAATTTGAGAAGAACGGGCCCGATCTTTCCCCGATTATCGGCGACAACAAGTGGCGCGGAAGCTACAGAATGCAGTTCGGCGAGGTGGAATTTGCGGAAATTTTTATCTCCCACAGGGGCGAGTGGAAGAATGACGAAATCAAAACCGTGTCTTACGATGAAGCGAACAATTATATCTGGCACGGTACGGCGCTGCCGGTTGACGCAGACGCTTTTACACTGCCGGACGGCACGGTGTGCAGATATATGATCCATAATATCTACTTCTGCGTACCGGAGGAAGGAGCCCCCTATACGGTGACAGCTCCTTCTGCGCACGTGATATTCAAACTGACGGATCTCTCTGAATGTTTATCCGCTTTCTATATGGATCTGACCTGCGGCGTCGATAATATGCATATTGACGTGGTATATCCGGCCTGCTATATCGACGGCGTTGCCCCGCAGGATGTGGGCTACGACCCCGAGGTGTACGGTGAAGAGGATATTCTGCGGCTGTACAACGACGTTACAGGGGAATTTACCGGCGTGAAGGACGCGGTGTTCCATTTGGCACGCTGCTACTCAGGCTTTATGGGAATCGTACAGTATCTGCCGTGATGTGCGAGAGCCGATAACAGCATAATATCATAAGAAAAACCGGCCCCGGTTTAACGGGGTCGGTCGTTTGCATAATTAAGCGCTTTTTTTGAATGCGGTTCTGATATCGAAGGTTTCAAGCGTCTGGCCGAATTTGCCTTTCTTGCACAGCTTATCATAAACGGCGTTTACGATAAGATAGCTGATGAATCCGGCGATGCCGCCTACAATGATGCCGCCCAGAATATCTGAGGGGAAGTGCACGAAAATGTAATTCCGGGTTGCGCCGAGGGCGATCACAAATAAAAATGCAAGCCAGCTCTTTTTCTTGTTGCAGAAGAGGAATACGGGCGTCATGCTCGCCATAGCCGCAGTGGTGTGACCGGAGGGGAAGGAGTATTCGCTTTCGAATCCCCAGTGCCATATGGTCTGGAACCAATCGCGATACTGCTGCAGATAATTGTAAGGCCGCGGACGGGCGATAATATTTTTGATGCATAAATTGGTAAATAATGCGCCGATGATGATGCCGCCGAGCATTCCGATACCAACTTTTCTGCTCTTTTTGAACAGCATGAGGAACAAAGAAAGCAGTATCAGAAAAATGCCGCCGTCTCCCAGTTTTGTAAACAGCTGCACCACCACGTCCAATGGGGTGCCGACGGCTTCGTGTACGTTGTGATAGAAAGTAAGGATCGCCTGATCTATTGCGCCGAATGTATTATTCAGCCATTGCGCGCCGGCAGTCATTTGATCAAGCGGTACCAGTTCTTCAAACATGTTTCATCACTCCTAATAATTTATATTGCTATATTACCATATTATTGCGCGTTTTGCAACTTATTTCTTTATCGGGCGAATATTTCATTGCAGGGAAACGATTGTAAATCGGAGAAATTGCGGATAATGGCGTTATTGCTCACTTATTTTTATGCGAACCGTAAGGTGATTTCTTGACTTTCGTTTATGAATGGAGTATAATCTGCTTGCGAGCGGAATGGACGGTCGCGCGGGAAACCGTGAGGAAAGTCCGGGCTCCGCAGAGCAGGATAACGGCTAACGGCCGCCGAGGGTGACCTTAAGGGAAAGTGCAACAGAGAGATACCGCCTGACGCTGTCAGGTAAGGGTGGAAAGGCGAGGTAAGAGCTCACCGGCGCAGCGGAGACGTTTGCGCCCTGTAAACCCTATCCGGAGCAACACCGACCAAAGTGGCTTGCTCGGCCCATACTTTAACGGGTGGCTGGAGATGTGAAGCAATTCACATTCGAGATAGATGACCGTCTTAAAAGACAGAACCCGGCTTACAGTTTCGCTCGCACATATCTTTATGCGCCTCATATAATGTGATGAGGTGCTTTTTATGTTTTTACGGGAATTTTTATGCGCTATGATCGCCCTTCTTGCGGTATGGGGCGCTGCCGGGCTGATATATGGGATCGTAATGCATCTGATCCGCCCGAAGTACCGATCCTGTAACGTACTGCTCCTTCGTTTGCACGGAAGTGCGGAGGAGGATATCGCGTGCGTCAGTTATCATCTCTCACGCTTATCGGTTACGGGTGAACTTCAGCATACGATAATCGCCGCCGTACCCGGAATCGATACGCCGGATCTGAAGGAAACCGTTGCTGCCGCGTTTCGGAAGGATCCCCACGTGGTGGTATGTACAAAAGAATTCTTTATTTCGCATTATTTGTTCTGAAGTACCGATTATGGTACAATTACGACGTTATAATTACAAAGGAAAATCAAATACAGGAGGAGAGAGCCATATGCTCACCTTTTTAACAGGCGTTGATCCGACCGCTAAAAGGGAATATATCGGCAGCCGGTTATATGAAACCGTAAAGCGCGGAGAAAGCGCGGTGCTGATCGTTCCGGAGCAGGAGAATTTTGACCGTGACAAAGAATTGATGCTTCGTTACGGCGCAAGGGTCAGCAACAGCATCAGAATAACAAGCTTCAGCCATTTTTGCCGCGATTATCTGGAAGAAAACTGTGCGGCCGTGAAACCGGTTGCGGATGAAACCGCGGTAAACGTATTGATGAGCCTTGCCGTAAGGCAGGTTGGCGACGAGCTTGAAATTTACGGTAAATACTATCGACGCCCGGGCAGAGTACGGGCGCTGGTTTCGTTTTATAACGAGATCTCCAACGCGGGGCTTGACGCGCAGGCGCTGCTGACCGCGGGGCAGAAAACGAACGGGAGTCTGAAAAACAAAACCAGAGAGCTTTCCTTGATCTTCACCGCCTTTGAAGGGCTGCTCACAAAACGGTTTTCTTCGCAAACGGATAATATGAAGGTTTGCGCCGATATGCTGATACAAAACGACGATTTCCGTGAAACCGATTTTTGGTTTGATGATTTTCGCGGGTTTACCGGGGCGCAGATCCGCTTGATCTCTGTTTTGATGCCGCGCTGCCGAAACATGTATATCAGTCTGGCGGGCAATTCCTCCGCCGCAGGCGGGGTATCTTTTTTGCACGTACAGAAAAACAGAGGCAGGTTGATCGCCGAAGCCAAAAAAGCGTTTCTTGAAATCAAAGAGATTCATATCCCCGGGATCGCAAAAACCGCAGGGCTGGATCATCTGCGCACGCATCTGTTCTCTGAGATCCCCGAAAGCATGGATGAAGATCCGGGCGATATTTATATTACGAAAGCCGCAAACAAATATGAGGAATGCGAACTGATCGCTTTGCAGGTCAGAGATTTGTTGGACGCAGGCATTTGCAGAGCAAGGGACGTTGCGGTGCTGCATAGGGATGAATCGATTACTGCGCCGCTTCTTTCGGCTTTGAAAAAATATGACGTTCCTGTGTTTGAAGATGATCGGCGGTCCCTTTGCGCGTATCCGTTGGTGCGATTGATGCTTTCCGCTGTGGAGATCGCTGCAAAAGGCTTTACGACCGAAACCGTGCTTTCCGCATTAAAAACAGAGATGACCGGCGTATCCGTAGAGGACGTCGCTGAACTGCAGAATTATACATATCGATGGCAGATCGACGGCGCCGCATGGAAATCGGATTTCACCGCAAATCCGTTTGGCTTCGGAAATGAAATGGATGAAGATGCGCACGATCTGCTTTCAAGGATCAATACGTTGCGTTCGGGTTTCTGTGAGCCTGTGCTCCGGCTGAAAGCGGCGCTTGAAAAAGAGGACGCCCAAAACAGCTGTAAGGCTGTTTATCTGTATCTGAAAGAGGTTAACGCAGCGGAACACTTTCAGAACTACGCCGAGTATCTGTTTCGTCGCGGCGAAGAGGCGCGCGCCATAGAGTGCGCAGGCGTTTGGGATGCGTGTATGGATTACCTGGATGCCCTTGCGGGCGCCATCGGCGAACAAAGGGTATCTCCTTTGTATTTCTACGAGCTGCTTTCTCTGATCCTGAGCGGAGGCAGCATCGGATATATCCCGCCCGGAATCGATAAACTTACGGTGGGCAACATTGACCGTACAAGGATCCTGCAGCCGAAAGCGGTATTTATCCCTGGTTTTACCGAAGGCGTATTCCCGAAAAATACGGTGCAGAACGGAATACTGACGGTGAAAGAACTTCGCGCGCTGAGCGGTGAGGATTTTTCACTTGAAAAGCTGCCCGAGGAAATCTATGAGGAAGAACGGCTTATTCTGTATAATGCCTTGAATCTGCCGGAGAAGCGTCTTTATTTATCGTATCCTGCCGCGCTTACAACAGGTGAAAAAACAGAGCCGTCTCCCATGATCGGTGAAATAAAGCGTATGTTCCCCCGAGTGGCCGTTGCCGACGCTTCGGCGGTTTTGCCTATGGATAAGATCCGTACGCAGGAAACGGCTTTTGTACAGCTTTCGGACGCGCTGCGTGAAAATACGCCGTTTTTTGCAGCGCTGAAGGAAATTCTGGAAGAGGATTCTGTATATGCGGCGCGTATCGGTTCGCTTTATCGGGCTGTAAACGGAAATGATAAGAGCTTTTCGGATCCGGCGCAAGCGCTGCGGTTGTTCGGGAAGGATATCGGTATGTCCGCTTCCAAGGCGGAAACATATGCAAAATGCCCCTTCAAATACTTCTGCCGTTACGGTATGGGAGTGGAAAAGATCTCCACTTCGCGGATCGACGCCCGCATCAACGGTTTGATCATACATAAAGCGCTTGAGGATGTTTTGCAGCAGTATATCGGACAGGATCTGAACGATCTTACCGATGAGGCTCTGATAGAAGCGGTGAATACCTCTGTGGATCATTATTGCGAGACATTTCTCGGCGGCGTTGATCAACTTCCCCCTGCCATGCTTCGCATGCTCGGAAGATTGAAGAACGAGATTTTTGATATCCTGAGCGTTCGCAGAGATGAATTCAATACCTGCCTGTTCCGTACCGCCGCAACGGAACTGTCCATCGGATACGACGGCGGTATCGACGGATATAAGGTGCCTTTGCCTGACGGCGGACAGCTGGTGATTCGCGGCAGCGTAGACCGGGTGGATCTGATGACGGACGCCGGAACGACCTATGTGCGTGTGGTCGATTATAAAACCGGCGGTAAGGATTTTGTGCTCAGCGACGTGTTTTACGGTTTGAACATGCAGATGCTGATCTATCTGTTTGCCATTTGCGATAACGGCAAAGAATTGTTTGGAGAAACCACCCCTGCGGGGATACTGTATATGCCGGCAAAAAGCGCCGGAAAATCATTGGAGCGCGGGGCGACTGCGGACGACGTGAAAAAGAGACGGATCGAAAACGGGCGGATGAACGGCATAATCCTCGAAAACGCCGACGTGGTACGCGGTATGGAAACCGCTGCAAGAGGTCTGTTTATCAACGCCGAGATCAAGGAGGACGGTACGCTGAAGGGGAATTTTCTTTCTCTGCGTGAATTTTCAATGCTGCATAAAAAGATCGACGCTGTTTTGCGTGAGATCGGTATGAATATCCACGAAGGTAAGATACCGGCGCTGCCGGTAGAAGAGGCCGGCGGGCGCACGGCGTGCGACGTATGTGATTATTCCGCCGTGTGCCTGAAAGAGCGGAGCTCTGAGAAACGTACTGTGTTGAAAACGGATCATGCGGAGGCGGTAAAGCGGCTGCACGAGGAGGAAGACGAATGAAAAACTGGACAAAGGAACAACTGCAGGCGATCACCGCGGAAAGCGGAACGATCCTTGTAAGCGCCGCCGCGGGATCCGGTAAAACAAGCGTACTGGTGGAACGCATTGTTAGAAAACTTACAGATCCGGAGAAACCTGTGGCCCCGTCCGCGCTTCTGGTTGTTACGTTTACCAACGCCGCCGCGGCGGAGATGCGTTCAAGAATCGCGCAGCGACTCGGCGAGCTGCAGGCGGAACGCGCTTTGCATAAAAATCTGCACGGTCTGATGGCCCGCCTGGATGAAATGAGCGTTTGCACGATGGACGCTTTCTGTATGCGGTTGGTGCGGGAAAACTTCAGCGCATGTGATATTGAACCGGATTTCGGTATGATTGAAGAAGGGGAGGAACGCGCGATGAAAGCGCAGATCGCCCGCAAAATCACCGATGATATCTATCACGCGCCCGAAGAAAAGTATCGTGCGCTCACACGTCTGTTTCAGGTGGGAAGGGACGACACCGCTTTATACGACGGCATCCTTGCGCTCTCCGATTTTTCCATGAGCGAGGATTTTCCCGAGCAATGGCTTGATTCGCTGGCGTCCGAGTTCGTTGCTTCTCCTGCGGAAAGCTCTGTTTGGGGAAAGGTATTGCTCCGGTATTTTGCGGATGGCGTGGGCTACTGTATTTCTCTGTGCGAAGCCGCAATGGAAGAACTCGCGCAGGACCCCGTGCTTGAGGAAAAGCTGGAGGGCATGTATAAGGCGGAATATGACGCTCTGAACGAACTGTTCAGGGTGATCAATACGGAACGCTGGGATGTGGTATGCAGCGCGATCGCACATACAAGAGGCCTGATCGGCGCAAACCGATTCCCCTCGCTGCGCGGATACAAGGACGATCCTGTAAAACAGAGCGCGCAGGCCAAGCGGGACGCATGGAAAGCCGTTCTGAAAAAGCTTGAAGAGAGCTGCGTTGCAACAGCTGCGGAACACGCGGAGGATATTGAAGCGCTTGCGCCTGCGGCAAGGCAGCTTACGGAAGCGGTTAAGCTGTTTAACAAAGCCTTATTTGAAGAAAAAAAGAATAAGAACCTTTACGGTTTTTCAGATATAACGCATTTTGCCGTATCATTGCTTTACGATCCTTCCGCCGGGGATCAGAAAACGCCTCTGGCAAGAGAGCTTTCCGCCGGATTCAGCGAAATACTGATCGATGAATATCAGGATACCAACCGTGTGCAGGACAGGCTCTTTACCTGTTTATCGAATCAGGGCGAAAATATGTTCCTTGTGGGGGATATCAAGCAGAGCATCTACCGTTTTCGGCTTGCAAGCCCCGAACTGTTTTCTGAAAAACTGGAGGCTTATCCGAAATACGATCCTGATTCGCCCGCAAAAAAATCGAAGATCATATTAAGCAAAAACTTCCGCAGCAGAAAGGGCGTAACGGATACCGTCAATTTTTTGTTCTCCGCGCTGATGAGCAAATCCTGCGGCGAGATCGCGTATGATGCGGATGAAGCGCTGCAGTTCGGCGCGGAATATTATACGGAACATGCGGAGCCGGACGCCGAGATCTGCCTGCTGGATGCGTCCGATATGGACGCCGCCGAGGCGGAAGCGCAATATATCGCATCTTTGATCGAAGAGCGGATCGCCGCCGGCGCAAAGGTACAGGCAGGCGGCGCGCTGCGCCCGGCAGGGTACGGTGATTTCTGCATATTGCTGCGTTCCGCAAAAAACACGGCTGAGGTTTACGCGAATGCGCTCAGAAGAAGAAATATCCCCGTGAGTTTTGATTCCCGCGAAGGCTTTTTTGATTCCGCTGAAATAAAGATCATGCTGTCTTTTCTGCGGGCGATCGATGATCCCGTTTCTGATCTCGATCTGCTGGCTGCCATGCTTTCTCCTTTGGGGCTGTTTACGCCGGAAGATGCGGCGAAACTGAAAAATGATTACAGGGAAAGTGAAAAACACAGGCAGCCGCTGTATATGGCGCTGCTGTTCGCCGCACGGAACGGCAACGAACGCTGCCGCAGTTTTCTTGCTCTGCTCGAACGCTATCGCATGCTCTGCGCAACGGCGTCCGCGGCAGAAGTGATCAATACGATATTCAATGAAACGCCGGTGCTCAGCGCTGTTCGGGCGATGGACGGCGGCCGTTTGCGGGAAGCAAATCTGAGAGCTCTGTATGAAGCCGCCGTGAAATTCAGCGCTGAGGATGAGAAAAGCCTGTGCGCATTTCTGCGGTATATTGACGTATTGATCGATAACGGTTCCGAATTGAGAAAAGGAAGCGCAGGCGCGGATAAAAACAGCGTTTCCATTCTTACAATGCACCGCTCAAAAGGGCTTGAGTTTCCGTTTGTGATCATCGGCGGCATTACAAAGCGGTTCAACCTTGCGGAGCGGTCCAACGTTCTCAGCGTTTCTCACAGAATGGGGATCGGCCTGAAACGACGGGAACCGGAATTCCTTAAGTTCTACGAAACACTTTCTTCTAAAGCGGTAAAAACAGAGCTGCGGAAAGCGGCGCTTTCGGAGGAATTGCGAATCTATTACGTTGCGCTTACCCGTGCGAAAGAAAAGCTGTTCCTTGTTGCCGCGCTGCCGGATGCGGATAAAACGATCTGGGGGCTGCAAACGCTTCTGCCTCATCGCGGCGCCATGCCCCCCTTTTATGTCGGGTCTGTTTCAAGTCCGCTGCAGTGGCTTCTTCCGGTGCTGCTGCAGCATCCCGATCTTGCTCCGCTGCGGCTGATACGCACCGTGGGGGCGGACGCGGATTTCCGTATCGCAGTGCATAGAGCAGCCGTATCATCCGAGAGCTCCGCGGTTCCGGCGCAGGCAGCAGCGATAGCGGATCCTGCCATAAAGGACGAATTGCGAAAAATACTTTCGCATCGTTATCCGTATGCGGAGATCGGTAACGCGCTCTCGCTTCATACGGCCTCCAAACTTCGGGAAGAGCATTTCTCAACGCAGTATTTCGGTAAAAAAGTGCCCGCGTTCTTATATAATTCCGCTTTATCGCCGGCGGACGTCGGCACTGCAACACATAAATTTCTGGAGTACTGTGATTTCTCAAAGCAACCGTGCAATATACCAGAAGAAATCGGCAGATTGGTTTGTTTGTCCCGTCTTTCCGCTGCGGAGGCGGACTGTGTGAATCCGGATGCGATCCGTAAGTTTTTCGACGCATCCATTTTTCAAAGGATCCTTCATGCGGAGAAAGTGTTTAAAGAGAAGTCTTTTACCATTGCAAAAAGTATCCGCGATTTCGATCCGTCAATACCCGAGCGATTTGCCGATGAGAAGACCGTTGTGATCGGCAAGATCGATCTGGTGTTTATTGAAAACGGAGAAGCGGTGATCGTGGATTACAAAACAGACAAGATCCGCGATATCTCCGAGCTGCCTCTGCGGTATCGTGAGCAGCTTTCCGTATATTGCGACGCCGTAGAGCAGGCGTTCGGGTATAAAGTAAAAGAAAAGATCCTGTATTCTCTTACGCTTTGCGATTTTGCAGAATGCTGAAAAACGCATCGACGGTGCAGCTTGCGCGGAAAAACGGAAAGGATCAAGTGTTGACAATTTTCCGTGCAGCCGATATAATTAAGATGAATTCTTGTAAAAAGGGGTTTTTGTATCATGAAAAAGCAAGTTGTGTCGGTTTTGCTTGCGCTTGTGCTGACAATTACCTGTGCGTTGGCGTTTGTCGGACGCGTCGGCGCTTTCGGCGATTACGACGGCGGTAACGACTACGGTGATATCGGCGGCGGTTACGACAGCGGCGACGATTGGGGCAACGATAACGATTGGGATAACGATAATTACGATTCCAACGATTATTATATCGGCGGCGTCGGTTCCGGTTCGAGCGGCAGCGGAGGCGGAGGCGGTTCCGTTGTGGGCGCGGTTGTAATTGTTATAATCATTGTTGTGATCATTATTCTGGTAAACCGCAAGAAAAACGGCGGCGCCGCGCATCGTCCGGTTGCGGCCGGCGGTACGGTTACCGATCCGAATACGCTCAAACCCGTAAACGAATATCTGAAGCTGGATCCCACGTTCTCAGAATCGCAGTTTAAGGAAAAACTTGCGAACATGTTTGTTCAGTTCCAGAACGGCTGGCAGGATAAGAATCTTGAGCCGCTTCGTCCGTATATGAGCGACGCGTATTATGCGCAGATGGATCGCCAGCTCGACAGCTACCGCAGAGATAAGCGCACAAAGATGATCGAGCGGATCGCCGTTCTCAGCGTTGATATCTCCGGCTGGAAACAGGAGAGCGGCAACGACGTTATGATCGCGCGGCTGAAAACGCGGTTTACCACCTATACGGTGGATGATAACACCGGTAATATCCTGCAGGGCAGCAAAACCGCGGAAAAGTTTATGGATTACGAATGGCAGCTGCTTCGTTCTTCCGGTAAAACCACTGTGGCGGAAGGCGGCGTTAAGGTGCAGAACTGCCCGAACTGCGGCGCAACGATCAATATCAACCGTACCGCAAAGTGCGAATACTGCGGTTCCATTGTAACGGTGGATTCCTATGATTGGGTGGTTAACGGCATCAAAGGCATTTCGCAGCGCACGGTAGGTTGAACAATTCATAGTGTGAAAGGTTAGGATGCAACGGCATATGGCGAAAAGGATACTGGCAGTGCTGCTGGCTTTTATGATCTTATTTTCGGGTATCGTATCTGCTTCGAGGCCTGTTTATGCGTTCGGCGATTCCG
>CAMOVW010000031.1 GCA_946627725.1 uncultured Clostridia bacterium
TCAGGTTTTCAAAATAAGGTTATATTGATTATAAAATTATTGTGTCTGATAAAGCCGATCACATAAACAGAACTGACCCAATGTTATTAAGTTAAGATTAAGACGGCGTTTCGGCTCTGGGGTAACATTCGTTTTTTGGTGCGCCACTGTAGGGACGATTATCAATCGTCCGCCGGAATACAGTTCCCTCCCCAACGCGGTTGGGGGCAATGAATACTGCTTTCGGCGCACCGATTAGGAGGGCGGGCTTTTTTGATTTTCTCACGCCCCATAAAGGGGCATTCGACTCCACTCCCGTTATTCCGCGATGATCAGCGCGCCGCCGCAGGTGGGCAGGCGGAAGCGGTATTTGCCGTTTGCGGTATCCGGCTTTATTTCGCCGTAAGCCGTAAGGATGCGGACGCCGGCGGCGACGGAGGTAAACTCCACGCGGCTTTCCGCCGGGCGGTCGCCCCAGGGGTCGGTGGCGCTGCACAGCCAGATCGCCTGTTTGCCGCTGCCGCTGCGGGAAACCATCTGCCCCGCCAGTAGCGGGGAACCGTCTTCCGCCCGCAGGCCGAAGAATACGCCGGTGTTCAGCGCGGGCACGGGCGTCACGTTCACCCCTTCCGGCGCGTATTTGCCGCCAAAGCCGATGAAATGGGTGGAAACGTTGCGGTACCTCATGTATTCCGGCCCGACGGCGGCGAGTTCCGCGTTTACGGCGCGCAGCTTTTCGTACTGCTGCGTTTTTTCGCCCTGCGCATCCAGCACCTCGTTATGCCACCAACCGGCGGTATAGCAGCCCCAGGTGATCACCTCCGCGCCGAAAGCGAGGGCGGAATTCGCCTGAAAACGGAGCTGATCCTCGCTGATCCACTCCTCCGGCCGGTTGGAATTCACCTGCAATACGATCCACATGCTGCGCCCGGTGGCGCGGCAGGCCTCCGCAACAACCCGCAGATTCTCATATGCCCGGTTCACCCCGCTCAGAGAATTGCGGTCCGCCGTGAGAGAGTACATATAGAAATCGTAGCAGAGATAATCCAGCCCCACGTTTTCGCAGTATCGCCGGATGTGCTCCTCATAGGTGGCGGTGCCCAGCTGGTTCACCGTTTGCTGCGAGGTGTTCTCCGCCACGGAGGCGTAATTGGGGTACAGGTTCAGGTAGGCGAACTGCGGTCCGAACAGCCGCTCGGTGAGGGCCGTCCCCCTGCCGTAATGGGGAAAATCCAGCGCGGAGGGTTCGTCGCCCACGTCGATGCCCCATATGGCGGGGTGGTCTTCAAATTTGGCGGCGGCTTCCACGTAGCGCTCCAGAGGATTATGCGCGGCAAGGCCCCCGGCGTTGGCGCCGTCGCCGCCCCACCAGCCGGGCACAACGCCGCTCACCACGGCTCCCACGCCGTATTTCGCAAACAGATCCAGCGCCGGGCGGTCATAGCCCATGCACACGATAAAATCGATACCGCACTCTTTGATCTCTCTCACGTGCCGCTCGGTTCTCGCGTAGGGCTGCAATATATACGCCCCGATGTTCAGGCGGCTTCTGTCCATACGTTGATTCATACAAATAAACTCCTTTACCAGGTATCGGCGTCCTCCAGCCCCACGGCCGCGCGCAGGATCATTCTTGCGTCTTCCGCGGTAACGGCGTTATCCCGGTTCACGTCGCAGGCGATGAACTCCCGCGAACCCTCTGCATAGGTTTCCAGCACTACGGCTCTGCGCAGCGCAAGGCGCGCGTCCCCGGCGGTGATATTGCCGTCGCCGTCCACGTCGCCCAACTTCACGGTGATCTCCGGCAGCGCCGGGATCTCGCGGGTCTCCACGTGCGAGGGGTCGTTTGCGCAAACGCGCCGTTCCTCGCCCGGAACGCCGGGCGCGGCCTCCTTCACCACGGTCCATTCGCCCCAGTTGTGGTTCCTCTCGTCGATACCGCCCGCGGTAAAGGTGAGCGTATCTGAGAAAGCGCCGCAGCGGCTGCAGGCGTAATAATACGAAGCTTGCGCAACACAGGAGGCGGGGGCGGCAAGGTGTTCGGCGTCTGCGGTTTCTACGCTGAAATCGTGCCCGAGCGCCGGTACCTCATCGGTGGAAAAACCATAGCGGCAATACCGGCAGGCATGGGAGGTATAGCCCGCATCCGTACAGGTGGGCGGATATACGGTCACCTTGAAATCGTGGGCGTCCGGGTCCCGCGGCAGTTCCTTGTAGGTGCTGTATTTGCAGCGGCTGCAGGTCTCATAGGCCTCCCAGCCCACGGCCGAGCAGGTGGGGGCCTGCGCCTCGTGAGGTATCAGGTCGTGTTCCAGCGGGGGAAGTATTCTTGTTGCCGTCTGCCCATAAAAGATCTTATTGATGAATCCCACAACATATACGATCTGCCCGGGTTCGGTGCAGGTGGGGTCGAAGGATTCCTCTTTGCGGATCTCGCTCTCCGCGGTTTCGGTGATCACGTGGTTTTTATCGTTGGCGCAAACAACGGTTGCCGTGCATACCCCGTAATCTCTGCGCCATTCGTAGGTGGGCGCGCCGTAGGCATGGCCAAGCGGGGACGTATCCTCCTTCAGGGTCTGCGTCTGAAAGCGCGGGTCGGTGAACGCGGCGGTATATACGGTTACGCCCTCTTTTTCACAGGTGGCGGTCGTTTCCGTGGTGACCGATACGATCTCAACCGACGCCGGGGTAACATCGCCGTAGGCTGCGGTGCAGAAGGCGCGGTCCGCCGTCCAATCGTAGGTGATCGCGTCAAGGTTCACAAGCTCAAACGTGAGCTCAGCGGTGTTGCCGAAATCATCGCTGACGGTGCAGGCGTATACGGTTCCCTTTATAAAGGCGGGCGGCGTATACGAGGGATCGGCCGCGCCGTCGATCCACTGTTCCGCGCTTTGGTTGCGCCAGCGATAATGCAGTTTCCCCTCCAGGCATTCTGCCTTTACCTCCATTGCCGGCGGTTCGTCGCCCGCGTGTAAGAACGTGAATTCATCCGTTGCGCGGGCCGCGGAAAAGCCGTTTTCTTCCGGAAAGACCAGATATACGGGAAAGCTGCCTGTTGCGCCGTTGACATAGAAAACCGCGAAATAGTAGGTCTCGCCCGCCTTCAGTTCGGTTTTGAGCATAAAATTGCGTCCGGGGCCGCTGTCGTCGTCATAGTTGATCAGCGTCATATCTGCATCATACAGCTCAACCATAACGTCGCCGTCCGTCTGTGAATAAAACCGGTAAACCCGGGTCTCTTCCGGTGTGAAGCTGAAATAAACCCACTCCCCCGGCAGCGTTATGTTCATGGCGGTTTCTTTGTTCAGCGCGATGGGCAGCTCGTTAAAGCAGTATACCCGGAACTCAATCTCCTCAAAAAAGCCGAAATCGTCGGTGACGCGGCACAGATACCGTCCGCTTGCGGTCACGTTTTTGAGCGTCAGCGTTTCGCCTGTTTCCGCAAGCGTCTCGTCGCTGCCGGAGAACGGTATCCGGAACCATCGGAAGCTTACGGGGCCCATGCCCGGGGTTGCTTCCACCTCCAGCGTCACCGTTCCGCCGGGCGATACGCGGCGGTTGTAAAGTCCGTCTTTCGGTTTTGCCGAAAAACCGTTCGGTTCAAGCTTTACCAGCCTCACGGGGAAGCTGCCGGTGCTGCCGCTGGGGCAGAAAACCTCAAAATAATAGGTTTCGCCCGCCGTCAGCGCGGCGTCGATCCTGAAATTGTACCCCGGACCGCCGTCGTCGTTTTCGTCAACCGTGTTCATTTCCGCGTCCAGCATCGCGGCATATACGTCTGCGTCCGTCTGAGAAAAGAAGCGGTACGTTGCCGTTTCCTCCGCCGTAAAGGCGAAGTATGCCCTCGCGCCCGGCGCGGCGACCTGGGCTGCTGCGGCGGCGTTCAGAGCAAGGGTCTGCCCGGTGAAGCAATACACCGTAAACAGCACTTCGTCGTAAGAGCCGTATTCGTCCTGCGCGCGGCAGTAATACCGGGCGGTGTCTGTCACGTTCTCTACCGTCAGCGCAGCCGACGTCTCCGGAAGCAGCGCGTCGTCCGTTGCCTCCCGCCCCCGATACCAGGCGTAGCGCAGGTTTTCTCCCATGGCGGAGAAGGCCTCCGTTTCCAGCGTTACGCTTTCGCCGGGCGCGGCACGGAAGGCTGTTTTGCCGTTTTTCGCCCGCAGCGTAAATGCGGCGTCGGTAATTTTCACCAGCTTCACGCAGAAGCTGCCGGTACTGCCGTCGCCGCAGAAGATCTCAAAATAATACGTTTCGCCTGCCGTCAGCACGGCGTCGATCCTGAAATTATGCCCCGGGCCGCCGTCGTCGTTTTCATCGATCGTGTTCATTTCCGCATCCAGCAGCGCGGCGTATACGTCGTATTGCGCGTCCGAAAAGAAGCGGTACGTAGCCGTTTCCTTCGGGGTAAAGCGGAAGTAGACTCTTTCTTCCGGGGCTGCGACGGTTACCGCCGTTTCGGCGTTCAGCCCGATATCGTAAACAGCCGTCGCCCCGGCGCGCGGGGCGCAGGCAGGTATGGGGAAAAGCAGAGAGGCGCAGAGCAGCGCGCAGAGGACAAGCGAAACCGTTTTCTTTGCGTTTTTCATACGTATTTCCTCCATTGATGATATTATGATCCCGCGATCAGCAGGCCCACGCTTTCTTCGTAAATATCGAAAAAGCGGGTTACGATGCGGCGGTCTTCTTCGTTGCCGCGCACGCACATCGACAGCGTCAGCTCTTTGCGCAGCGACGTGGCCGAAAGCAGCACGTAGGGCTTATACTTCACCGCGCCGCTTATGTAGCCGTCCACCGGCGCGTGCCCCTGCAGCGAGAGTTTATTTTCGTCCAGAATACCGATGTTGCTCATGGCGATCAGGGGGTTGGCGTAGCCCGCCTTTATGATCTCTTCGCTGGCGGCAAGGGGCAATATCCGATACCCCAGAGAGAGCAGCGGCAGGCCGTGCAGCCCCATAAAGCGGTCCTTTTTGAAGGCGTTTGAAGAGGCCTTAACGAATTCGAGGGTTTCAAAGATATCGCCGCCGTTGCGGGGTACGCTGCACTGCATCCACGCGGTTTGGTTGGTAACGCCGCTGTCGGAATTATCTTTGATATGCCGCCGCAGATCCACCGCGCAGGAAACGGAAATGCTGTCGCCCGCGGGGAACCCGGCGATTTTATAGAGCGCGTCGAAATACGCGGTAAGCAGCATATCGTTGATCGTTGCGCCACGCTTTTTGCCCGCTGCGCGAAGCCGGTTGAAGGTTTCCGCCGACAGTTTGCGCCGCGCGATAAAGGAGGTATCGCGGATGTTATCGGGCGTGAGGGGGAAGCGGTGACCGTCGGGCCGGTTGATGTTTTTATACAGGCTTTTTGCGATTTTCCGCTCCGTGGCGGAAAAATCCTCGTAAACCGCGTCGTAGGCGCGGGTGCCGGTGCGCAGCTCCACGGGGCTTTTGCCGTGCAGAACGAATTCGTTATAGTTTTCACACAGGGTGTTCAAAAAATATTTCAGATCGCCGCCGTCCATGCACATATGGTTTTCCACAAGGCACAGTACGGAGCTTTCGCCGTGAAAGAACAGGGCGACCTTCATCTGCACGCCCGCCTCGGGCGGGATATACTGCGTAAGAAAGGCGTCGATCTCTTCCCGCAGCGCATCCTCCGCAACGGTTTTTACGGTGAGGATATCCTCTATACGGTAATCCCTTACGGTCCAGTAAGGGCGGATGCGGTTATCGGAAAAGGAGGAATGCAGCACCGGCGCTTTCTCAAAAAAGCAGACCAGCACCGTCTTCAGGGCCTCGATATCGATTCTGAAATCGTAATGCAGCTCCACGTGCACCATGCGGTCGTTATAATCGCGGAACAGATAGTGCATTTTATCCCAGAGCTCGGCGTTCAGTTTTCGCTCCATGCGTCCGTCACCTCCATTTTTTCAAGCTTATGTTTCCCGGCAGCGGAAACCACCACGATCACGTCAAGGATCAGCGACAGCGGGATGACGATCCACGCCACGCCCCAGGGCAGCACAGCCAGCGCGCCCAGGATCACAAACACAAACGTGGCGATCACGGGGATATAGATCAGCCAGTTGATAATGGCCAGCCGGTGCTTTGCCAGCACGGCGAATAGGCCGTCGCTTACGAACATGGCGATCAGGCCCGCGATCACGATCAGCCAGCTGCGGGGGATATCCGCCAGCGCCACCACAAAGAGATACACCGCAACCATACCCACGATCACGGCACCCGCAAGGGCGATGCGCGCGAAAATGTGAAAGATCTTTTTCATTGAAGTAAAGAACCGCACGCAGAGAGAGAGCAGATACACGACCCAGAAAAGCACGCCGCCCGTGATGATCGCCCAGGTCATATCCCATGCGTGGGTCAGAAAGCTCACAAGCAGGTATACCCCCACCAGCGCAAGCAGATAGATCACAGAGCCGATCACGTTGTGTAGGGTGGACTTCTTTATTCTTCGGGCTTTCAGCTCTTTGGCGCGGTAGGCTTCGTATTCCTTCTGCAGATCCCTGTGCTCGCTGATCACCAGATCCTCCATCACGGCGGGGTTCTCAACCCCGCGGGACGATACCTCGCCGTAGCGCTGCGTCATTTCATCCAGCGTTTTCCGCTTGAAGCCGAACAGCATTTCGTCGCCGGGCGCGTCGGGCAGCCCGGCGTTCAGATATTCTATGAACCGTTCCATTTTTACGTACCTCCTTTAACCGTTTGGATCCTTCCCCATTCCGTTTTTATCATAACATACCGAAAGCGAAAAATACAATCCCCTGTTCTTATTTTTTATACGGGATGAAGCTGAAAACCGCTTGAAACGAACGCGATCATATGCTATCATTTACGCAAGCATTAAATAAACAGGGAGACGATACCGTGAGCATGGTAAAAACCATATGTAAGGCAGGCGTGGGCGCCGCTGCGGCGGTGCTGGGCGCGGGCGCGCTGGTGTACGAATGCGCGCTGAACACAAAGATCAACCGCTTTTTTATACGCATGTTTGATAAACGCGCCGTTCCCGAAACAGGGGAAAGCGCGCAGGCAGACCCCGTTGCCGACGCGCGCAGCTGGTTCGACGAACACAAAGGCGAGGATACGGTGATCACCACCCCCGCCACCGGCCGCATCCACGCGTATATCATACCGGCGGAAGGCCCCTCTCACAAATGGGCAGTGCTGTGCCACGGCTATAATTCGGAGCCGAAATCCACCGGCGTTTTTGCGGAGCACTACCATAACCTGGGCTACAACTGCATAAGCCCCTCCATGCGGGGCTGGGGCAACGACGAAACCTCTTACTGCACCATGGGCTGGCACGATAAGGACCTGTGCATGGCGTGGATCGACTATATCACCCTGCTGGATCCGGCGGCCGAGATCGTGCTGCACGGCTATTCCATGGGCGCGGGGAGGATCATGCTCGCCACCGGCGAAGCCCTTCCGCCCCAGGTGAAGGCGGCGGTGGCCGACTGCGGCTTTACCAGCTGCTGGGAGCAGTACGCGGACGTGATAAAGCACTACGCCAAGCTGCCCGCATTTCCGCTGCTGCACGCGGTGAACGCGGTATCTATACTGCGGGGCAATTTCGATATCCGCAAAAACGTGCCGCTGGACGCCGTAAAGCGCAGCGTGACCCCCACGGTATTTCTGCACGGCACTGCGGACGATTTTGTATCCCCCGCCATGATGGACCGGCTTTACGAAGCCTGCGCCGCGCCGAAAGCCAAGCAGGCCATAGAGGGCGGCGTCCACGCCCGCGCCGTATACAAAGACCCGGCGCTGTACTGGAAAACCGTAGACGAGTTTCTGAAGGACAAGATCACGGCCTGAACATTCCGCGATCCGGCTGCATAGGAATGGGAATGATGAACCGACCGACGCTGAAAGGGCAGATGACCGAGGGCCCGTTTTTCAAAAAAATCGTTCTGTTTGCGATCCCCGTTACGCTTACGGGGCTGCTGCAGATCGTATACAACACGGCGGATACCGCCGTGGTGGGGCGCTTCGCGGGCAAAACCGCGCTGGCCGCGGTGGGTTCTACCGGCTCCATGATCAGCCTGATCGTGAACCTGTTCACAGGGCTTTCCATGGGCGCGGGGGTGCTTACCGCCCGTATGCTCGGGGCAAAAAACGCCGACGGCGTACGGCGGGCGGTGCACACCGCCATGGGGCTGAGCGCCGTATGCGGCTGCCTGATCGCGGTTGTGGGCGTGCTGCTCTCGCCAACGCTATTGCGGTGGATGCAGGCGCCGGAAAATACCATCGGGCTTTCCGCATTATACGTGCGCATCTATTTTCTGGGCGCGCCCGGATCCATGGCGTTCAACTTCGGGGCGGCGATCATCCGCGCCACCGGCGATACCGGGCGGCCGCTGCGGTATCTGGCGGCCTCGGGCCTTCTGAATATATTGCTGAATCTTTTCACCATCATCGTGCTGCACTGGGGCGTGGCCGGGGTGGCCGTGGCTACGATATCATCGCAGTACCTTACCGCGTTTCTGGCGGTGCGCCGCCTGACCCGCACCGAGGACGAGGTGCGCCTTACGCTGCGCGATATCCGCTTTTACCGCGCCGAAATGCGCGAGATTTTGCGCATCGGCGTGCCCGCCGGGGTGCAGAACGCACTGTTTTCCGTTTCCAATGTGATCATCCAATCCAACGTGAATTCCTTCGGCTCCGACGCGATGGCGGGCATTTCCGCCGGTTCCAATTTCGACGCGTATATCTACACCGCCACCAATGGCTATACGCAGGCCGCCATGACGTTTATTTCGCAGAACGTGGGCGCGGGCAAAAAAGAGAATATCCGCAGGCTGTGGCTCATCTCTCTCGGCAGCGCGGCCGCGGCGGCGGTGGGGCTGCAAACCCTGGGCTATTTGCTGCGGTACCGCATCGTAGGCCTGTTCACGCGGGACGCGGCTGTGATCGCCGTGGGCGCCGAGCGCATGGCGCTGATCATGCCCTTTTACGTTTTCTGCTCACTGCTGGATCTCACCGGCGGCGCGGTGCGCGGGCTCGGCAGGTCGTTTCAGATCATGCTGGTGTCGCTGTTCGGCGCCTGCGGCCTCAGGCTTGTGTGGGTATTCTTCTTTCTGCCGATGCACCGTACGCTGCGGTTTCTGTACGTGGCCTACCCGCTCTCGTGGTGCGCCACCTTCGCCGTGGCGGCAGGGCTGTTTTTGTGGCTCTCCGCCGACCGCCGTCTGGAGAAGATCATACGCGAAAAAGCGCAGCCAGCGCGATAATAGCCGTTCGCCGTTTGCCGTTCGCAGATATCTGAGCATCCGCAGTATGGCGCGATGCCGCCCTACGATCCGGCACCGCGCCTCATTGCGGACTCTGTGATTCTTGCGAACAGCAAACGACTGTCGTCCCTGCCACATAAAACGCAAACAAAAAGAACCGGGATCCGACCGGTTCTTTCTCTTTTTATGATCTTATACAAAGAAGATGGGGTTTGTGAAGCTGTAGATGAATTCCGGCACGCCCTCGCCCGGATCGTGGCGGTTGAAGGTGGAAGCGCCGAAGGCGTAGCCCTTCTCCGCAAGGCCCTTTAACCGGTAGCCCACCTGCGCCCGCACAAAACCGCGCTCAGGCACGGGGATCTCAAAGCAGAGGCCGTTCTCCCGCTTTGAAGCGTAACGGGTGAAAATCTCTTTATCGTTGTTGTACACGCGCAGCGTCTGCCCGCGGCGCAGAAAATCGCATTTCAGGGTCACGGTATCGCGCTCCGAAAGAAAAACGCTTTCGCCCGGCGCCTTATCGCCGCAGGTGAGAAACAGCCGCGCGGCGCTCGGGGAATTGGTGACGAACACGTGCCCGCCCCGGATGGCCTCAAGCACGTCCGCCATGGTGTTGGAATAGGCGTAAACGTAGGTGGTGGGGGAGGCCAGCAGCCGGGTGACGTAATAATCCCGGTGGAAATCGCTGCCGCCCACGGCGGGGATGAATCTGCCCTGCAGCAACAGGGAATGCCACCAATCCATGCAGTAAACGTTATCGTTGTGCATCGGGGAATTCCACACCTCTACACTGTCCGGCGCGAAGGCGTCCAGATCCAGCCGCCAGCTGAGGCTGCGGTCCAGCGGATGGTTCACGCTGACGTGCGCCCCGCGGGAACGGAAATAGTTCACCAGCGCCGTATATTCCTCCGGCGTGCGGGGGCGGTTGACGGAGCGCACCAGAAAATGCTGGCCGTACACGTTCACGTGCCCCAGCGGGCCGGAGATCTCCATACCCGGAAAAATACCCACGCCCTTGTAATTCAACTCGGTTTCGCCGGGGGTTACAAAGTTGTGGTCGGTGATAAAAGCGAAATCTAGGCTTTTGCGGTACAGCATCTCAAAGAGCTGTTCCGGGCGTTTTACGCCGTCGGAATTGGTGGTATGCAGGTGGCAGTCGCCCTTCAGCCAATGTCTTTTTCTCATACGCGGGGCCCTCCTCTTTTTCGGATTTTCTCAAAACGGATCAAAAACTGAAGTTCATTTCTTCATTCTTCATTTTCTTACGCGCCCGGCATGGGGGGCACGTCGATCACAATATCGGAAAGCGGGAAAGAGCAGCAGGGGTGGATGTAGCCGAAATCCTTATCCGCAAGGCGGCGGCCGTCTACGCTCTCGGGCACGTAAACCTCGCCGGAAAGCAGCTGCGAATGGCACCAGCCGCAGCGGCCGGAGCGGCAATCGGAGGGGGCGTTGATACCGGCGGCCTCCATGGCCCGCAGCAAAGAGGTATCGGCGGGGCATTCGGTTACGTATTCCTCGCCCGCGATGCGCACGGTAAGCTTAAAGCTGGCTTTGATATCGCCGGTGTAATCGGCGTTCTGCTCCGGGTGGAAATATTCGCCGAACAGCTCGTGCCGCACGAATTTGCGGCGGATGTTCAGGGTTTCGAGCTCCTTATCCACAAAGCGGTACATGGCCTGCGGCCCGCAGAGAAATACGGAATAATCCTCGCCCTTGGGGGCGTATTTTTTGATCAGCTTTGCGGTAATAAAGCCGTTGGCGCAGCCTTTTTTCTTTTCGTCGCTGAGCACGTTCACCAGCTTTACCCGGGGGCATTCTGCCGCGATGGCGGAAATCTCATCCGAAAATACCGCGTCCGCCAGCGTGCGGCTGCCGTAAAGCAGAATCAGATCGCAGTCCTCGTCCCCCTCGCTGATGGCGTAAGCCAGCGAACGGAAGGGGGTGATGCCGCTGCCCCCGGCGATACCGACCACGGTTTTCGCATCGCGCAGAGGCTCATAGGTAAAGTCGCCCAGCGGCGCGCTGGCGATCACCTTTGTGCCAACGGCCCAGTGATCCAGAATATAACCGCTGGCAATACCGCCCTCCACGCGCTTTACGGTGAGGCGGTAAATGCCTTTCAGCGTATCGCGGGGGGAGGAGGCGATGGAATAGGGGCGGCACAGGTTTTTGCCGTCGATATGCAGCAGAACGCTCAGATACTGCCCGGCGGAAAACCATGCAAGGCTTTTCGTTCCGCGGGAGGCGTCCGGCGACAGCAGAAAGCTCTTCATATCCGGCGAATGCTCGATCACTTCAGCCACGGTAAGAAACTGCACGTGGGGGTGCAGCGCGGCGGCAAGCCGGTTCGGGCGGTAAGCATACAGATCCTTTACAGGTGCGTCTTCGGCGGCGGCAACGGCTTTCACTCTGCCCGCCATCATGTTTACAATGCCGAGCTTGCGCAGCTTCAGTATTTCGTTTGCCATATCACTTGCCCTCCTTCAGCTCTTTGATCACTTCGCGGGCGGTCATTGCGCCGGTGATATACGCCGAGGGATAACCGTCGCCCCGGGCGGCGTGGCCGCCGCAGAAAAACAGATTGGGTACTTTATTTTCAATATCCTTTACCACGCTGCGGGCCACCACGTTATCCCACGTTTCGTTGGCATAGCCGTAAATGGCGCCCTCCGGCGTGCCCAGATACCGGGCGAAGGTAACGGGCGTGGCCACCACGATCTCTTCGATGTGGTCCATCACGTTCACGCCCATGGTGCGCTCGTAATGGCGGATGTACTTTTCGGCGATCTTGTTTTTGTATTTTTTATAGTCCTGCGGGCGCAGGGTCCCGGGCAGATCCCCGGGCATATAGGGAATGGTGAAAAACAGGGTGCAGGTGCCCTCGGGGGAGCTTTCCGGAAGCACCTTGTTCAGGCAGTTTACCACGTACATGCCGAAATCCTGCCGCTCGTCAAACTGAATGCGGGGATCGGGATCGCTCATGATAAATACGCTGTAATCGTTGATACCCAGCGCCTCGCGGGAGGCGTCCAGCCCCAGATACAGGGTGATGAAGGACATACCCAGCTTACGGGCGTTGGCAAGCTTGCGGTTGGCGGCGGAAACGGCGCTCTCGGGGGAGCGGTTCCAGACGTTGTTGGGGATGATGTTGGATACGATCTTTTTGGCGTAGATCACCTTGCCCCCGGCCACCACGCCGATGCACGCGCCGGCGGCGTTATCGTAAAGAAAGCGGGTAACCTCGGTATTATAGCGGATCTCGCCGCCGTATTCCTGCAGCGCCTTTACCATAGAGAGGGAAAGATAATGGCTGCGGTGGCGCGGCATACTGGGGGCGTTCTGCGCGAAGGCCGCCAGCAGGCTGATATAATGCAGGCCGTTCAGATCGTCCGTAGGCACGCCCAGATAGCCCCAATAGGTGCTGAGGATGCGCTGCGCCTTCTCCGGTACGCCCAGGTCCGTCATCACCTGCTCGGCGCTGTGGCCCGCCACGCGCATGAAATCGGTGTGGTCCTTCATCATTTTGGAAGGCACGGAGACGCTGTCCATATACACCTGCCCTTCGTCGATGGCGCGGTTCAGCTCCAGCAGCTTTTGCACGCTGTCGCGGCAGCCGGGCACGGCGGCCTCCATGGCGTCCAGAAACGCGTCGTACCCCGTGGGCACGGTATAATCGTAGCCGTCCGTAAACGGGCAGATCGCGCGGAAGAGGGCGTCGTCATAAACCAGGTCCATATCCGCGCCAACCTCCTCAAAGATCTTGCGCACGGAATCCATACGCTCGTCGGTGGCCTCGTGGCAAAGCTCGTGCAGGGCGGCCTCAAACTCAAAGCGCCCCCGCACAAAGCTGGTGGCGCAGCCGCCGGGCAGGTTGTGCTTTTCAAGCACCAGCGTTTTATAGCCCGCTTTTGCGATCAGCGCCGCCGCGGCAAGCCCGCCGTTACCGGCGCCCACCACGATCACATCGTAGCTGTTTTTCATATTCTCTTCTCCCCTTTCGGTGGTTTTGGATTGCGATAATCGCCGTTCGGCGTCCCGCTCTGTTGCGGAAGCTGAGGCTCCCGCGAACGGCGTTTGTCACGGCGTACAAACCTTACACGGGGTATAGCCCGCGTCGACGATCTGCTGCCGGTCCGCGTTGGAATCGGTGCGGTTTTCGGGATGGATCTCCCCCACCCATTTGCAGGTGGGCAGATGGAATTTGCCGGTGTTGGTGTTCACCGCGTATTTTCCGGTTTCGCCCTGCGGCAACGCGCCGGGCACCGGTCCCCAGGGTTTATCCCAATCATCCGTATCGCTCCCGGAACCGCCGGAAGAACTCCGTGCCGACGTATCCTGCGCTGTACTCGGCTGTGTACTCTGTTCTGTGTTTTCCTCGGTCAGCGCACGTTCGGGGGCTTCGGAAAGCGCAAAGGGCTCCAGCCCCACGCTGCAGCGCAGCAGGGCAAAAGCGTCCTCCTCGGTAAGAGCGCCGTCCCCGTTCAGATCATAGGTTTCAAGCGCGTTGCCGTCGGCGGTTTCAAGCCCCCGCGATATGCGCAGCACAAAACGGGCCTCGTCCGCGTGGAAGCGCATCTGTATCGCCCCACCGGCCTGCGTACAGAAAACGCAGCAGAGCGCAATACAAAGCGAAAGCATACCTGGGATACGTTTGCGGATCAAAAAGATCGGTCCCTTCTTTTTATTTTTTGCGGAAGATCTCAGCGCTCGTGCACCCGTTTGCCGGTGATGTGCGCCGGGCGCAGCCGGAACATGGCGGTGGCGGGGCCGGAATGGGCGATCTCGTGGGCGATATATTCTTCGTCGCTTGTAAATTTCAGGCTCAGCAGCCGTGAGATGCGGTAGATCTCATCACGGTCTTCGATCATTTCAACCTCGCCGAACACGATCACGCTTCTGAAAAAGTAAGACCAGTCCCCTGCGCTCTCGCCGTCGTCCGTAACGCAGTAGCTCACCTTCGCGTTATTTGCGAGGGCCTCCATCTTATGCCCGGTTTTGCCGGAATGAAAATACAGGCAGCCGTCTTCTTCGTTATAATAGTGGTTCAGCGGTACGGCGTAGGGATAGCCCTCCGCCCCCGTTACCGCCAGCACGCCCCGCTTGGCGGTTTTTAATATCTCAACACAGGCGGCTCCATCCAGCGCCTGCTTTTTTCTTACAACCTCACGAAACATTTCTCTTCTCCGTCACTTTTGTTTTACCGCTTCCCCGATCAGGTCCACGTCGCTCACCCCGGTGATGCGCACCTGAACGAAATCGCCGGTTTCCAGCGGTTTTGAGGATACGAAACGGATGGCGGAATCGATCTCGGGGGCGTCCATCCACGTGCGGCCGCCGTAGGAATCGCTCCAGCCGTCGTAATCCTCAACCACACACTCCACGGTTCTGCCGATCAGAGCCTCCTGCTTATCGGTAAAGATACGGTGCTGCTGCTCCATCAGCACTTCGCCCCGGTGGGCGGCCAGCTCCGGATCCACCTGCTCCGGCATATCGTAGGCCGGGGTGCCCTCTTCGCGGGAATAGGCGAAGCAGCCCAGGCGGTCGAAGCCGATATCGTCGATAAACTCGCTCAGCTCGTCAAAATCCTCGTCCGTTTCGCCGGGGAAGCCGCTGATAAAGGTGGTGCGCAATATGCAGTCCGGCAGGTAAGCGCGGATCTTTTCGATCAGGGCGGTAAGGGAGGCCCGGTCGCCGCTGCGGTTCATGGCCTTTAAGATACGCCCGCTTGCGTGCTGCAGGGGCAGATCGATGTAGTGCAGTATCTTTTTGCTGTTTTTGATCGTTTCAAGAAGCTCGTCCGTGATGCGCTCGGGGTAGCAATACAGCAGGCGGATCCAATGCAGGCCTTCGATGGCGTCCAGCTCTTTCAGCAGAGCGGGCAGCTTCAGCTCGCCGTAGCGGTCCAGCCCGTAGCGGGTGGTATCCTGCGCGATCACGATCAGCTCCTTTACGCCGTCGGCCGCAAGGGCCTTGGCTTCGGCCACCACGTCTTCGATCTCGCGGGAGCGGAAGGGCCCGCGGATCAGTGGGATGGCGCAGTAGGCGCAGCAGTTGGAGCAGCCGTCCGCTGCCTTGAGATATGCCCAGTGCTCCGGCGTGGTAAGGATGCGCTCGCCGGAAAGGGGCATCTCCGTTTTGGGCGGGAAGGATTCCCTTTTGCCCTCCTCCAGCACCTGCCGCACGAACGCCACGATATCTTTATTCGCCCCGAGGCCCGCAACCGCGTCCACCTCGGGCATCTCTTTCAGGATCTCGTCTTTATAGCGCTCCGCCATACAGCCGATCACAATGATCTTGCCCACGTCGCCGTCTTCTTTATACTGGCCCATCTCCAGAATGTTGTCGATGGCCTCCTGCTTGGCGGCCTCGATAAAGCCGCAGGTGTTGATGATCACCACGTCCGCCCCGAAGGGGGTATCGATCATCTCATAGCCCGCGTCCGCCAGCTTTTTGATCATCAGTTCGCTGTCCACCTGATTCTTCGGGCAGCCGAGGGAAATAAAACCGATTTTTTCGTTCATAATATGAAAATCCTTTCAGTTCGTTCGGAACGGAATGCTGCAATTCCCATCCCTACTCCCATGTTTCCTCCGTGATCTCCACCGCTTCTCTGATCTCGCGCATGGTGTAGCCGGCGGCAAGCAGGCGGCGCAGAAGGCGGTCCGTCTCTTTGCGGGTGGGGTGTTCGGGAAGGCGCATCTTCTCTATGATATCTATTATACCTTGTTTTCTGTCAATATCAAGCCCATTCACCGCATTTTTTGCCGTTTCCGCGTCCACGCCCCGGTGGGTAAGCTCCTGCAATATGCGCGGGGGCGCGTAACGCTTGCGGCGGTAAAGCTCTTCGGCAAGCGTTTCGGCAAAGGCGGCGTCGTCCAGCAGACCGGCCTCGTTCAGGCGGGCGACGGCGGCTTCCACCGCGTGTGCGGGGTAATCGCGTTTCAGCTTCTGCCGCAGTTCCGTTTCGGCGTGGGCGCGGTTGCCCAGCAGCCGCAGGGCCTTTTCGTAGGCGTCGGCGGCCTGCCCCTCTGCATGCAGTTCTTCCAATTCCTCCGGTTCCGCCGCCGTTTGGCCGCACAGGGGCGAACGGTACCAAATGAAAGCAGGGACGGTGAATTGGTATTCACCGTCCGTGAGAATGTTGATACGTCCTTTTTTTGTGGTGGAGGTTGTAAGTTCCATCAGTCGGCCGCGATATCGATCTTGATTTTGGAAAGGCGGCCGTTATTGGGGGCGATGGGCTCGTCCGCCGCGGCCTCTTCGGCGGCAACGGCGGGATCCGCCTCCTGCTTTTTGGGCATCATGGCGGCGCGCACCTTCGCCTCTACCTCGGCGGCGAAATCCGGGTTATCCAGAATGTACTGCTTCACTTTATCTCTGCCCTGGCCGATGCGCTGCTCGCCGTAGCTGAACCATGCGCCGCTCTTGTGGATGATATCGAAATTCACGGCCATATCCACGATCTCGCCCTCTTTGGAGATGCCCTTGCCGTACATGATATCGAATTCCGCCTCACGGAAGGGGGGCGCAACCTTGTTCTTTACGATTTTGGCGCGGGTGCGGGAGCCGATGAACTCGTTGCCGGGGGCCTTGAGCTGCTCGATGCGGCGCACGTCGATGCGCATGCTGGCGTAAAACTTCAGGGCGCGGCCGCCGGTGGTGACCTCGGGGTTGCCGTACATTACGCCCACCTTTTCACGCAGCTGGTTGATGAAGATCACAAGGCAGTTGGAACGGCTGATGGCGCCCGCCAGCTTGCGCAGGGCCTGGCTCATCAGGCGGGCGTGCAGACCCACGTGGGAATCGCCCATATCGCCCTCGATCTCGGCCTTCGGCACCAGCGCGGCTACGGAGTCGATCACGATCACGTCCAGCGCGCCGGAGCGGGTGAGGTATTCGGCGATCTCCAGCGCCTGCTCGCCGTTATCCGGCTGGGATACCAGAAGGGAATCCACGTCCACGCCCAGGTTTGCGGCGTAAACCGGGTCCAGCGCGTGCTCCGCGTCGATAAAGGCAGCCTCGCCGCCGTTTTTCTGGGCTTCCGCCACCACGTGCAGCGCAAGGGTGGTTTTACCGGAGCTCTCGGGCCCGTAGATCTCCACGATTCTGCCCTTGGGCAGACCGCCGATGCCGGTGGCCACGTCCAACGCGATGGAGCCGGTGGAGATGGCGTCCACATTCAGGGCCGTGGTCTGGCCGAGGCGCATCACCGCGCCCTTGCCGAACTGCTTTTCGATCTGGTTGATCGCCGTTTTTAAAGCCTCCTGCTTATCCGCCGAAACGGGGGTTTTCGTGGTATCTCTTTTTTCCGCCATAGTGCATTTCCTTTCTGCAAACAAATGTTTCTTTTCGATTTGCACTTATTATAGCGGAATTTTATTTAAAAAGCAATAGCAATTTTGATTTGGCTGTGGTAGAATACGATTTATGGTACTACGGGAGGGAAAAAGATGAAAACCGACCTGCATCTGCCCGAAATTCTCGCCCCGGTGGGCGGACGGGAACAGCTGATCGCCGCGGTAAACAGCGGCGCGGACGCCGTATATTTCGGCGCGGGCGATTTCAACGCCCGCCGCAACGCGGAGAACTTCGGCGACGCCGATTTTATCGCCGCCGTGCGCTATTGCCGCGAAAGGGGCGTAAAAACCTATATCACCCTGAACACCCTGCTTACGGACGGGGAGCTGCCCGCGTTTCTCGGTACGCTGCGTCTTGCGGCGCAGGCGGGGGCCGACGCCGTATTGGTGCAGGACCTTGCCGCGGCGGCCGCCGTAAAACAGTACGCGCCGGGGCTGGCGCTGCACGCCTCCACACAGATGGCGGTGCATAATATCGCCGGGGCGAAGCTGCTGGAAGAACAGGGCTTTGCCCGCATCGTGCTGGCACGGGAAACGTCGCTGAAAGAGATCGAAGCCATCTGCGCCGCCGTAAACGCCGAAATCGAGGTGTTTGTGCACGGGGCGCACTGCATGGGCTTTTCGGGGCTTTGCTACACCAGCTGCGCCTTCGGCTCCCGCAGCGCGAACCGGGGCCTGTGCGCCCAGCCCTGCCGCCTGAATTTCAGGAACGAACAGAGGGAGTATTGCCTCAGCTTAAAGGACATGAGCCTTGTGGAACACCTGCCCGCCCTTGCGGCGGCGGGGGTTTGCTCGTTCAAAATAGAGGGCCGTATGAAACGGCCGGAGTACGTTGCCGCCGCCGTAAACGCCTGCCGGGTAAAGCTGGCGGGCGGGCAGCCGGATACCGAAACGCTGAAAAGCGTGTTCTCACGCGGGGGGTTCACGGACGGCTACCTCACCGGCAGGGTGAACGGCGCCATGTTCGGCCGCCGCACCAAAGAGGACGTGACCGCCGCCGCGGGGGTGCTGAAAAACCTGCAGCGGCTCTACGATAAAGAATATAAACGGGCCGCCCTCGATATGCGGCTGACCGTTCTGCCGGATGCCCCCGCCGCCCTTACGGTATCGGACGGCGTTCACACGGTAACCGTGACCGGCGAAACGCCCCAAAAGGCGCTGAACGCCCCGCTCACCGAAGAAAAAGCGGCGGCAGCCCTCTCAAAGCTGGGCGATACCCCCTATACCGCCGGGCGGATCACAGCGGAGA
Organism: uncultured Clostridia bacterium; assembly: GCA_946627725.1. Taxonomy (GTDB): domain Bacteria; phylum Bacillota; class Clostridia; order Oscillospirales; family Acutalibacteraceae; genus RUG806. The sequence continues at coordinate 18,830 of CAMOVW010000031.1, forward strand.
TCGCGCCGGAGCTGATGCTGCCCGCAAGCGCAATGAACGCCCTGCGCCGCGCCGGGGTGCAGGCCATCGCCGAAAAACGCGCCGCCGTGCCCCCTGCGGAAGATAAAACCGCGGCGGTGCTTGAAACAATACGCACACTCCCCAGCTCCCCCGCGCCGGAAACGCCCGCCCTGCGGATGCGCTTTCAAACGGCGGCGCAGTTCTTCACCCACCCGGCCTGCGAGCGGTATATCCTGCCGCTGGAGGAGATCGCAGCCCACCCGGAACTGATCGAAACATCGGGCGGCCGCCTTGCGGCGGAGCTGCCGGTGCTGATCTTCCCCGCACGGGAGCCAAAGATCGCCGCAGCGCTGAAAAGCCTGAAAGAAAAAGGGCTCACGCTGGGCGTGGCAGAAAATATCGGCGGTATTAAGCTGCTGAAAGACGCGGGCCTTGCCGTTACCGGCGGGGCGCACCTGAATATCACGAACCGCCTCGCTCTCGCCGAATACGAGGCGCTGGGCTGCAAAGACAACACCCTTTCCTTTGAGCTGCATCTGAGCGCTATGAACGGCCTGCGCTGCGCCGGAAAAACCGGCTATATCGCGTGGGGGCGGCTGCCGCTGATGCGCTTCAGAAGCTGCCCGCAGCGCGGCGAAACCGGCTGCGGCAACTGCAAAGGCCGCGCCGAGATCACAGACCGCAAAAACGAGCGGTTCCCCCTGCTGTGCAGCGAAAGGCAGTATTCCACCATGTATAACGCGGCGCCCCTCTGCAGCGTGGGGCTGAAAGCGCCGCAAACGGATTTTTACACCCTTTACTTTACCACCGAATCCCCCGCCCAATGCCGCAATATCGCCGAAAGCATCCTCGCCGGGCAAAAACCGGCGGGCAGAGTAACGGCGGGACAGTATAATAAGAGGCTGCTGTAGGAACGATAAATTATAATTTAGCGAGATGTTTGAAATGAAACAATAGATTCCGAGCGACGCGGGCGGCAGCCAATCAGCGGGACGGTTACCCTGATTTACCGCAAACAAAGCCGGTGTTTCAAATGTCCTTCGCAAATCAGATATCGCTTTTTCGGTCAATCAGGGAACCGTCATCGTCTGATTTGCGGCCGATCCGGATTTATTCGAACCGTGGATTCCGCTGTTTTCGGAGGAAATGATATTATAATATAAATCCGAATCATATAGAATCGTTTCCAATCGCTGTTAAAGCGTATTTGAAGGCTTCATTAAAACCGCCCGCCGCGATTACAAAGTTTCCTTGCCGAGAAAGTGGATCGGCGACCTTTTGTAGATAATATGTAAGGCCCCCAAACTTGTAAAAACGTGGATTTATCTGTATAA